>NZ_AP038773.1:0-325357 GCF_047159485.1 Krasilnikovia sp. MM14-A1004 | reverse complement strand
GCGATCGTCGTGCTGGGCCTGGACATCGGCGGTTGGGTGCTGGTGGCGGTCCTCGGCCTGGTGCTCTACCTGGGCGGGCTGCTGTTCATCGCGGGCCGGGTGGAGGGCAAGCGCGCCGCACGGGACCGCATGTGGAAGACGCTCATCTACTCCGCGTGCATCCTGGCGGTGCTGCCGCTGGCCTCCGTGGTGTGGACGCTGATCTCCAAGGGTGTCGAGCGGCTGGACGCCACGTTCTTCACCACGTCGATGAACAACATCGGCGCGCGGGACCCGGGCGGCGGCGCGTACCACGCCATCATCGGCACGCTGGAGCAGGTCGGCATCGCCACCCTGCTGGCCGTGCCGCTCGGGGTGATGGGCGCGGTCTACCTCGTCGAGTACGGCCGGGGGCGGTTCGCGCTGACGGTCCGCTTCTTCGTCGACGTCATGACCGGCATCCCGTCGATCGTGGCGGGTCTGTTCATCCTGTCGTTCTGGGTGCTCATCGTCAGCCCGGTCTTCAACGACGGGCGGCCGCAGTACTCGGGCTTCGCCGCCGCGCTGGCGTTGGCCGTACTGATGCTGCCCACGATCGTGCGGTCCACCGAGGAGATGCTGCGGCTCGTGCCGGGTCCGCTGCGGGAGGGCTCGTACGCGCTGGGCGTGCCGCAGTGGAAGACGATCCTGAAGATCGTCCTGCCGACCGCGCTGCCGGGCATCGTCACCGGCGTCATGCTCGCGATCGCCCGGGCGGCCGGCGAGACCGCACCCGTGCTCCTCGTGGCGGGCGGCGCCAGCGCCATCAACTTCAACCCGTTCAGTGGCAACCAGATGTCGTTGTCACTGTTCGTCTTCCAGCAGGCCGGCGACGCTTCCAAGTACGCACCTGCCCGCGCCTGGACGGCAGCACTGACGCTGGTCGCCCTGGTCCTCGTCCTGACGATCGCGGCAAAACTGCTCGCCCGTCGCAACCAGTTGACGCGATAAGAGGTGTCCCCCATGGCCAAGCGCATCGAGGCGCACAACGTCTCGTCGTACTACGGATCGTTCAAGGCGATCGACAACGTCTCCATGACGGTCGAGCCGAAGACCATCACCGCCCTGATCGGGCCGTCCGGCTGCGGCAAGTCGACGTTCCTGCGTTCGATCAACCGCATGCACGAGGTGCTGCCGAACGCCCGGATCGAGGGCAGGCTCACCATCGACGACCAGAACATCTACGACCCCGACGTGGATGTCACCGCGGTCCGCCGCATGATCGGCATGGTGTTCCAGCGGCCGAACCCGTTCCCCACCATGAGCATCTACGAGAACGTGGTGGCGGGGCTGAAGCTGAACGGCGTCCGCAAGAAGTCGGTGCTGGACGACGCCGCGGAGCAGTCCCTGCGGTCGGCGAACCTGTGGGACGAGGTCAAGGACCGGCTGAGCCGCCCCGGCGCGGGCCTGTCCGGCGGTCAGCAGCAGCGGCTCTGCATCGCCCGGACGATCGCGGTCGAGCCGCAGGTCGTGCTGATGGACGAGCCCTGCTCGGCGCTCGACCCCATCTCGACGCTGGCGATCGAGGACCTGATGTTCAAGCTGAAGGACCGCTTCACGATCATCATCGTCACGCACAACATGCAGCAGGCCGCCCGGGTCAGCGACAAGACCGGGTTCTTCTCGATCGAGAAGACCGGGGATCCGGGCCGTCTGATCGAGTACGACGACACGCAGAAGATCTTCAGCAACCCGAGCGAGCGCAAGACCGAGGACTACATCACGGGTCGTTTCGGCTGATCGTCAACGTGACGCCGCCGTCCTCCGCCAGCTCCACCCGGGGCATGACGGGGGCGGCGGCGTTTCTGTGTGCCGACGCCGCCACGACCTCGTCGGCCCGTTCGTACGCGGACAGTTCGTGCAGCAGCACGCGGGTCGGCGGGAGCATGGTCAGCTCGTCCGCGTCGGCCGGGCGGATCCACTCGGTCCGGTCGGCCTCGCCGGAGACGTCCCGTGCCTCCTGACCCGCCGGGAGCAGGGCCACGAAGAACCAGGTGTCGAAGCGCCGCGGCTCGAACTCCGGGGTGATCCACCGGGCCCACGGCAGCAGCAGGTCGTCGCGCAGCCGCAGCCCCCGGCGGGCCAGCACCTCGCTGAGGTTGAGCTGACGGGCGACCACCCGGGCCCGCTCGTCCTCCCAGTCGTCGCCGCCCACGTTCCCGACGGTGTGGTCGGGCTCGTCGGCCCGCCCGGCCAGCAGCACCCCGGCCTCCTCGAACAGCTCCCGCGCGGCGGCGCCCACCACGGCGTGGGCCTGCTCGTCGGGCACACCGAGCCGGGCCGCCCAGTCGGTGCGCAGCGTCTCGGGCCGGTCGTCCGCGGCGACGCCGCCGCCGGGGAACGCGTACATGCCGCCGGCGAACGCCATGGTGGTGCGGCGGCGCAGCACGTACACCTCAAGGGTCTCGGGGTGCAGCAGCGCGACCGTGGCCGCGGGCCGCGGGGGCACGGGGGTTCCGGTGAACTCGCGCGCCCGGCGCGCCAACGCTTCCGGCAACTCGAGGTTGGTCACCGTCCGATCCTGCCACCGAACCGGCCGTGAGCGATACCGTGGCGATCATGACCAAGGACGTGTCGCCGACGGTCCGCTGGGGGATCCTGGGCACGGGCGCGATCGCCGCCACCTTCGCCGCCGACCTGCAACTCGTACCCGGAGCGGAGCTGGCCGCGGTCGGCTCGCGCCGGGCCGACACCGCCGAGGCGTTCGCCCGGCGGCACGGCTTCGCGCGGTCCCACGGTTCGTGGGCCGAGCTGGCCCTGGACGACCACGTCGACGTCGTGTACGTGGCGACCCCGCATGCCCTGCACCACTCGGCCGCGCTGGCCTGCCTGGGCGGCGGCCGGGCGGTGCTCTGCGAGAAGCCGATGACGCTGGATCTGGCCTCGTCGGCGCATCTCGTCCAGGAAGCGCGTACCCGTGGGTTGTTCCTGATGGAGGCCATGTGGATGCGCTGCAACCCGGCGATCCGCCGGGTGGCCGAGCTGATCTCCGACGGCGCCATCGGCGAGGTGACCGCGGTGCACGCCGACTTCGGGCTGGCCGGGCCGTTCGAGGTCGGGCACCGGCTGCGCGATCCCCGGCTCGGCGGCGGGGCCGCGCTGGACCTCGGGGTGTATCCGCTGAACCTGGCGCATCTCATCCTGGGCACCCCGGAGTCGGTGCAGGCGTGGGCGCGGCTCACCCCGGAGGGGGTGGACGAGAACACCGGGATACTGCTCGGGTACGCCTCGGGTGCGGTGGCCGCCCTGACCTGCGGGATCGGCGGCGCCACCCGCAACGCCGCCTCGATCACCGGCACCCGGGGGCGGATCGACCTGCCGCCGGAGTTCTATATGCCGCAGTCGTTCGTGCTGCACCGCGACGGCCGCGCGGAGACCTGCGACGTGCCGTTCCCCGGGCACGGCTACCAGTACGAGGCGATCGAGGTGCAGCGCTGCCTGGCCGCCGGGGAGCTGGAGAGCCCGCTCGTGCCGCAGGCGGCCACCCTGGAGATCATGAACACGCTGGACGCGATCCGCGCGCAGATCGGCGTCACGTACGACCTCGATGCGACGCTCAGCTGAACAACGGACGGACCAGGAAATAGGCGAGGCAGGCGATCGCGGCCGCCGCGGGGAACGTGATGATCCAGGCGATCACGATGTTGCCGGCCACGTTCCAGCGCACGGCGCTGACCCGCTTCGTGGCGCCGACGCCCATGATCGCCGAGGTGATGGTGTGGGTCGTCGAGATCGGCGCGCCCAGGACGAGCGCGTTGAAGTACAGCACCGAGCTGGCGACGGTCTCCGCGGCGAACCCTTCCGGCGGCCCCAGATCTATGATCTTGCGACCGAGGGTACGGATGATCCGCCAGCCGCCCGCGTAGGTGCCGAGCGCCAGCATCGTCGCCGAGGTGTAGTAGACCCAGGTCGGAATCTCGGTGGGGCTGTCCTGGTATCCACCGGTGTACAGCGCCAGCACGATGATGCCCATGGTCTTGGCCGCGTCCTGCATGCCGTGCCCGATCGACATGGCCGCCGCCGACACCGTCTGCGCGTGGCGGAAACCGCGGTTCAGCCGTCCGGGGTGACCGCGCCGGAAGCCCCACAGGATCGCCAGCATGACAAGGAAGCCGAGGATGAGGCCGACGACCGGCGACAGCACCATCGGGATGAGGACCTTCTGGGTGATGCTCGCCCACTCGACGACGCCACCGCTGGCGAACAGGGTCGCGCCGACCAGCCCGCCGAACAACGCGTGTGAGGACGACGAGGGCAGTCCGAAGTACCACGTGATGACGTTCCACGCGACGGCGCCCAGGACGCCCGCGAAGACGACGCCCAGGCTGGCCACGCCGGGGGGCAGCTGGACGATGCCCTCGCCCACCGTCTTGGCCACCGCGCCGCCGAAGTGCGCTCCGACGAAGTTGCCGACGGCGGCCATGGCCAGCGCGACGCGGGGAGTGAGGGCCCGGGTGCTGACGCTGGTGGCGATGGCGTTGGCCGCGTCGTGGAACCCGTTGGTGTAGTCGAACACCATCGCGGCGGTGATCACCGCCAGCACAGCGAGGAGCTCAGGGGACAAGGCCTACGACTCCTTGACCATGATCGTCTCGATGGTGTTCGCCACGTGCTCGAACGCGTCGCAGGCCGCCTCCAGCTCGTCCGCGACCTCCTTCATCTTCAGGACGGTGAGCGCGTCGTACTCGCCGGAGAACAGCCGGACCAGCAGCATCCGGTAGGCCCGGTCGCCGTCGTTCTCCAGCCGGTTGATCTCGATGGTGTACTCCTGCAGGCCCTTCATGGCGCGCAGCTGGGGCATCGCCTCGGCGGTCAGCTTGGCCTGCTGGTCCAGGACGTGCACCAGTTCATGCATCTCGCGGGGCAGCGACGGCAGCGCGGTCAGGCCGTACAGATAAAGAAGGTTGCCGACCGCTTCCAGGTGGTCCATGACGTCGTCGAGCTGCGAGCCGAGGGAGTAGATGTCCTCCCTGTCGAACGGCGTGACGAACGTCGAGTTGATCTTCTTGTACAGATCGTGGGTGATCTGGTCGCTGTCGTGCTCGACGTCGGTGAGCCGCTCGCTGACCGACTGGACGTCGGCGTCCGGCAGGGCGAGCTCGTTGAGCAGCTCGGTGCCCCGCACGAGGTTCTGTGCGGCCTTGGTGAAGAGGTCGTAGAAGGCGCCCTCGGTGGGGCGGAAGGAGAACTTCACGGCGCGAACCTCGCGGGACGGGTGGGCAGGTACGGACCCGCCGCGGCGGCGGGCACGGCGAACTCCGGGGGAATGCTAGGTAACGCGTCGGCCGGCATGAACCCCGCCTACCCCTGCTCAAAGGCAGTTCAATCGCAGTTCACCTGATGTTCACCATCAGCATCCATGGATGGGTAGGGCCGAAACGGCGCAGATCAGACCCGCGGGACCGCGTCGGCCCGCGTCGGATGGGGCGCCGGGTGCGGGGCGGGCGACGTCCGCCGGGCGGGCCGGGGCGGCTCGACCGGCGGCGCCACGGGCTGGCTCACCGGGCACTGGCGCAGGTGCCGGATCAGGCCCACCTGGTCGGTGTCGGCGATGACGTCCACCCCGGCCGCGCAGAGCTCCGACCAGATCGCCCGCCGCGCGCGGCGGGAGCCCTCCGTCAGGCCGGAGATCCGGACCAGGCGGCCGTCCTCGTGCGCGGCCCGCACCATGGCGTGCAGCAGGTGCCGCTCCTCGGCGGAGATGGGCTCCCGGCCGTCCCAGCCGAACCGCCGCGACCACGACTCGCTGATCATCGGCACCAGCGACGGCGGCGCCGACCGGGTGCCGATGTCGTCGAAGGTGCCGTCGGCGAAGGCGTACCGGACCGGCTGGGCGGTCAGCAGCTCGCGGACGTCCACGATCCCGGCCACGGCCACGGTCACCGCGCCCGGCTCCAGCACCCCGTCCACGCTGCGGCTCAACAGCTGGGCGTGGTCGCGTAGCTGCCGGTCCAGCATCCGGTACGCCCGCAGCAGCGTCTCGGCGTCGCGATGCGGCCCGACGAACTCCACGACCAGCCGGAACGGCAGCCGTTGATCGCGGCGCAGGCGGCCGCCGCCGGCCTTGGCCCGGACGAACAGCGGGGACAGGACGAGCCGGCGCAGCGTACGCCCCGGCTGCGGTGCGCCCGGTCCGATGAACAGCTCGCCGTGCGGACCGGGGCGCACCGGGATGGTCAGGCCGGCCAACCCGCGGCGCAGCACGCCCGGCAACGGGTCGGTCTCCTGCGGACGGATGATCGCGTGCCCCCACGGCAGGTACGGCTGTGGATGACGCAGCAACGAGAAGCCGACCGAGACCGCGCCGACCGTACCGGCCACCCCCGCCAGGCCACCCGCGATTGTCGAGATGTCCCCCGCCACCGTCACGCCCCCATCCCGCCACGTGAATAGGACTAAACGTACTTATCGCTCAGACCACTGTGTCACATGTGACACCGTCAACCGGGCATATATCGCCCAAGAAATCCCTCGTGACGTCGCGTGTCGCCGGGTGGGTGGGGGATCTCCGTCAGTCGACGACGGCGGACAACCACTTGCGGTAGGCAGACGCGAACGGCTCCGTGCCGTCGCCGAGCGCGGCCAGCAGCCGCTCCGCCGCGGCCTGCGCCTCGACGACCACGTCGTCCGGATAGCCGAAGTGGACCCGGTGCTCCTCGAACTCGTCCTCGTCGCGCAACTCGACCAGCCCCGACTCGCGCCGGCGCACCACGTCCAGATCGAGGTCGATGATGTGCACCGTGTCGCCCTCCCACCGGGCGGGGGTGGTGATGTCGCAATACACCTCGCTCGTGCGCGGCGGCGGGTTGAACATCGCCGTCCACCACGACTCGCGCGGGATCAGCAGCACGAACGGGATCTGCTCGACCGAGGGGCGGCCGTGGTAGACCGAGGCGGTGCCGCGGGTGACACCCACCCAGATGCCGAGATCGTCCTCGTTGAGCCGACGCGCCGGATAGTCGCGATGGGCCGAACCGTCGTACTTGGTGTAGACCACCCGGACCGTCTCGCTCGGCATGCTTGGCACCCTAACGGTGCGCGGGTTTCGTCGGTGGCGGCGGGTACGGTCTTCGTCGTGCCCGCCGCCACCCGATCATCGGCCACCGCCGCCCAACTCCTCGCCGCCGCCGTCGGCGCGGTGCCCGGCGGCCTCGCCCGCCCCGGCCAGGAAGCCATGGCCGCGGCCATCGAGCGGGCCGTCACCGACTCCGAGCACCTCCTGGTCCAGGCCGGCACGGGTACGGGCAAGTCGCTGGCCTATCTGACCCCGGCACTGCTGGTCGACGGCCCCGTTGTCGTCTCCACCGCCACCCTCGCGCTGCAGAACCAGCTCGTCGAGCACGACCTGCCCCGGCTGGCCGAGGCGGTCACGCCGATCCTCGGCCGCCGACCCACGTTCGCGGTGCTCAAGGGGCGCCACCACTACCTGTGTCTGGCCAAGCTGGAGCACGCCGACGAGGAGGAGCCCGCCGACACCCTCTTCGACGACCCGCCCCGGCAGAAGTGGCTCGGCGAGGCAGGCCGGCTCGGCAAGCAGATCCAGCGCCTGCGCGCCTGGGCGGACAAGACCGCCACCGGCGACCGCGACGAGCTGGATCCCGGCGTCGACGACACCGCGTGGCGGCAGGTGTCGATGCCCGCCCGCGACTGCGTCGGCGCCGCCCGCTGCCCGTACGGGGCGGAGTGCTTCGCCGAGGCGTCCCGGGCCCGGGCGCGGGAGGCCGACGTCGTGGTGACCAACCACAGCCTGCTGGCGGTCGACATGCTGGCCGGGCGCCACATCGTGCCGCCGCACAAGCTGCTCGTCGTCGATGAGGCGCACGAGCTGGCCGACCGGGTCTCCTCCGCGGCCCAGGCCGAACTCACCCCCGAAGCGGTAGAGCGGGCCGGGCGTCGCGCCCGCCCCCTGATCACCCCCGCCGCCGGGGAGGCCATCGCCGAGGCCGGTGACGCGCTCACCGTCGGGCTCGGCGAGGTGCCGGCCGGGCGGCTCACGGCCGGGCTGCCGCCGCTGCTGCACCAGGCGGTGACGCTGATCGACGCGTCCACCCGCGCGGCCCTGGAGGCGATCGGCGACGTCAAGGCGGACGACCCCGACCCGGTCCGCAAGCAGCAGGCCAAGGCCACCCTGGACGAACTGTCCACGACCGCCCAGCGCCTGCTGGAACAGGCCGAGCACGACGTGGCCTGGATCGAGAAGTCCGACACGGGTGCCGGGCGGCGCGCGCTGGTCGTGGCCCCGCTGTCGGTCGCGGGCACCCTGGCCGGCAACCTCTACACCGACCGTACGGTCGTGGCCACCTCGGCCACCCTGACCCTCGGCGGCCGCTTCGACACGGTCGCCCGCTCGCTCGGCCTGCCCGCGGCCGCCGTCCCCGAGCAACGTTCCGGCACCGCCGCGCCGGCCTCCGGCGACGGCTGGAGTTCCCTCGACGTCGGCTCGCCGTTCGACTATCCCAAGCAGGGCATTCTGTACGTGGCAGCGCACCTGCCCAGGCCCGCCGCCTCGGGCCTGCCCGCCGCCGCGGGCGAGGAACTCGTCACGCTCGTGACCGCGCTCGGGGGCCGTACCCTCGGCCTGTTCTCCTCCCGCCGCGCCGCCACGCAGGCCGCCGAGCTGGTCCGCGCCCGTACCGATCTCCCGGTGCTGTTGCAGGGCGACGAGTCACTGCCGATCCTGGTCCGCAAATTCCGGGAAGACCGCGCCAGCTGCCTGTTCGGCGTCATGTCGCTGTGGCAGGGAGTCGACGTCCCCGGCGACGCCTGCCAGCTCGTCGTCATCGACCGGCTGCCGTTCCCCCGCCCCGACGAGCCCCTCGCCGCCGCCCGCGCCGCCGCCGTCGACGCGGCCGGTGGCTCCGGCTTCGCCGCGGTCAGCGTCCCCATCGCGGCCGTCCGCCTGGCCCAGGGCGTGGGGCGGCTGATCCGCTCCACCGGGGACCGTGGGGTGGTCGCGGTGCTCGACTCCCGCCTGGAGACCGCCCGCGGGTACGGCGCCTTCCTGCGCGGCTCCCTGCCCCCGTTCTGGTACACGACGCGCCCCGAGGCGGCGATCGGCGCCCTGCAACGCCTCGCCGCGACGTAGCCGCCTCCGCTACGCGGTGGCTGGGACGGGGTCGTCGGGGACCGGGCCGGGAGGTGCTTCGGGGCGGCGGGTGCGGGACAGGCGGCGTACGCCCGTGTTCAGCACCGCGATCAGCGGCACCGCGACCAGCGCGCCCACGATTCCGGCCAGCACCACCCCGGAGGCGATGCCGATGATGACCACCAGCGGGTGGATGGCCACCGCCCGGCCCATGATGAGCGGCTGCAGCACGTGCCCCTCCAGCTGCTGCACCAGGATCACCGCGCCCAGCACGATGAGCGCGATCACCCAGCCCCGGGTGACGAGCGCGACCAGGACGGCCACGGCACCCGAGGTCGTCGCCCCGACGATGGGGATGAACGCGCCCAGGAAGACGAGCGCGGCCAGCGGGAACGCGAACGGGACCTTGAGGATCACCAGGGCGAGCCCGATGCCGAGCGCGTCGATGAAGGCGACAAGGACGGTGGCGCGGACGTACGACCCCAGCGTCGCCCACGAGGCGTCGCCCGCGTCGGACAGGCTCCAGCGGGCGTTCACCGGGAACAGCCGGACGAGGAAGTACCAGATCTTCCGGCCGTCGCGCAGGAAGAAGAACGTCGCGAACAGCACCAGCAACGCGCCGGTGACCAGCTCGAAGAGGGTGGCCACCCCGGCGAACCCGGTCTCGGTCAGCGAGTTGGTGTTGCCGTTGATCCAATTCTGGGCGGAGTCGATCGCCTGGTCCACCTGCTTGTCGGACAGGTGCAGCGGTCCGGTCCGGGCCCAGTCCTGGATCTGCCGTACGCCGTCGCTGGCCTTGCTGGTCAACTCCGGCAGCCCGTCGAGGAACTGGTTGATGACCAGGGTCAGCGTGCCGGCGACCGCGGCGACGCCGCTGATCAGGACGAGAAACGTGGCCAGCGACCGGGGCAGCCGCATCCGCAGCAGCCAGCCGACCGCGGGCGCCAGCAACGCGGACAGCAGCAGCGCGATGGCCAACGGGATGACGACGATGCTGATGATCCCGATGAACCGCAGCAGCACATAGCCGACCAGACCCACCACGATGAGCCGCCACGACCAGGCCGCGGCGATCCGCAACGAGTGCGGCACCTCGGTGTCGTCCAGGCTGGTCGTCGACTGCTGGTCGACCACCACCTGCGGCGCAGGCATCGCGAATTCGAGCTCCGCGTCGGTGTCGGAGTCCCCGTTCTGCGGGTTCCGCGCGGTACGCACGGATTCACGTCCCGTTTCGTAGGCCTTCCGCAGGTTCTGCCGGACCCGCTGCAACCGGCTCAACCGCCAACCCCCTCGCCGTCGTCACGCAATATCCACCGTAGTCGTCGCCCGCATCAACGTCCCCTGCTCAGTGGCAGAATCCCCCTGATCCGCAGGCCCGTGACCGGCGGGCGTACCGTCTGCTCGTGAGCGCCGACACCACCACCGACACCGGCCTGCCGATCCGGATGCTGCACGACCGCGTCCTCGTACGCCTCGACGGCGGCGAGGGCGAGCGCCGCTCGACCGCCGGCATCGTCATCCCCGCGACCGCGTCGATGGGCCGCCGCCTGTCGTGGGCCGTCGCCATGGGTGTCGGGCCGAACGTGCGCTCCATCGTCGTCGGCGACCGGGTCCTGTTCGACCCCGACGACCGCTCCGAGGTCGAGCTGCACGGCAAGACGTACACGTTGTTGCGGGAGCGGGACGTGCACGCCGTGGCCGCCAGCCGGGTGGAATCCGACGGCACGGGCCTCTACCTCTGACCGCCGGGCGCGGGTTCGCGGCGGCTGCACCTGCGAACCGGCCACGGCGCTGATCTTCGAACCGGTCACGCCACCGCCATACCCGGGCGGCCGGCCCGATACTCGTATCCAGCCGTTACTGGTGTCCAGCCGCTACCCGTGTCCAGCCGCTACTCGTGCGCCGTGCCGTCCGCGTCCGTCGTCGATGACGGCTCGGCCGTGGGCGCGGCGGGCTGGCCGCCATGCGCGTCTCCACCGGCGTGGGGCGTCGCGGTCGGATCCGGGGCGTGCGGCACGGGACCGACCGTCGGGTCGGCAGAGTGCGGATGCGCGTACCCGCCGGAGTGGGCCGGTGGCGCCGACGGCGGTGCCGGTGTGTGGCCGGGCCAGGGCTGCGCCCCCCAGCCGGGCGGGTTGGCGTGGCTCGGGTGTGGACTGTGGGCCGGTTCGGCGGCCGGCGGTGGGCCGGCGCCCGGTTGCGCGTCGTACGCCGGTGGTGCGCCATAGCTCGGCGTGGCACCGTATCCGGGCTGCGCGCCGACCCCGTAGCCGGGCGAAACACTCCCCGGCTGGCCGCCATAGCCGGGCGGAACACTCCCCGGCTGGCCGCCATAGCCGGGCGGAACACTCCCCGGCTGGCCGCCGTGGCTGGGCGGGACACTGACCGGCTGGCCGCCGTAGCCCGGCTGGGCTCCCACCGGCGGGTAACCGCCTGGCTGGACACCGTAGGCCCGGGTCGGCGGGTACGCCGGGGTGGAGGGGAAGCTCGGCGGGGGCGGGTAAGCCGGAGCGGGTGGGTATCCCGGGGCGGCGCCATGGCCGCCGCTCGCCGGGGCGGCGCCATAGCCGCCGCTTGCCGGGGTAGCGCCATAGCCGCCGCTTGCCGGGGTGGCGCCATAGCCGCTGGTTCCCGGCGCGCCGTAGCCCGGAGGAGGCGCGTAACTTGCCGGGGGCGGCGGATAACCGCCCGGGGGTGGGTAACCACCGGGGGCGGCGTAGCCGGCGGAGGCGCCGTAGGCGGCGGGTGAGCCGTAACCGGCGGAAGGGCTGAACCCGGCCGGAGGGCCGTAGGCGGCGGGCGAGCCGTAGCTCACCGGAGCGGGGGCGGGGTAGCCCGACGCGGGGTGGCCCGGGGCGGCGTACCCCGGGGGCGCCGCCGCGTATCCGGGCGCGCCCCATCCGGCACCGACCGGCACGGGCGGCGCGAGACGGACCGGCACGGGCACGACCGGCTCGTCGGGCGCGGGGACCGCCCGCGTCACGCCGTCCGGGAACGCGATCTGGTAGCCGTCACCGTTCCAGAAGGCCTGCGGTGCCTGCGGGTCGCGCCCCACGAACGCCGACCGGTACGCGGTGATCGCCGTGAGCAGGCTGCGCTCCTCGTCGGCGGCCTGCCGCATGTCCTCCGGCTTGCGATCCAGGCCGCGCTGCATCCCGTCGCGGAGCAGGGCGAGCCGGGTGGCCGCGAACTGGAACTCGCGCATCGCCTTGAACCCGGCGATCCCGGCGACCCGGCGCGCCCAGCGGCGGGCGGAGTGGCGCCGGCCCAGGCTGCCGAGCGCGGCCATCTCCGGCGGCGAGAACCAACCGGTACGCACGTAGTACGGCAGGACGCGTTCGCTGAGCCGCCCCTCCCAGCCGCGCAGGGCGACCGCGACGCCGACCATGGCGAAGAACAGCGGCACCATGAAGCCGATGTAGCCGTACAGCATGATGAGCGGCTGGCCGGTGGCCACCGACAGCGTCGGCAGCAGGTTGAACGTGCCGTGCAGCATCATCGCCAGCAGCAGCCCGGCGATCGGCGCGAGCCAGCGCACCCGGCGGTCCGGCGAGCGCGCGGAGATGCCCAGCCCGATGCCGGTCATCGAGGTGAACAGCGGGTGGGCGAAGCCGGTGAACACGATCCGCACGATGAAGATGAGGAAGACGTTCTGGATGCCGGTGGCCGGACCGTACTGGTCGGCGCCGGCGGCGTAGCCGTGGCCGCCCAGGTAGAGCACGTTCTCCACCATCGCGAAGCCGATCGCGGAGATGCCACAGTAGACGATGCCGTCGGTGATGCCGGACCACTCGCGGCGCCGCTTCCAGAGCAGCAGGATCGGGCCGAGGGCCTTCATCGACTCCTCGATGAACGGCGCCACCAGCACCGCGACCAGCGCGTCCGGCAGCCCCACGTGCTCGAACAGCGAGGCCACGGTGGTGTTGACCAGCAGCGCCACGGCGGTCGCCACGGCCGCGCCCCAGGCGAAGCAGAAGACGAGATAGCGGGTCGGCTCGGGCTCGTACCGGTCGAGCCAGAGGAAGCAGCCCACAAGGACGGGCACCGGCAGGATCGCGGCCACCAGACCGATGACCAGCCCGGCGATGCCGAAGTTGTAGCCCAGGAAGATCAGCATGGCGATGGCGCACACCGCGATCAGGCCGATCACGGCGCCCAGCGGCAGCCACCTGCGCCAGCCGCGCCGGTGCGGCAGCTCCGGCGGCACGCCGTCCGGTCCCGCCCAGACCGCACCGGGTACCAGCACCGCGGTGCCCGGAGCGGCCGGAACCGGCCCGGGTACCGCGCCGACGGTCGGCTGCGCACCCAGTGTGGGAGCCGCACCCAGGCTCGGCACCGCGCCGACGCTCGGCGAATCCGCACCAGGAGGGATGCCGGGCCCGGAGACCGGAGCGGGAGCCGTGCCTTCTGGAGTCGTGCCATCGGGTGCCGTGCCCGAGCCCGGCGGCGACCAGCCGACAGGGGTCTGGCCGGCCGGAGAGGGGGCAGGCTGGTCGGGCGACCCGCCCGGTGCAACGTCGGCCATGCCGTCAGCCTAGCCATCCGGGCGTCCCCGGACCGCCCCAGCCAGCCCCGGCCGGGGGCGGGAGGGGTCAGGACGCGCGCCGGCGCCCCTTTCCGCGTCCACCGCGCGAGCGCCCGTGCCACCCGGCCGCGCGGCGCACCAGCCGCGGGGCCTCCCCGTACTCGACGCCGGTGGCCCGGAGCAGGTCGGTGACCGTGGTGCGGATCTGCGCCACGATGACCCCGCCGGAGAAGCCGACCTCCTCCCCGTACGCCCTGCCCGACTCGGCCGCGGCGCGCAGCGCCCGCTCCCGGGCGGCCACCGGTTCCTCCCCTTTGGCCCAGTCCTGCTGGAGCAGCTCCACCGCCTGCGCCAGCAGCTCGATCGAGGCGGGCAGCACGGCTGGCACGGGCTCGTCGTCGTCCAGCGCGGTGAGCACCCGCCGGATCAGCACGCGCACGTTGCGCAACGCGTACGTCACCTGGTCGGCGCCGTCGACGTACAGGGCGAGGGCGCCGCGCACGCGCCACCGCGCGGGGGCGAAGGCCACGTTCTCGCGGGCCGCCTTGGCGGCGGCGGCGTAATCGGCGAAGGTGGTTTCGGCCGCGCGCAGTTCGTCCAGAACGGCGAGAATCCGGTCCTCGTCGCGCTCCGCCAGACCCTGCGCGACAGTACGCAGGCCGTCCCCGAGCGAGCGCAGCGCGGGCTCGGCGGCGTGCCGGACGATGGTCAGCGGGTTCAGCGGCAGCAGCACGGTCATCACGGCCAGGCCGACCGCCCCGCCGACCAGCGCGTCGACGAACCGCGTCCAGGGCACGCCCGTCGTGGAGGTCAGGGTCGCGACCAGCACGGCCGAGGACGCCGACTGTACGACCAACGGCGGTCCCCCGCCGACCGCCGTGGCCACCACGATGGCCAGGGTGACCACGAGGCCGATCTGCCACGGGCCGGTGCCGATGAGCAAGATGATCGCGTCGCCGACGCCGATGCCGATCGCGACGCCGACGACCAGCTCGGCGGTACGCCGTACCCGTTGCCCGACCGAGGAGGCCAGCGTGATGACCGCGGCGATCGGGGCGAAGAACGGGTTGGTCCGCCCGATGACGTCGTGCGCCAGGTACCAGGCGAGCCCGGCCGCGACGCCCGCCTGAACGGCCAGGAAGAAGCCCTGGCGGACCCGCGACCAGCCGCCCTGCACACCCGTCCGGGACCGGTCGCCCACCTGCGCGAGCGCGGCCGCCAGCCCGCGCTGAGCCTCGTCACTCACGCGACGCCACCCGCCGGCGGCACACCGGATCGGGACCGACCCACCCCGCATCGGGTCACGCCCCCGACCCTACGGGCCGACGTGCCAGGATGTCGCCGTGATGGATCTAGTGCACCGGTGGCGGGCGGCGGTCCGGGGTGCGGGGGCGAGCGCACCGGAGGCGGACCTGGACGCGGCGGGCGGCTACCTGCTGGGCCGCTGGTCCGAGCCGCAGCGGCAGTACCACGACGTGACGCACCTGTGCGCCGTACTCGAAGTGATCGACCGGTATGCGGACCTGGCGCCCGCCCCGGACCGGGTGCGGGTCGCGGCGTGGCTGCACGACGCGGTCTACGACCCGCGGGCGCTGGGCGACGCGAACGAGCGCGACAGCGCGGAGTTCGCCGCCGGGCTGCTCACCACGCTGGGCGCCCCGGCCGAGGTCGCCGCGGAGGTGTCCCGGCTGGTCGGGCTGACGGCCGGGCACGCGACCGACGCCGACGACCCGGACGGCGAGCTGCTCTGCGACGCCGACCTGTCCATCCTTGCGGCCGACGCGGACCGGTACGCGGCGTACACGGCGGCGATCCGCCGGGAGTACGCGCACGTCCCCGACGACGCGTTCCGGGCGGGTCGTGCCCGGGTCCTCACCGCGCTGCTGGAGCTGCCGCGGATCTACCGCCTCGCGCCGCTGCACGCCGCGTGGGAGTCGTCGGCCCGCACCAACCTGGAGCGCGAACTGGCCACGCTGGCCACCGGCTAAACGGTGTGTTTGGGGCGGCGCAGGCCCGCCGCGCGCAGCCGGGCGGCCAGTTCGCGCGGCGCGACCACTGTCGCCCCCAGCCACATCGCGGCCGGGAAGCGGGCCGCCGGTATGTCGTAGTGGTCGCGGTCGAACCCGCGCCGCGGCACCCCGAGCATCTCGGCGAACGCGTGCAGTTCCGCGTACGAGACGTCGCTGACCAGGTGGGACCAGAGCCGTCCCCGGCCCGGCCAGCGTGGCTCGTCGACGAGGATCAAAGGTCCACTTCGAGCAGGTCGGCGAGGCCGCCACGGTCCGCGGCGATGCCCCGGACGTCCGGCACCCCGATGCGGGCGGCGTCGGCGGTCAGGTCGTCGGGCATGGTCTGCGACTGCCGTTCCGCCTGCACCCGCGCCAGGTAGTGCTCGACCTCGCGGGCCCGCACGGCCGGGCTCCAGCCGAGCGCCTCCCCCATGATCTCGGCGGCGTGTTCGGCGGACTCGGTGCCGCGGTGCGCGGTCTCGATGGAGATCCGGCTACGCCGGGTCAGCACGTCGTCCAGGTGCAGCGCCCCCTCGGCCAGGGCCGCGTACGCGATCTCGGCGGCCAGGTACTCCGGGGCGCCGCGCAACGGGCCGGCCAGGGTGGGCTCGGCGGCCATCATGGCCAGCAGGTGCGTGGTCAGGGTGCCGTACCGCTCCAGCAGGTGTTCCACCACTCCGGCGGTGACGCCGTGGCGGCGGGCGAGGTCCTGCCGGTCGCGCCAGGCCGCCGCGTACCCGTCGGCGCCGAGCAGCGGGAGCTGATCGGTACGCGAGGGCCGCACCTCCCCGCCGAGGCGGCGCGCCGCCCGGTCGATGACGTCGGCGGCCATCACCCGGTACGTCGTGTACTTGCCACCCGCCACGAGCAGCAGGCCCAGCATCGGCTCGACCACGGCGTGCTCGCGGGAGAGCTTCGAGGTGGAGTCCGCCTCGCCGGACAGCAGCGGGCGCAGACCGGCGTACACGCCCTCGATGTCGTCCGTGGTCAGCGGCCGGTCCAGCACGGTGTTGACCTGGTCCAGCAGGTAGCGGATGTCGCGGGCGGAGGCGGCCGGGTGGGCCCGGTCCAGCTCCCAGTCGGTGTCCGTGGTGCCGATGATCCAGTGCCCGCCCCACGGGATGACGAACAGCACCGAGGTCGTGGTGCGCAGGATCAGCCCGGCCTCGCCGGTGATCGCCGAGCGGGGCACCACGAGGTGCACGCCCTTGGACGCGCGCACCCGCATGCCCGGCCGGACCCCGACGTCGCGGAGCATCTGGGACATGTCGTCGCTCCACACCCCGGTGGCGGCGACGACAGTACGGGCGCGGACCTCGAAGTCGGGGGCGTCCGGCGCCTCCAGGTCCCGGACCCGTACGCCGACCACCTCGCGGGCCTGCCGGACGAAGCCGACCACCCGGGCGCTGGTGACCACGGCCGCACCGAGGCTGGCCGCCGTACGGGCCAGGTTGACCACGAGGCGGGCGTCGTCGACCTGCCCGTCGTAGTACCGGATCGCGCCGGTCACCGCGTCCGCGCGCAGGCTGGGGAACAGTCCGCGGGCCCCGTCGCGGGTCAGGTGCCGGTGCAGCGGCATCCCCCGCCCGGTGCCGAACACCCCGGCGAACGCGTCGTACGCGGCCACCCCGGCCCCGTAGTAGGCCCGGTTCCAGGCCCGCGCGGGCGGGTTGGTGGTCAGCAGCGGCACCAGGATCGGCACGGGGCGCACCAGGTGCGGCGCGATGCGGCTGGTGAGCAGGCCACGCTCGGTGAGCGCCTCGTGCACCAGGTGCAGCTCCAGCTGTTCCAGGTAGCGCAGGCCGCCGTGGATCAGCTTGCTGGACCGGCTGGAGGTGCCGGCCGCCAGGTCGCGGGCCTCGACCAGGGCCACGCTCAGGCCACGGGAGGCGGCGTCCAGGGCGGCGCCGGCGCCGGTGACGCCGCCGCCGATCACGAGGACGTCGAACTGCTCGTCGCGCAGTCGGCGCAGGTCGGCGATGCGGCGGATCGGCGAGAGCCGGCCGGCCGAGTACCGGGAGACGGAGGGATCACGCACCCGTATGAGGGTAGCGCCCCCGAGTGTCACACCGGCGAGGGAAACGTGGCGCTCAGGGGTGAGATGGTGGGCGCAGACGCGGAGAGGCGGGCCGCCGGAGCGGCCCGCCTCTGCGTTTGGTGCGAATGGGGTGGACTCAGAAGTCCATGTCCCCGCCGCCCGGAGCGCCGGCCGGGGCGGCCGCCTTCTCGGGCTTGTCCGCCACGACCGCCTCGGTCGTGAGGAACAGGGCGGCGATCGACGCGGCGTTCTGCAGCGCCGAGCGGGTGACCTTGGCCGGGTCGATGATGCCCGCGGCCAGCAGGTCGACGTACTCGCCGTTGGCGGCGTTCAGGCCGTGACCGGCCTCCAGGTTGCGCACCTTCTCGACCACGACGCCGCCCTCGAGGCCGGCGTTGACGGCGATCTGACGCAGCGGGGCGTCGAGCGCGACCTTGACGATGTTCGCGCCGGTGGCCTCGTCGCCGGCCAGGTCCAGCTTGTCGAACGCGGTCTTGCCGGCCTGCACCAGCGCCACGCCACCGCCGGGCACGATGCCCTCCTCGACGGCCGCCTTCGCGTTGCGCACGGCGTCCTCGATGCGGTGCTTGCGCTCCTTCAGCTCGACCTCGGTGGCCGCGCCGACCTTGATGACCGCAACACCGCCGGCCAGCTTGGCCAGGCGCTCCTGCAGCTTCTCGCGGTCGTAGTCGGAGTCCGACTTCTCGATCTCGGCGCGGATCTGGTTGACCCGGCCCTGGATCTGCTCGGCGTTGCCGGCACCGTCGACGATGGTGGTCTCGTCCTTGGTGATGACGACCTTGCGGGCCTGGCCCACCAGGCTCAGGTCGGCGGCGTCGAGCTTGAGGCCGACCTCCTCGCTGATGACCGTGCCGCCGGTGAGGATCGCGATGTCCTCCAGCATGGCCTTGCGGCGGTCGCCGAAGCCCGGGGCCTTGACGGCGACGGACTTGAAGGTGCCGCGCACCTTGTTGACGACCAGGGTGGCCAGGGCCTCGCCCTCGACGTCCTCGGCGATGATGACCAGCGGCTTGCCGGACTGCATGACCTTCTCGAGGACGGGCAGCAGGTCCTTGACCGCGGAGATCTTGCTGTTCGCGATGAGGATGTACGGGTCGTCGAAGACGGCCTCCATCCGCTCGGCGTCGGTCATGAAGTACGCCGAGATGTAGCCCTTGTCGAAGCGCATACCCTCGGTGAGCTCCAGCTCCAGGCCGAAGGTGTTGCTCTCCTCGACGGTGATGACGCCTTCCTTGCCGACCTTGTCCATGGCCTCGGCGATGATCTCGCCGACCGTGGAGTCGCCGGCGGAGATGGAGGCGGTGGAGGCGATCTGCTCCTTGGTCTCCACGTCCTTGGCGATCTGCGACAGCGCCTCGGAGACGCTCGCGACGGCGGCCTCGATGCCCCGCTTCAGGGCCATCGGGTTCGCGCCGGCCGCGACGTTACGCAGGCCCTCGCGGACCAGCGCCTGGGCGAGGACGGTCGCCGTCGTCGTGCCGTCGCCGGCCACGTCGTCGGTCTTCTTGGCGACCTCCTTGACCAGCTCGGCGCCGATCTTCTCGTAGGAGTCCTCGAGCTCGATCTCCTTGGCGATCGACACACCATCGTTGGTGATGGTGGGCGCGCCCCACTTCTTCTCGAGCACGACGTTGCGGCCCTTGGGGCCGAGCGTCACCTTGACGGCGTCGGCGAGCTGGTTCATGCCCCGCTCGAGGCCGCGACGAGCTTCCTCGTCGAATGCGATGATCTTGGCCATACGGCGTTGTCCTCCTGGACACTCGCGGTGCCGGGCCTCGTCGGCCCCGCTTTCCGCACGTTGAGGATCTCTTCGGACGTCGCCACCTGGCGATGCGACGTCCGCAGGACGGGCCGGATAGCCCGCGACGACCGGCCTCGTGCCGCGGCGCCGATGGCGACGCCGTGACCGTGACCCCACCGTCCCGACCTGTTGGCACTCGCGTGGCGCGAGTGCCAATGACCTGTTTAGCACTCAGAGGTGGCGAGTGCAAGGACACCCGGCCGCCCCGCACGCCCCTGCGACGAGGCGTTGATCACGCACGGTGAGCAGCTGCGGGACGTCCGCCGACGGGCAGCCAGCGAATCATCCCGCCGTTCGTCGGCCCGTGCCGACCGAACGGCGGAATCCCCGATCGGGCCACGACCCCGGATCACCCAACGTGATCACGGCACGGTCGGAATCCGGCATCCGGCTTGCCCAGCTGACCCGCGACCGGTAGGCAGACAGCATGACCGGCACACTCGCCCGGCCCCGTACGCACACCGTCCACCGGGTCACCGCCGACGCCGCCGCGCGGACCCGCGCGCTGCGGCTGGAGATGCTGGCCGACAGTCCCCTGGCGTTCCTGGAGACGGTGGCGCAGGCCGCCGCCCGCCCGCATGCCGACTACCGGCGCCGGATCGCCGAGGCGGCCAGCGGGGATCAGCTCGCCCAGTTCGTGGCGGATCCCGGCGGCGGCCCGCTGATCGGCCACGCCGGCGGCACGGTGCTGCCGGACGAGCCCGGCGCGACCGTGGTGTTCGCCGTCTACATCACCCCCGCGCACCGCGGGACCGGCGTGCTGGACGAGCTCGTCGAGGCGGTGGCGGACTGGTCGCGCGCCGCCGGGCGCCCGGAGCTGATGCTGGAGGTCGTGGTCGGCAACGACCGGGCGGTCCGGGCGTACGAGCGGCTCGGCTTCGCCGACACGGGCGTCCGGGTGGCGCACCCGGTCATCCCGGCCCTGACCGAGCTGCAGATGCGCCGCCGCGCCTGATGCCCCGCGCCTGGCCCGTCGCGCGCACGATGGTGACCGCGGTCAACGGCACCACCGTGGCGGGGCTCCTGGTGGCACTGGTGAGCCGCGCGCGGGTGCGCCGCGGCCGCGACGGGGTGCTCATCGCGGAGGGCTGGCGGTACCGGATGCCGCCGGCCACCTGCTTCACCGTCGGTTCCGTGATCGTCACCCGACGCACTGCACAGTGGCTGCTGGACGACGCGCGGGCCGCGCTGTTCGCCCACGAGAGCCGCCACGCGAGCCAGTACGCCGTGCTCGGCCCGCTGTTCTGGCCCGCGTACTGGCTCGCCTGCGGCTGGTCGTACGCGCTGACCGGCTCGCACGGCGCCCGCAACCCGTTCGAGCGGCATGCCGGTCTGGCCGCGGGCGGCTACCGGGAACTGCCCCTGCGCCCCTGGGCGGCGCGCCTGTTCACAGCGTCTGCTGCCACTGGGTCTCCACACCCACCGGCCGGAACCCCATCAGCCGATTGACGTCGAGCATGTGCTCGTTCGCGGACGCGTTGACGGTGTCGATCGCGGACAGCTCGGGCCGGTGGGCGCGCAGGTAGCGGAGGTTCTCCAGCTTCACCACCAGGCCGAGCCGGTGGCCGCGGTGCTCCGGGTCGACGATCGTGATCTGCTGCCAGGCGTGCCACGGGGCCTCCGCCGTGCTGGTCAGCGTGGTCCAGGCGACCAGCCGCCCGGACGCGGCGTGCACCGCGCCGGTGTGGAACGCGGTGAGCCCGCGCGCCTGCCGGGCCCGCTCGTTGGCGCGTACCCGGTCCGCGTCGACCTTCTCGGCCTCCAGGGCCAGCTCCCCCCGGGGCGCGTCCAGGTTCAGCCGGCTGTCCAGGTAGGCGATGTCGTCGACCAGTTCGTCGGGCGGTACGCCGATCCACTGCGCCAGCCGGTACCCGTCGGCGTGCCCCCACGCCCCGGTGCGCAACGCTTCGAGCGCGTCGGGGTCGGCCCGGCCGACGTCGAGGCGGCTGCGGGTCTCGCGCAGCGCCGCCACCGCGCCCATCGCGGCAGCGAACGCATCCCCGTGCCGTCGGATGTCGAACGTCCCGCCCGTGAGGTGCTTGCGGCCCGCCGCCCGCGCCCGTTCGACCGCGACTGCGTGCAGTGCGCGGCCGATACCCTGGCGCCGTTGATCGGGCGCGACGACCAGGTCGATATGCGCATTGTCCAGATTGTCGTATTGGGGAAGGTTCAGCAGAGCGAAGCCGACCACGACGCCATCCCGGGTCGCGACGAAGCGCTCAAGTCTGGTGCTGGGCAAGGGATGGCGCAGTGCGTTGTCGAACAGCGACCACGCCAGGGGCGGAATGTCTGGGACGTCCCACTCGGCGGCGGCGCGATGCACCGCGTATGCCGATGCGATTCCGTCGTCGGTCAGCGGTTCGATACGCATCCCGACAGGGTGAACGCACACTCCGTCCGGCGCGAACGAATATCGCCGGAGAAGATTTGCGCAGAGGAGATTTGGTCGGGAGGACGCGCGCACAGCGCCTCCGGCACTGGGTCGTTGGGCCCCTCGGAGATTGTCGCCAAGCTCGAAGGTGGGACCTCGTACGGCGTCGCGTCCTCCCGCGTAGAGCATCCTGCCGAGCCTGCGATCGGACCGCAAGTCCTCCCCGGAAGGAAATACCCGCGGCCGGTCGGATACCCGACTACACGCTGGTCAGCCCAGCAGGCCGGAGTCGCGCGCCGCACGCAGCGACGGCTTGATCCGGTGCGTGGGCCCCACCTGGTCGGCGACCGCGTCCAGCGTCTTGAGGCCCTCACCGGTGTTGAACACGACCGTCTCGGCCTCCGGGTCCAGCCGCCCGCTGGCCACCAGCTTGCGCAGCACCGCGACCGTGACCCCGCCCGCGGTCTCCGCGAAGACCCCGGTCGTGCGGGCCAGCAACTCGATCGCGTCGCGGATCTCGTCGTCGTCCGCGTAGTCCATCCAGCCGCCCGTGCGGGTCACCGCCTCGATCGCGTACGCCCCCGCGGCCGGGTCACCAATGTTGAGCGACTTGGCGATGCCGGTCGGCTTCACCGGGACGATCGTGTCCGACCCGTTGTGCAGGGCCGTCGCGATCGGGTTGCAGCCCGCGGACTGCGCACCGAACACCTTCCAGCCGCCCGCCGGAGCCTCCACCAGCCCGATCTCGACCAGCTCGGTGAACGCCTTGTCCACTTTGGTCAGCAGCTCCCCGCTGGCCATCGGGATGACCACCTGGGCCGGGATCCGCCAGCCGAGCTGCTCGGCCACCTCGTACCCGAGGGTCTTGGAACCCTCGGCGTAGTAGGGCCGCACGTTGACGTTGACGAACGCGGTGTCCTCGAACTCGTCCGTCTCGACCAGCTCGCTGCACAGCCGGTTCACGTCGTCGTACGAGCCGTCGATGGCGACGAGCTGGCCGCCGTACACGGCGGTGGTGACGACCTTGCCCTGCTCCAGGTCGCCGGGGATGAACACGACAGACGGCGAACCGGCGCGGGCGGCGTGCGCGGCCACGCTGTTGGCCAGGTTGCCCGTGGAGGCGCAGGCGTAGCGGGTGAAGCCGAGCCCACGGGCGGCCGTCAGCGCCACCGACACCACCCGGTCCTTGAACGAGTGCGTCGGGTTGGCCGAGTCGTCCTTCACCCACAGCGGGGCGCGCAACCCGATCGCGGCGGCCAGGGCGGGCGCGCTGACCAGCGGGGTCAGCCCCGGATCGAGGGTGACCCGCTCGGCCGGGTCCTGCCCGGCGGGCAGCAGGGCGGCGTAGCGCCAGATGTTCTGCGGGCCCGCCTCGATCTGCGCGCGGGTCACCCGGGCCAGCGCGGCCGGATCGTAGGCGATCTCCAGGGGGCCGAAACACTCGTAACAGGCATGCTGCGCGGCGAGGGGGAATTCCGTCCCACAGCCGCGGCAGACCAGGGCGCGGGCGGGGCTGGTCGCAGGGCTGGTCAGAGCGGGGGTGGCGTCGACGGTCGACGTCATGGCGAGGCCTTCCTCTCATCTTTCCCCGACGCGACGCGCGGGGACGGAATTAGCACCTGCCGCACGTCTGGCCTCGTCATCGAGTCGAGCGCGGTGGTTGCCGGGGCGTCATCGGGCCGTTCCCTCAGCCCCTCTGGATGAGGTATGCAGTTGTGCCGCTCAGCTTACGGGGCGTCAGGGTGTTCATCACCCTGTGATCCCGATCTGTGAGCGCCCTCTCCGTTCGATCAAGATCTTTTTGGTCCCGGGTTCGTCGGGCGTCGGACCGCTGCTCCCGCGGAGACCGGGCGCGGGTGCCCATTCGCCTGGCGGCTCATGAGCGGGCACCCGCACCCTGCCAGGGCCGTGCGACCACGACCTTCCCCTCCGCGCCGCTAGCTCGTGACGTCCTTGCGGGTGAAGCGCCAGAAGGCTGCGCCGATGAAGAGCGTGGCGTAGCAGAGGGCGGCTATTGCGCCCTTGGCCAGGTCTGCCGTCTGCATGGGGGTGGAGAGCAGGCCCTGCCAGGCGTCGGCGTAGTGGGTGGGTAGGACGGTGCGCAGATTTCCCAGGGCGGTGATCTGGTCGAGGATGCTGGAGAGGATCCACAGCAGTACCGCGCCGCCCACCGCGCCGAGTGCGGCGTCCGTGAGCGTGGAGAGCAGGAATGCCAGGGCTGCCACGATCAGCATGGTTGTCGCCAGGTAAGCCAGGATGGCCAGCAGGCGCAGCACTCCCGGGCCGGGTGGGATCTGTGCGGCGATGGTGCTGCCCAGGGGGTGCCAGCCGTAGCGCAGGGTGCCGATCAGCAGGGCGGTGCCTGCCAGGGTGAGCAGGGCCAGCAGGGAGTAGGCCAGGGCGACGATGAGCTTGACTCCCAGCAGCCGTGCCCTTGGTACCGGGACGGCCAGGAGGTAGCGCAGGGTGCCCCAACTGGCCTCGCTGGCGACCGTGTCGCCGCAGAAGAGGGCTACCACCACGATGAGCAGGAAGCCCGCGGAGACCGCGATGCTGAACAGGGCGAAGTTCAGGCCGCTGGACGTGGCCAGGTCGACCAGGCTCGCGAACGCACCGCCGCGGCGGCTGCCGTCGTCGTTGCCGTCGCCGCCGAACTCGAACGCCAGCAGGATGATCAGCGGCAGCAGGACCATGAAGCCCAGCGCCAACTGGGTACGCCGCCGCGACGCCTGCCGCCGCGCCTCCGCCCAGATCGGCAGCGTGGCCGACGGCCGGTAGCCGGGCACGACGCCCAGCGGCTCCCGTTGGTCGGTCGTTGTGCTCATCGGTCACCACTTCCTCGCGAGTTGTCGCCGACCAGGGCCAGGAACGCGTCCTCCAGGCGGCGGCGGGGCACCACCCGATCCACGCCGACCCCGGCCCGGACCAGCGACGCCACCACCTCGGTGCGGGGAGTGCCGTTCATGTCCACGATCAGGCCGGTGTCGCCGTCGGGGGTGACCGAACGGACGTCCAGCTCCGCCAGCACCCGGGAGGCGGCCGGCACGTCCGAGACCTCCAGCAGCACCGACGGGGAGTCACCGACGATGTCCGCCACCGGACCGGCGGCCACGATCCGGCCCTTGTTGACCACGACGGCGTGCGTACAGGTCTGCTCGACCTCGGCCAGCAGGTGGCTGGAGACCAGCACGGCCCGGCCGTCGGTGGCGTAGCGCTGCAGCACCCGGCGCATCTCGGCGATCTGCGGCGGGTCCAGCCCGTCCGTGGGCTCGTCCAGCACCAGCAGTTCGGGCAGACCCAGCATGGCCTGGGCGATGGCCAGCCGCTGCCGCATGCCGTGGCTGTACGTCTTCGTCCGGCGGTGCACAGAGTCGCCCAGCCCGGCGATCTCCAGCGCCTCGTCGAAGTGGGCGTCCGCCTCCGGCCGCCCGGTGGCCCGCCAGTACGCCCGCAGGTTCTCGTAGCCGCTCAGATGCGGCAGGAAACCCGGCCCCTCCACCAGCGCACCGACCCGGGACAGGATCGGCGCCCCCGGCACGAGCCGGTGCCCGAAGACCAGCGCATCGCCCTCGGTGGGCAGGGTGAGGCCCATGAGCACCCGCAGCGTGGTGGTCTTGCCCGCACCGTTGGGCCCGAGCAGCCCGACCACCTGACCACGCTCGACCGTGAAGTCCACCCGCTCCACCGCCACGAACCCGTCCCCGTACGCCTTGCGCAGGCCGCGCACGACCAGCGGGGTGTCCGCGTACTCGTCGATCGTGGGGGTGTGCGTCCCGCGGGCCCGGCGGCGGCGGATGGCCAGGAGCACGACGATGCCCAGCAGGATCGCCGCGGCCAGCCCGGCCAGGACGAACCACCAGATCGAGTCCGGGTTCGGGATCGGCGTGCCGGTCACCGTGGGCAGGGTGAGCGCCGGGTCCAGCGCGACCGTGTAGGTGGTCGGCGGGGCCGGGGTGAGGAACGCCTGGTCGCTGGTGGCGACCACGACGCGGACGGTGTGCCCGGCGTCGATGCGCCGCACGATGCCGGGCAGGGTCACGGTCACGGGCGCCGCGGCCGCGATGTCGGTCGGCAGCCCGGTGAGCCGGACCGGGGCGACCAGGCCGCCGCTGAGCGTGGCGGCGCCGTCCGGATCCACGTCGTAGAGCTTGACGAACAGCACCGCCTCGCCGGTCGGGGACGCGGCCCGCAGCCGCACCGTCGGCGCGCCGACCACGTCGATCGCGGCCGGCACCGGGGCGGACTCGAACGTCGCGTGCTGGCCGGGGATGTCCCCCGCGACGCCGCCCAGCAGCGTGCTGAGCTGCCCGCCGGTGCCGGGCAGCGAGGAGATCGCGGCCGGGGTGCCGTTGGGCGGGTTGGCGATCCGCTGCGCGGCGCCCGCCAGCGCGACCTCGGTGCGGCCCGTCCCCGCCATCCCCGGATACGCGGGCGTCGAGTAGCCGTTGGTGACCAGGCCCCGGTCCGTCGCGCTGAACCCGGCCACCCGCGAGTACGTGAAGCTGGTCGCCGGTGCCGCCCCGGCGCCGCGCACGTAGTGGTCGAGCCACTGCGCGGTCAGGAACCGGGTGCGGTCCGAGTCGGACTGCGGGCCGTCACCGCCGTCGTGGCCGCCGGTGAACCAGGCCACGCGCACCGGGGTGCCGGTGGCCGCGATGCCGCGGGCGTTGGCGTCCGCCTCCGACAGCGGGAACAGCGTGTCCACGGCACCCTGGATCAGCAGGGTGGGCGCTTTGACCTGGTCGAGTACCGGGCCCGGGCTGGAGCGGCGCAGCAGGGCCAGGGTCGCCGCGTCCGGCGTCCCGGCGGAGGCCAGGCGCAGGTAGGCGGCGCAGACGTCAGGGGCGAACCGGCCACAGGCCGGGTCGACGGTCCCTCGGGGCGCGGCCGGTCCCCGCCGACCGGACGCGTCCCCAGCGGACGATGGGTTCCCGGCCGCCGGGTTGTCGGCTCCGGAACCGGGAGCCGGGTTGTCGGCTGCGGAAGCGGCTCCGCCGAGGGCCGGGGCGCCCGCGGCGGCACCGTTGCCGAAGAACAGTCCGGCCCAGCCCTTCTTGAACACCCCGGTGGCCGAGGTGTCGGCGGACTGCGGGAGGAATGCCCGGCCCAGGTCGTTCCAGGTGATCAGCGGGACGATGGCGTCGACGCGCCGGTCGACGGCGGCCAGCAGCAGGGCGAGGGCGCCGCCGTACGAGCCGCCGACCACGCCGACGCGGGGGTCGCCGGGGGCGTCCGTGCGGACCTCGGGGCGGGCGGCCAGCCAGTCCAGCAGGCGGGCGGCGTCCTTCACCTCGTAGTCGGGGCTGTCCAGGTGGATCTGCCCGCCGCTGCGGCCGAAGCCCCGGGCCGTCCAGGTCAGTACCGCGTACCCGCGCCCGGCCAGCTCCTGCGCGTCCTCGCGGACGGAGTCCTTGGTGCCGCCGAAGCCGTGCGCCAGCAGCACCGCGGGGACCCGGCCGGAGCGGTCCGCGGGCAGGTAGAACCGGGCGTCCAGATCCACCGGCTCGGTGCCCGACGGGCCGGACAGCACGGTGATCCGCAGGTCACGGCTGATGTACGCGGCCTGCTCGGGCCACGCGGCCCACCCGACCAGCGCGGCGACGAGCACGACGACGGCCGCGCCGGCCACGAGGCGGCGGCGGGTCGGCCGGGGCAGCGCACGGCGCAGCCGGGACGGGAGTACAGGCATGCGCGCCACGGTAGCCGCGCCCGGCTGAGCCCCCGCTGAGAACGCCCCCGGTCAGCAGCCCTGGCGGTCGGTGAAGCGGAACTGCAGTGGCTCGGCCATCCCGGCCTGGAGCACGGCGACCTTGTCGTTCTTGATGGCGAACAGCAGCGCGTAGTCGCCGTGCGGGGCGAGCCAGGCGGTCGCGCCGGACCAGTCGTCGAGCTGCTTGCCGCCCGGGTAGCCGCGCTTGACCTCCGCGAGGGCAGTACCGATCCTGGTGCCCTTCGGGGTGGTCGGGCCGGATCCGTGGACGCTCAGGTAGAGCAGGCGGCCCTTGAAGAAGACCAGGTCCGGTGAGCCGTACTTGGCCAGGCCGGTGCCGCCGGTGTAGCCGGTGCACGACTTCTTGGCCGCCCCGGTGATCAGCCCGGTGGACTTGAGGGTCGCCTGCGAAACCCCGATCTTGTACGGCCCGAGCCCGCCCGCGCTGATCGTGGTGTCCCCGGTCGCCGGGCGGGGTGCGCCGCTGCGGTTCGCCGTGCCGTCCGGGTTCTTGGTGAACGCGGGCTTGGCCGTACCGGTGGCGGGGGGCTCGGTGGGCTCGGGCCCGCCGACGCCTGCCTCGGCCGGGACGGACGCGGTCGGGGCCGGGGCAGCCGCGGGCTTCTTGGCGTCGTGGGAACAGGCGGCCATGCTGAGCAGGGTGATTGCGGCGGCGGCGAGAATCGTGCGGCGGAGCCTCATGGGGTTGCCCTCCGGGCGGACGAGGGGTGCGGGCGAGCCGGGCGGCGATAGCGTGTCAACCTAGTCCCTCACGTATCCCGGAGGCTCTCGCGGTGCCAGACGATCTCACGCTGACCGTCACCTTGCGACCGGCGGCCCTCGATGCCCGCCGTGGCATCGTGCGGCTGCATCCCGAGGTGATGGCCGCGCTCGCGGTCCGCCCCGGCGACCCGCTGCAGCTCACCGGTACCCGGACCACGGCCGGCATCGCCGCGCGCGCCGAACCGACCGCCAGCCGCGCCCTGCTCTACGCCGACGACCTCACCCTGGGCAACCTCGGCATGCGCGACGGCGGCCAGGTCACGGTGTCCCCGGTCGCGGTGGCCGAGGCGCGCCGGGTGACGCTGCTCGGGCCACCCGAGATCGTCGCGGTGGTGTCGCCCGAGATGCTGCGGCTGGCGCTGCTCGGCAAGGTGGTCACCGCGGGCGACGACGTGTCGCTGCTGCCCCAGGACGTGCTGCCGGCCGCCGCGCACCGCTCGCTGGTCGAGGCCGCCCGGCGCAGCCTCGCGAACCGCGTCGGCTACGCGTGGACGAGCACGCTGCTCACCGTCGTCGCCGTGGAGGGCACCGACGCGGCGCTGGTCACGATGGACACGGTGGTGGGCTGGGAGGGCGGGCACTTCTCCGAGGTACGGGGCACCGCCTCCACTCCCGCGTCGCCCGCGCACGCGCCCGCGTCGACCGATCCCGAGGTGCCGCCGCCCAGCATCGACGACCTGCCCGGACTCACGGCGCAGGCCAAGGAACTGACCGAGCTGCTGGACCTGGGCTTCCACCACCGTGAGGTGCTCGGGCGGCTGGGCACGACGGTGTCGTTGGGCGTACTCGTCTCGGGTCCGGCCGGGTCGGGCAAGTCCGCGCTGGTGCGCGCGGTCGCCGCCGGGGTCGGCGCGCGGGTACTGCCGGTGTGGGCGCCGGAGCTGGCCGCGCTGACCAACGACGGTGCGGCCACCCGGCTGCGCGGGCTCGCCCGCGACGCGCGAGCGGGCGCAGTGTCCGTACTGCTGATCTCGGATGTGGAGGCGCTGGCGCCGCGCGATCAGCCCGGCCCGCTGGCGACCGTGTTCCGGCAGGTCCTCGCGGAGCTGCTGAAGGCCGGGGTGGCCGTGGTGTGCACGACCAGCCGTCCCGAGTCGCTGGATCCGTCGCTGCGCGACCCGGATCTGCTGGCGGTGCAGCTCGCGGTTCCGCTGCCGGACACCGCGATGCGGCGCGAGCAGCTCGGCGTGCTGACCCGGGGGATGCCGCTGGCCGAGGACGTCCGGCTGGACGACGTGGCGGGGCGTACCCCCGGCTTCGTGGCGGCGGACCTGGGCGCGCTGGCGCGCGAGGCCGGTGTCCGTGCGGCCCTGCGCCAGAAGGAGTCGATGGCGCCCACGGTGACGATGGCGGACTTCGAGGCGGCGCTGGACGTGGTGCGTCCCACCTCGATGGCGGAGTCCACGTTGGAGGTCGCGGCGGTGACCCTTGACGACGTGGGCGACATGGCAGAGACCAAGCAGGTGCTCACCGAGTCGGTGCTGTGGCCGCTGACCTACCCTGACACGTTCGCCCGGCTCGGGGTGCAACCTCCGCGCGGCGTCCTGCTGTACGGCCCGCCCGGCTGCGGCAAGACCTACCTGGTCAAGGCGATCGCCGGTACGGGCAAGGCGAACGTGCTCTCGGTCAAGGGCGCGGAGCTGCTCAGCAAGTGGGTGGGCGAGAGCGAGCGCGCGGTACGCGAACTGTTCCGCCGCGCCCGCGAGGCCGCGCCGACCCTGGTCTTCCTCGATGAGGTGGACGCGCTGGCCCCGGTACGCGGGCAGGCCACCGACGGCGGCACCACGGATCGGGTGGTCGCCGCGCTGCTCACCGAGCTGGACGGGGTGGAGGCCCTGCGCAACGTCGTGGTGATCGGCGCGACGAACCGGCCCGACCTGGTCGACCCGGCGCTACTGCGCCCCGGCCGCCTGGAACGGCTGGTGTACGTGCCGCCGCCGGACGCCGATGCCCGTACGGCGATCCTGCGGGCGGCGGCACGGTCGGTGCCGTTGGATCCGTCCGTGGATCTCGCCGCGCTCGGCGCGGATCTGGACGGCTTCTCCGCGGCCGACTGCTCCGCGTTGATCCGCGAGTCGGCGCTGGCCGCGATGCGCGAGTCGCTGGAGGCCACCACGGTCACCGGCGCGCACGTGGCGACGGCGCGCAAACGGGTCCGCGCCTCCCTGGACGCGGCCCAGGTGGCGTGGCTGGCGGCGTACGCCGAGAAGGCCGGATGAGTTCCGCCGATCGTTGACGATGGCGTACGGCCCGATCCGCTGAGGACGCGGCCGGGTCTCAGCGGCGGCGGGTGCGGGCGCGGGCGGACCGTAGGCGGCGCAGCCGGCCGATGAGGACCGGGTCGTGCTCGTATGCGGCCGGATTGTCCAGCAGCCCGTTGAGGAGCTGGTAGTAGCGGGTGGCCGAGAGCCCGAAGGCGTCCCGGACGGCCTGCTCCTTGGAACCGGCGTGCTTCCACCATTTGCGCTCGAACGCGAGAATCTGCTCCTCGCGCTCGGTGAGTGCGAAGGTCCCGACGGGCTCGGCCCGGACGGCGGTGGCCTCGGCCTGAACCTCGGGTTCGGCCAGGGCTGCCGCCTCCGCGCGTGGTGCGGGCACGCGTTGCGGCTCCACAGCGGAGGTTTCGTGGACGTCCGGGATGTCGGCGGGTGGCTGCATAGGGGCGCTCCTCGGGGTGTTCGCCAGAGCACGCACAAACGTACGAAGGGGATCGCCAGCATAGTGGCAGCCGGCGATCCCCTTCGCACCGCGGCGCGCACGCCGCGAGGTTACCTCACGTAATGTCGCGGCTACGGATAGTCCACATCGCTGCCCCCACAACGAGGACCAGGACCGCCGCCAGCACCCCGCCCGCCATCTGCCAGGTGATCGTCAGAGTGTCCGGCAGGCACCCCCGGGTCGCGGAGAAGTCGCAGGACTCGTAGTCCTCCAGCCGTACCTGCTTGTCGAGCCACGCCTGCGCCCACACCGGGATCAGGTACGCCTCGATGAACTTGACCCTGGCCAGCACCAGCACTGTGGCCAGGCCGAATTGGAGGACCACGATCGCACCCACGGTCACGCCCAGCGCCACGGCGGTGTGCCGGCCCAGGGAGGCGAGCCCGAAGCCGAGGGCGGCCGCGGCCAGCACGAGCACCACCGCACGCAACTCCAGCAGCATGATCGACTGCCAGGCCCCGGAGGTCATCCCCTCCGTGCTTCCGTTCAGCTCGGCGACGACCAGGAAGACGCCGGTCCACACGGCGGACACCACGACCGTGAACGCACCGACCCCGGCCAGCAGAGCGGCCAGTTTAGTGCCCAGCACCCGCTGGCGCTGCGGGCGCCACAGCAGCAGGTTCATCATCCCGCCGCTGCTCCATTCGGCGCCCACGAAGGACGCCCCGATGACGAAGGCGCCCATCGCCAGGATCCCCGCCAGCGCGAACATCATCTCCGGGAAGTTCGTTCGGAAGCTGAAGGTGGCCGGCATGTACCACTCGTACTTGAAGTCCTCCTGGTTCGGCGGGGTGATCTCGGCGCAGTTCGCCGGGAAGTTCGGCGCCTGATCCGTACCCTGCGCCGCCACGCACGCCTGCTGCTGCTGTTCGGTCTCCCGCAGCGCGTTCTGGTAGTCCTCGTCCGCATGCGCCCGGGCGGCGGCGACCGCCTCCGGGCCGACCTTCTGGTTGGTGAGCAACGTGCCGACCACGAGCGCCGCGAGGACGGCGAGGCAGCCGATGGCCAGCACCTTCGTGAAGCGGCGCTTCACCAGGCGCCGGGTCTCCGCGCGATACAGGCTCACTGTTCCCACCCGCCCTGTGCCTGGCCGAGGGAGAACTCGCCCACGGAGATCTCGGCGGCGGCGGGCTCACCGGCCGGGGCCAGCACGTTCTCGTCCACCTGCCGGTAGTGGCCCGGCACCGGCGCGGTGCCGGTGAGTTCGAGGAAGACACTCTCCAGGTCGGCGGTGACCGGCGTCAGCTCGCTGACGTACAGCTCGCGGTCCGCCAGCGCGCGGGTGATCAGGGCCGGCTGCGCCACGCCGGTGACCAGCAGGTGGTCTGATTCCACACGGGTGGAGAGCCCCGCGCCCGCCAGCACGTCGGCGGCGGTCGGGAGGTCGGCCGGCTCCACCCGGACCCGGACCGCGGCGGAGGTGTGCTGCGCCAGGACCTCGGCGACCGTACCGGCGGCGACCCGGCGGCCCGCCGCGATGATGGTCACCGAGTCGCAGATGAGCTGGATCTCGCCGAGGATGTGGCTGGACAGCACGACCGTCATGCCGGATTCGGCCAGGTTGCGCATGAGCGTACGCATCTCCCGGATGCCGCCCGGGTCCAGGCCGTTGGCGGGCTCGTCCAGGATGAGCAGCTGGGGGTTCTTCAGCAGCGCGGACGCGACCGCCAGCCGCTGCTTCATGCCCAGCGAGTACGTCCTGACCCTGTCCTTCGCCCGGTCGCGCAGGCCGACCAGCTCCAGCACCTCGTCCACCCGGTGCTGATCCACGCCCCCCGCGTCGGCCAGCAGCGACAGGGTGTCGCGGGCGGTGAAGTTGCCGAAGAACTGCGGGCTCTCCACGATGGCGCCCACCTTGCCCGCGACCTCGGGCAGGGCGGCGGGGACCTCGCGGCCGAGCAGGGTCATCCGGCCACCGTTCGGCTTGATCAGGCCCAGCAGCGTACGCAGCGTAGTGGTCTTGCCGGAGCCGTTCGGCCCGAGGAAGCCGTGGACCTGACCCGCCTCGACGACCATGTCGAAGCCGTCGAGCGCCCGGCGTACCCCCTTGCGGCTGCGATAGGTCTTCTGCAGACCCGATATCTCCAGGACGGCCGTCACGCCGCACCTCCCGGTCACGTGGAAACGACGGCCGCCACCCTAGGTGACGTTCGCCATCCGGTGGGGTCAGGCGCAGATGACGTGTACGCCGGCGTCGTGGAAGCGCTGCACCACCGACGGCGATGCCCCCGAGTCGGTCACCAGCGTCTCGACCTTCACGATCGGGCAGATCCGGGCGAACGCGTGCCCGCCCAGCTTGGACGAGTCGGCGATGACGACGACCCGCTTGGCGCGCGCCACCATGAGGCTGTTCATGGCCGCCTCGCCCTCGTGGTGCGCGGCCGCGCCCAGCTCCACGTCGAGGGCGTCGACGCCGAGCAGCACGATGTCGAGGGTGACCTCCTTGAGCAGCGCGCCGCCGAGCGGGCCGACCAGCTCGAAGGACTGCGGGCGCACGATGCCCCCGGCCACCACGATCTTCATCCGGGACCGGACCAGCAGCTCGTTGGCGATGTTCAGGGCGTTCGTGACGACGGTGAGCTGGGCGCCGTCGCCGCTGGTGTTCAGGTCGGGGCGGACCGCCAGGGCCCGGGCCACCTCGGTCATGGTGGTGCCGCCGTTGAGTCCGACGACCGTGCCGGGGACGACGAGCTTGGCGGCGGCCTCGCCGATCCGCTGCTTCTCCGCCGAGTGTTTGGCGCTCTTGTAGCGCAGCGGCAGGTCGTACGAGACGCCGTTGGCGACCGCGCCGCCGCGGGTCCTCGTGATCATCTGCTGCTGGGCCAGCTGGTCGAAGTCACGCCGGATCGTGGCCTGGGACACGTCGAGGCGCCCGGCCGCATCCTCGACGCTCACCCGCCCGCTCTCGGCCAGTAACTCGAGCAGGGCATTCCACCGCGCGTACCGGTCCACCCGAGCCTCCCCGCTGCACGTTCCGTGATAAGAGTGTGCACATTAGTGCGCGAAAAGACACGAAGCAAAGAGGGTACCTGCGCGAATACCCTCGGTGCATTGCCTCGGGGGCGGGCATCTGCGCAGAATGACGCTCGAAAGAACGTCGTACCGAACGCTTCTGCGCAAACGGCGGCCTGTGAAGGACATGCGATGACCCACGTCAAGGCGGAGATCGCCAGCCAGCCCGACTGTTGGCGACAGGCCGCCAAACTGGCCGACGCCCCCGGCCTCCCCAAATCCGGCGAACGCGTCGCCGTCGCCGGCTGCGGCACCTCGTGGTTCATGGCCAAGGCGTACGCGGGCCTGCGTGAGCGCGCCGGTCATGGCGAGACCGACGCGTTCCAGGCGTCGGAGTTCCCCTCGGAGCGCCGCTACGACCGGGTCGTCGCGATCACCCGTTCCGGCACCACCACGGAAGTCCTCGATCTGCTCGAATCCCTCAAGGGCCGCTGCCCCACCACCGTCATCACCGCCGACTCCGGCCAGCCCGCCGCCACCCTGGCCGACGAGGCGATCGCGCTGGACTTCGCCGACGAGCTGGCGGTCGTGCAGACCCGCTTCGCCACCACCGCGCTGGCGCTGCTGCGCGCCCACCTGGGCGCCGACATCGAGACCATCGCCTGCGACGCCGAGGTCGCGGTCCGCATCCCGCTGCCGGTGCACCCCGCGCTCGCCGAGCAGATCACGTTCCTGGGCAGCGGCTGGACGATCGGCCTCGCCGAGGAGGCCGCCCTGAAGTGCCGGGAGGCCGCCGGGTACTGGGCCGAGGCGTACCCCGCCATGGACTACCGGCACGGGCCCATCGCGCTGGCCGCCCCGCGCCGCGTCGTCTGGGTCTTCGGCGACATCCCGGCCGGGCTCGTCGACGACGTCGAGGCGACCGGCGCCTCGTTCGTGCACAGCCGGTACAACGGTGGCTACGCGGCCCTCGGCGCCTGGCGCGGCGGCCGGGCACCGCTGGACCCCATGGCCGACCTGGTGGTGGCCCAGCGCGTCGCGGTGCTGCTGGCCACCAGCCAGGGCCTCGACCCGGACCGGCCACCCCACCTGACCCGCTCGGTCGTCCTCCCGTGAGCGAACACCACCACCGGAAAACATCGAAGGTCGAAGATATCCTGACCGGGTGCACGCGAAAGGTCTGCCTGCGGTGAGCGACGACGCCGTCATCGCCCTCGACGTCGGTGGCACCGGGATGAAGTGCGCGGTGGTCCGCCCGGACGGCACCGTGCACCACGCCGAACGGCACCCCACCCGCGCCGACCGCGGCCCCCAGGCCGTCACCACGGCCATCCTCGACATCGCCGCCGGGCTCGCCGACCGCGCCCGCGCCGACGGGCTCACCCCGATCGCGGCGGGCGTCGCCGTGCCCGGCGTGGTGGACGAGGCCACCGGCACCGCGGTGTGGTCGTCGAACGTCGGCTTCCGCGACGTGCCGTTGCGCAACCTCGTCGCCGACCGGCTCGGCCTGCCCGCCGCGCTCGGCCACGACGTACGCGTGGGTGGTCTCGCCGAGGCCCGCCTCGGCGCGGGCCGCGACGAACGGCACGTGCTGTTCGTCGCGATCGGCACCGGCATCGCCGCCGCCCACGTCGTCGGCGGCCGGACCTTCGCCGGAGCGCACGGCGCGGCCGGCGAGATCGGCCACGTGATCGTGCGCCCCGGCGGCCCCCTGTGCGGCTGCGGGGCGCGCGGCTGCCTCGAAGCCATCGCGTCCGCCGCGGCCATCGGCCGCCGGTACGCGGAACTGTCCGGCATCGCCACCGCGACCGCCTTCGACGTGGCCGCGCAGGCCGCCGCCGGGCGGGAACCGGCCACCACGGTGTGGCAGGACGCGATCGAGGCGCTGGCCGACGGCCTGCTCACCGCCCAGGCCCTGTTCGACGCGGGCGTGATGGTGCTCGGCGGCGGGCTCGCGGAGGCCGGGGAGGAACTGCTGGCTCCGCTGCGCACCGCCTGCGCCGCGCGGGTCACGTTCCACCGGATGCCGCGCATCACCCGTGCCGCGCTCGGCGACACCGCCGGCTGCCTCGGCGCCGCCCTGTTGGCCCTCGACTCCGTGGCGGAGCGCCCGTGACCATCACCGAGGTACGCGGCCGGATCGTGCGCCCCGGCGCGATCGTCCCCGGCGCCGTCCGGGTCGACGGCCCGACGATCCTCGACGTCGAAGCGGCCACCGACGTCCCCGACGACATCGTCGTGCCCGGCTTCGTGGATCTGCACTGCCACGGCGGCGGCGGGCACACCTTCACCACCGGCGACGTCGAGTCCGCCCGGCAGGCGGCCGGGTTCCACCTGGCGCACGGCACCACCACGATGCTGGCCAGCCTGGTCAGCTCCCCGTACGAGCTGATGCGGGCGGCGACCGCGGCGTACGCGCCGCTGGTGGCGGACGGGACGGTGGCCGGGATCCACTTCGAGGGGCCGTACCTGTCGGGGGCCCGGTGCGGGGCGCAGAACCCGGCCCACCTGCGGGACCCGTCGCTGGAGGAGCTGACCGGGCTGGTGAAGCTCGGCGACGGGGCGGTGCGGATGGTGACGATCGCCCCCGAGCTGCCCGGCGCGCTGGAAGCCATCGCGTACCTGGCCGGGGCCGGGGTGGTCGCCGCGGTGGGACACACCGACGCCACGTACGAGCAGACCCTGGCCGGGGTGGCCGCCGGAGCGACCGTCGGCACCCACGTCTTCAACGGCATGCCGCCCGCCCACCACCGCCGTCCCGGACCCGTGGTGGCGCTGCTCGGCGCCCGCACCGTCGTCTGCGAGCTGGTCGCGGACGGCTTCCACCTGCACCAGGGGATGCTGTCGTTCGCCGCGCACGCGACCGGCCCCGACCGCGCCGCCCTGATCACCGACGCGATGGACGCGGCGGGCATGCCGGACGGCCGGTACGAGCTGGGCGGCCAGGAGGTCGTCGTCGCGGACCGGGTCGCCCGGCTGACCCGCGACGGCTCGATCGCGGGCAGCACCCTGACCATGGACGCGGCGCTGCGGCAGGCGGTGGCCGCGGGCATCGCGCTGCCCGACGCGTGCGCGATGGCGGCCACCACCCCGGCGCGGGCGCTGGGGCTCGCCGACCAGCTCGGCGCGCTGGAGGCAGGACTGCGGGCGGATCTCGTCGTGCTCTCCGCGGACCTGCGGGTCAAGCGCGTGATGCGCGCCGGCGCCTGGATCACCTGACCACCGAAGGGGCGGCCACGTCGCGCGTGGCCGCCCTCGGTGTCGGTCGGTTACTGGGCGCAGATCAGATTCAGCGATGCGGTCCAGGACCGGCTGGAGCCGTTGGTGTCGTGCCGGGTGTCGATGTCGCCGCCGGTGAGACCGGACTGGTGATGCGGCACGAGGCGGTCCAGGTACGCCTGACCACCCGCTCCGTCCAGCCCGCCCGCCGCGCTGATCGCCCGGGTGCCGGTGGGGCACTCCCTGGTGAGGGCCTTGTCGGCGGTGCTGCTCGCGCTCGTCGTCCGCGGCACGAGTTGCAGGCCGGCCGGTGCGTACCCGCAGATCGCGGCGGCCACGGTGCCCGCGTCGTTGTTGTTCGCCCCGTCCTCCTGGTAGGAGGCGACGGTGACCGAGCGCAGGTCGCTGGAGGGGTTCAGGCTGTCCAGGATCATGCCCGGCGCCTGGTGCTGGAAGTACCAGAACGGGCCGGCCGCCGCGCCGCCGACGCTGAGCACCTTCTTGCCCGCGGGGCAGGTGACGGTGGTCCGCACGCCCCGCGCCCCGGTGTTTGTGGAGTTCACGGCCGACGTGTACGCCAGGCCGAGTTCGGGCCGGTCCGGGCCGCAGACGGCCCACGCGTAGACGGTCCAGTTGCCGGTGTACCCGCCGACGGCCTCGTGGGCGCTGGCGTAGAAGTGCTGCCGGTCGCCGCGGCTGTCGAGCTCGTACAGGATCACCTCGTGGCCGCCGTTGACGATGTCGCCGCCACCGCCATACACGACGGTGCCCGCCGGGCAGGTGGCGGTGGCCTGCTTGGAGAAGCCTGAGTCGGTGGCGCTCTGCCCCGGCACCAGCCGCAGGTCGGAGCCGACGGACGCGGACGCCGGGCTGGACAGGGCCAGCTGCCCGGCGGTCAGCGCCACCGCGGCGGCGAACGTCAGGCTGATCAGACGGGGGCGGCGGGACGGCTGGGGTGCTTTGACGTCGTTCACGGTGTTCGTCTCCTCGTGTCGCGAGCTTGCGCGGGCCGCGCATGCCTCTCGCAGAACAAGGCGTGAGAAAACGGCTCACCGGCGGTGAGGTCACAGCTCCCAGTGCGTGGGGGTGGCCGGGCGGTAGGAACACGCCCGGCCGGTGGCCACCGACGCGCGCAGGTGGTCGCCCAGTTCGGGATGGGCGCGTTCGATGCGGCGCAACGCGTCGCGGATCCGGGCGGTGACCGTGCTGCGGGCCCGCTCACCGGTGTCGCCCAGGCGCCGCACCCGCCCACCGAGCCCGTACGCCCGGGCCAGCTCGTCGATCAGGGCGCTGCGCTCGGCGGTGTACCGGGCCAGGCGGCCGTCGTCGTGATCGTCCTCGGCCTCGGCAATCTCCGCGTCGAGATCCGCGAGGCGTTTCTTGTACGCGGCCCGGGCCCGCTGGTCGATCACCTCGTCGCCGCCGAGCTGCGGCGCGGGCGCGTCGGCCCCGGCCAGCAGCCGCGCCGCCGGAACCTCCTGCCCCGGAACGGCCAGCAGGGCGGCCAGGTCGCGCAGCCCTTTCGCGTCGCGCAGCTGCACCGTACGGGCGGCGTAGCGCAGCGTCCACACCTCGCCGTCGCGCCGGAACACCGCCTGCGCGGGCGGGTCCACCGCCGCCCCGCCGGCCAGGGCCGCGGTCGCCTCGTCGTGCAACGCCCGCAGTCCGAGTTCGTCGGCGACCTCGGCCGAGTCCGTGAGCAACCGCCGTGCCCGCGTGTGGTCGCCGGGGGCACCGCGGCTCAGCAGGACGTACCCGAGGTGGGCGCGGACCCGCGCGGACAGCGGGCGCGCCGCCAACCGTTCGGTGAGCGTCAGCGCGTCGTCGAGGTGGGCGACCGCCCGGTCCCACCGCTGCTGGGCGGCCGCGGCCAGCCCGAGGTAGAGCGAGACCGGCCCGAGCACGCTGACCACGCCGCCCAGCACGACCATCTGCCGCTCGTACGGCAACAGGCGCTCGTAATAGTCGGCGCAGCGCCCGGCCAGCCCGGTCGCGGCCGCCAGCTCGACGTCCAGGGCGGCGCCCGCCAGCAGCTGCGACGGCTCCGCGGACTCCTCGGTCTGCAGCGGCAACGCCCGCAGGATCTCCGCCGCCGCGTCACGGTCACCGGCGCCGAGCGCCATCATGGCGTGGAACAGCGGCGTGAGTTCCGGGCGTACGGCCCGGTCGCCCAGTTCCGCCCGGATCTGCGCGGCGCCGGCCCACCCGGCCCGGTCCAGGGCCGCCATCAGCCGCTGGCTGGCGTGTACGCCGAAGCCCGCCGACTCCCCGATCAGCTCGGCGAACCGGACCGCCTGCTCGCCGAGCCGCCGGGCGTCGTCGTCCCGCCCGCCCAGATGGGCGAGGGCGGCCCGCCGGGACAGCACGAGGTACCGCGGCGTGGGCAGGTTCAGCTCGGTGGCGAGGTGTTCCAGCTCCCGGATCCCCGCCAGCGCCCGCGGATCCGCCAGCTCCACCATGGCCACGAACCGGCAGAACCGGGCCCGGAACACCAGATCCGGAACGTTGCCCGCGGTGGCCGCCGCGGCCATCTCGTCGGCGATCGCCAGGCGCTGCGTCGCGGTGCCCGGCCCCCAGATCACGTCGTGCCGGGCGTGCAGGCACCAGGCCATCGCCGCGTGGTCGCCGCTGGCGTGGGCGGTGGCGCAGGCACGGTAGGCCAGGTCCGTGGCCCGCTCCGGATCGGCGCCGGGCCCGTCGCGGTGCGTGCGGGCCAGCGCCGCGAGCACGCGGGCGTACAGCGCGACGGCGGCGTCGCCGGGCGCGTCCACCAGGGCCGCGGCGGCCTGGTCCAGCAGGTCGATCACCTCGCGCCGGGCGGCGTCCGAGTCGGCACCGAGCCGATGCAGTCCGAGTACGGCGGTCCCCAGCGCGGCCGCGTCCCCCGCGCGGGCCGCCAGCCGGGCCGCGTCGGCGAACCCCGTCCACGCCGCGGCGCGTTCACCGGCGCGCAGCAGCGCCTCGGCCGCGCTCAACCGCACCGCCAGGGGCACCGGCCCCCCGTGCTCCAGCAGGCGCAGCGCCTGCCGCCAGTGCCGCACCGCCTCCTCGTACGCCAGCCGTGCCCCTGCATGCTCGGCCGCGGCGACGGCGTATCCGGCGGCCGTGGCCGGATCCACCGCGGGCACGGCGAGCGCGAAATGGTGGGCGAGTTCGCCGGGCGGGACACCGGCACGTTCCCGCAGCGCGGTGGCGACCGCCAGGTGGATCCGGGACCGGGCGTCGCCGCGCAGGGCGCCGTACAGCGACTCGCGGAACAGGTCGTGGGTGAACCGGTGACGGCCCGCCCCGGCCGCCACGAGCACGCCGGCCCGCACGGCGGTCTCCACCCGCGCCAGCGTCTCGGCGTACCCGATGCCCACGACGGCCGACAGCAGCGCGCCGTCGAATTCGCCGCCCACGGCCGAGGCCGCGCGCAGCAGCTCCGCGGTTGGTTCGGGCAGCCGGGCCAGCCGGCGCAGGATGGCCTCGCCGACCACCGCCGGCAGTGCGGCGGCGGGCCCCGGCGGGTCGGCCGGGCCGCCCGCCAGCCGGGAGAGCTGCGTGACGAAGAACGGATTTCCTCCGGTACGCCGCTGCACCGCCGCCACCAGTTCCGCCGACGGGTCGGCGCCCATGGTCCGGCGGATCAGCTCGCCTGTCGCTGTGCTGTCCAATCCGGTCAGCGACACCAGCTCGGCATCGGCCGGCAACGCCGCCACCAGGTCGCCGACCGGATGGTCCGCACCGATCTCCAGCTCGCGGTACGTGCCGACGAGCAGCACCCGGTCCCGGAACAACTGCCGGGCGACGAACCCGGCCAGCCGGACCGCCCCCGCGTCCGCCCAATGCAGATCGTCGAGCACGACCACCAGTGGCGTCCGGGCGGCGACCCGGCGCAGCCGCTCAGCCACCGCGGTGAACAGCCGGAACCGCATGGCGTCGGCGTCCGAGCCCGCCGACGGCGCGTCCGGGAACAGCGCCTCCAGATCGGTTCCCGCGGCGACCCCGTCATCACCGGCGACCGCGCGGACTACCTGCTGCCAGGGCCAGAAACCCGCGACGCCGTCGCCTTCCCAGCACGCTCCCCACGCCACCGTGGCGCCCGCCCCGGCCGCGTACGCGCAGACGTACTCGGCCAGCGCGCTCTTGCCGACGCCGGCCTCGCCGCCGATCAGCACCAGCCGCCCGCGGCCGTCCGCCACCTCGTCGACCACCCGGCGAAGCCGGGCCGTGGACGACTCCCGGCCCACGAGATCGGTGGCGACGACGGGTACCGACACGCCGCCATTGTCGCCCGGGTTCCGCGCCGGACGTGCGACCCACACGTGGGGGTGACGCGCGGCGGCCACCACCACGCCGCGCACGTTCTCGATCGAAAACGGATAGAACGGTAGGATCCTCCGCTGGAGGTGGCGACGATGCCCCACGGCGACCTGCGTGCTCTGGTCATCAACTGCACGCTCAAACGCTCCCCGGAGCTGAGCCACACCCAGGGTCTGATCGACCTGAGCAGATCGATCATGGAGAAGCAGGGTGTCGCGGTCGAGGTGCTGCGGGCCGTCGACCACGACATCGCCACCGGCGTGTGGCCGGACATGACAGAGCACGGCTGGGCCACCGACGAGTGGCCCGCCATCTACCGCGACAAGGTGCTGCCCGCCGACATCCTGATCATCGCGGGCCCGATCTGGCTCGGCGACAACAGCTCGGTCACCAAGAAGGTCATCGAACGGCTCTACGCCTGCTCGTCCCTGCTCAACGACCGCGGCCAGTACGCGTACTACGGCCGGGTCGGCGGCTGCCTCATCACCGGCAACGAGGACGGCGTCAAACACTGTGCCATGAACGTCCTCTACAGCCTGCAGCACCTGGGATACACGATTCCGCCGCAGGCCGACGCGGGCTGGATCGGTGCGGCCGGGCCCGGCCCGTCCTATCTCGACCCCGGCTCCGGCGGCCCGGAGAACGAGTTCACCAACCGCAACACCACGTTCATGACTTGGAACCTGCTGCACCTGGCCCGGATGCTCAGGGACGCCGGCGGCGTGCCCGCCCACGGCAACCAGCGCAGCGAATGGGACGCGGGCTGCCGCTTCGACCTGCCCAACCCCGAACACCGCTGAGCACGGCGTGCCGAAGCGCCGCTACGAGATCCTGCTGCCGGCCGAGTTCAACGACGGCCGGCTCGTGATGGACGCCTGTCCGATGTGCGTACCGGAATCGTTGAAGGAGGTCGGCGACACGTTCGGCGCGTTCACCTTCCGGCCCGACGCCGCACTGGGCAACTGGACCGCCGACGGGCGCCGCTACTCCGACCGGCTGTTCGCGCTGATCGTCGACGTCGACGACACCGCCGAGCACCGGGCGTGGATCGCCCACTTCAAGACCCACCTCCTGCAGCGCTTCGAGCAGCTGGAGATCTACGTGACCAGCTACCCCATCGAGGTGCACTGACCGAGGCAACGGAAGCGGTTACGGCCACGGTCCGGTGGTGTCGTGCAAGATGGACTCGTGACTGCTGATGCGCCGACCGTGCCCCACCCGCTGCAGCCCGTCAACGAGGACTGGCAGCGTGCCCTCGCCATCGTGGCCCACCCCGACGATCTGGAGTTCGGCGCCGCCGCGGCCATCGCCCGCTGGACCCGCCAGGGCAAAGAGATCAACTACGTGCTGGTCACCAGCGGCGAGGCCGGCATCGACGGGATGGACCCGGCCGAGGCCGGCCCCGCCCGCGAGGCGGAACAGCGGGAGTCCGCGGCGATCGTCGGCGTCTCCGAGGTCGATTTCCTGCGCCTGCCCGACGGCATCCTCGAGTACGGCGTCCCGCTGCGCCGCGAGCTGTGCCGGGTGATCCGGACCCACAAGCCGGACATCGTGCTCACCAACAACTTCCGCGACAGCTGGGACGAGGCCGGCGACGCGCTGAACATGTCCGACCACATCGTCACCGGCCGGGCCGTGCTCGACGCCGCCCGCGACGCGGGCAACCGCTGGGTGTTCCGCGAACAGATCGACGCGGGCCTGGAGAAGTGGGGCGGCGTCCGGGAGGTGTGGGCGGCGGGTTCACCGCGGTCGAAGCACGGCGTCGACACCACCGACACGTTCGAGCTGGGCGTCCGGTCGCTGGAGGCGCATGCCGCCTATCTGCGCGGTCTCGGTTCCGGTGACTTCGACCCCGAGGAGTTCCTGGAGGGCTTCGCCCGGCAGACCGGCACCCGCCTGGGCGTCACGTACGCGGCCGGCTTCGAGGTCTTCCGGCTCAGCCTCTACTGATCACCCCCGGGCGGGTGATCAGCCCAGCCCGGCGGGCCGGTGCAGGCCACCGGGCAGCGGCGGCAGCGGCGCCGTGTCCCACGGGACGCGGGCCATCAACCGGACCAGGATCAGACCGAGCAGCAGCCCGGCGACCGAGTCCGTGATCCAGTGGAAGGCCAGGTAGGTCGTCGTACAGAAGACGATCACCGGCGGGAGCAGACGCAGCGCGGTCCGGGCCCGCGGAGGCATCTCCCGTCCGTGCGCGCGCAGCAGCGCCGCCGCCAGCAGGGCGATCGCGGCGTACCAGACCAGAGCGTTGGCGACGTGGCCGGAGGGGTAGCTCAGCGCCTCTTTCCCTGACGCATACGGGTTGAACAGCACCGCCCGGTCCGGACCCGTGAACGCCGGCGCCGCCCGGTCCAGCCACACCTTCAGCGGGCCGACCGTCAGGTACATCAGCACGAACGCCGCCACGAACACCAGCACCGGCCGCACGGACCGGGTCTTCCGGATGAGCAGCACCATGAGGATCAGCGTGACCGGCATCAGCACCTGGCCGCCCTGGCCGAGGTAATTCAGCACTCGGGCGGGCCAGTACAGCACGGCGGGCTGATGCGCCACCGCCCAGTCGGCGACCGCCTCGTCCATGGCCAGCAGGTGCCCGCGGGCCAGCGCGAAGGTCAGCGCGACGAACGCCAGCAGCAGGGCGGCGTCGAGCCACCAGCCGGTCACCGGCCGGGCCCGCGTACGCACCGCTTGCCGTTCCATCAGGCCCACGCTACCCAGCGGGGTCTAGAGGAGTCCGCGCAGCTTGGCGGCGATGAGGTCGGCGCGTACGCCGGAGTTGGGGCAGCCGCCGAAGTGGTGCAGCGCCACGACCCGGTTGGTCGCCCGGGACAGCACCGGGCTGCCCGACGATCCGCCCTCGGTGTCGCAGTAGTAGCCGATGTCCGAGTTGCGCGCGTACCCGTCGTACTCGGGGTCGGCGACCGCGCAGGTCCCGGCCCGCTCCTTGAGCCCGCCGCTGATCCGCATCGGCGCCCCGGCCGGATGCTGCGGGATGTACAGCTCCTGCCCCTTCACCGGGCGCGCGGAGTCGAACGTCAGGTACCCGAACCGCCGCACTCGGGCGAAGTCCACGACCGTGAACAGCGTGTAGTCGTAGACGCGGTTGGTGGCCAGCACCCGGTCGCCCCACACCTTGACCGGGCGCAGCGGCTCGCCCCCGGCGCACGTGGCGCACTCGTAGTTGAACCACACCTCGGTCCGGTAGGCGTCGCGGGACGAGGTGAAGCAGTGGTTGTTGGTCAGCATCCGGTTGTGGCTGCCGATCCGCCAGGCCGTGCACAGCTGGGTGCCGTTGATCAGCAGCCGGGCCACCGCCCGGGACCTGGCGTACAGGACGGGCTTGGCGGAGCGGTAGCAGACCGCCTCGGAGCTGTCGTCGGAGCCGCAGACCGACTCCTCCCGCCCGGTGCTCCCCGGCGCGGTGAGCTGGGACTGCGGGACCCGGCTCTGCTCGGTCGCGCTGAATCCGCGGGCGACCGCGTCGACGGTGACGGCGGGCCGCGACGACCGGCCGCCGCGGTGCAGCCGGATCACGGCGGTGTCCCCGCTGATCGACATGGCCCAGGTGGCGCCGTTCGCGTCGTACCGGTAGCTCTCCGAGCCGTCCGGGCTGGCCACGACGAGGTAGTCCCCCGGACCCAGGACCATGCGGCTGACGTGCGGCTTCACGTACGTCGCGCCGGGGTAGCGCAAGGTCGCCGGCGCGGCGTACCCGATGCGCAGATCCATCCGGACCAGGTCTCCGACCCGGGTGTAGCCGCGCGGCGCGGCGACGGGCTGCTGCTTCGCCACCGGGGAGGGCACCGCCGCCGGCGCGTCGTGCCAGGTGCCGACCGTGCGACCGGGGTCGGACCGGCGCGTCCAGGCCAGCGCGGCCCCGACCAGGGCCAACGCCGCGAGCGCCCCGATGAGGATGCTCATCGTGCGTCGCATACCACTCCCGCCACTCCGGTCACATCAGCGACATATGAACCAACTTGGCTGTCCGGGCTGTGTAACGAACCACGTGCGACCGCGACGCGCCGCCGTGTCCGGGCAGACTGGGTCCGTGCGCATCACGTCCGCCCTCGTCGACCCGGCTCTGCTGGACCTGCCGTGGGGTGTTCCGCTGGAGCAGTGGCCGGCGGATCACCTGGTCGCGCTCCCCCAGGGCATCTCGCGGCACGTCGTGCGCTTCGTCAAACTCAACGACACCGTGTACGCCCTGAAGGAGACGCGCGAGCGCATCGCCGAGAAGGAGTACGACCTGCTGCGCGCCCTGGAGCGGATCGACTTCCCGGCGGTGAGCGCGGTCGCCGTGGTCACCGACCGGCAGACCCCCGAGGGCGAACCGCTGGAGAGCGTGCTGATCACCCGGCACCTGCAGTTCTCGCTGCCGTACCGGGCGCTGTTCTCGCACACGCTGCGCCCCGAGACGCTGAACCGCCTGCTGGACGCGCTGGCCGCGCTGATCGTGCGGATGCACCTGACCGGCTTCGCGTGGGGCGACTGCTCACTGTCCAACACGCTGTTCCGGCGCGACGCCGGCGCGTTCGCCGCGTACCTGGTGGACGCCGAGACCGGCAGCCTGTACCCGCGGCTGAGCGAGGGGCAGCGGCTGGAGGACATCGAGGTGCTGCGGCTCAACATCTTCGGCGAGTCCCTCGACCTGCAGGCCGCCGAACTGCTGCACCCGTCGATCGACCCGGAGGCGGTGGTCGACGACATCGTGGCCCGCTACGAACGGCTGTGGCACGAGGTCACGTACGAGCAGGAGGTGCCGCGCGACGCCCGGCACAACATCGAACGGCGCATCCGCCGCCTCAACGAGCTGGGCTTCGACGTCGCCGAGGTGGCGATGTCCACGGTGGACGGCGGCTACCGGGTACGCCCGAAGGTGGTCGACGCGGGCTACCACACCCGGCGGCTGCTCAGGCTGACCGGCCTGGACGCGGAGGAGAACCAGGCCCGCACGTTGCTCAACGACCTGGACGCGTACCGGGCGGAGAGCGACCTGGTCGACGAGCAGCAGGCCGCGCACCGCTGGCTCACCGAGGTGTTCGAGCCGGTGGTCCGGGCGGTGCCCGGACACCTGCGCCGCAAACTGGAGCCGCAGGAGATCTTCGCGCAGATCATCGAGCACAAGTGGCTGCTGTCGGAACGGGCCGGGCGCGACGTCGGCATGGCGCCCACGGTGCAGTCGTACCTGAAGGACGTGCTGGTCAAGAAGCCCGACGAGCAGGCCGTACTGGGCGTCGAGATCGGCTCCCTCGACGAGGTGCTGGGATAGGCCGATCGGGCTAGTGGGCCGTGTCGAGGCGGGCCTGTTCCAGCGGTGGCGGGGGCGGGGCGGCCTGCTCGGCCAGGGCCCGCAGCCCCGCCCGCCGGGCCACCACGAGCAGCCGGTCACCCGCGCCGAGCTGGTGCGCCGGGTCCGGGCGCCAGTTCACCCACTGCGAGCCGGGCCGCGACAGGCCGAGCACCCGTACGCTCAAAGGCCGGTCCGCGTGCCGCAGCGCGCGGCCCGCCAGCGGCGCGCCCGCGGCGACCGTGACCTCCGCGACCAGCAGGGCGTGCCGGTCGACCGGCAGGGTCGCCAGCACGTCGCGTTCCAGCATGGCGGCCGCGAACGCGGGCGCCACCAGCCGGGACACACTGCGCGAGGTGTTGATCGCGAAGGCGTCCTGGACCCGCCGCGCGAAGTCGTCGTCGAACAGCCGCAGCACCACCCGCACGTCGTTGCGCAGCACCCGGGCGTTCAGGGCGGCCTGCAGGTTGGTCACGTCGTCGGTGGAGACGACCACGAGCGCCTTGCACGTCTCCACGGACGCGGCGCGCAGCGTCTCCTCCAGCCCGGCGTCACCGACGATGAACGGCACCCCCAACCGCTGAGCGATCTTCGCACCGCGGGCGTCGGCGTTGCGGTCGATCGCGACCACGTCCAGCCCGAAGTCCTTGAGCTGGCGCAGCACCCGCGTGCCCACGTTGCCGAGGCCGACCAGCACGATGTGGTCGGTGTGCGGATGCCGGGTCCGGCCGTTGGACAGCGCGAGCCGTGTGTTGACCATGCTCTCCACCACGGCCGCGGTGATCAGCGGCAACAGCGCCAGCCCCGCGATGGTCAGCACGAGCTGGGCGGCCTGCGCGACCGCGCCGCGTTTCTCCTCCACATCGGAGGAGCCGACCGCGGTGAGCAACGTGACGTACAGCGAGCGCCAGACCCCGTGCACGTGGTCGGAGTGGGCCAGCGCCGCACCCGCGATCAGCGTGACCGCCAGCGTGATCAGCACTGCGACGCCGAGCTTGCGGCTGAGCGCGCCCCGGATGGCCCGCCCGACCATCGCGAACGGCCACCGCCGTCGGCGCGCCCGCACCAGCCGCTGCGCGGCCACCAGGTCGCCGGCCGGGCGCCCGGTGGCCTCGGCGAGGACCAGGTCCTCCGGCCGGGCCGCGGCGCTCGACGGCTCGGCCGGCAGCACGGCCAGTTGCCCTTCGCCGTCGGTCGCGGTCAGGGCACACACCACATGCCGTTCGTGTACGTCGGCCCGCCGCGCCAGATACAGCGTGCGCCCCGCATGCCGGAAGTACGTCGGCGCTACCTCGCCGAGCGCCGCCGCCACGAACGCCGGGGCGGCCATCGCGGCGTCGGACAGCACCGCACAGTCGGCGAACAGGCCGCTGACGCCGTACCCGAGGCCGGAGTTGAACATGCGGATGACCAGCCGCAGGTCGGGCTCGACGGCCTGGGCGCAGAGCGCCGCGTGCAGGTTGACCACGTCATCCGGCATCACCAGCGCCAGCGCGGTCGCGCCCGACAGCCCCGCCGCCCGGAACGTGCGCTCGTCGAGCCGGTCCGCGCGCATCACCTTGATGGTGCGCAACTGGCCGAGGTCGGGGACGTCCGAACGGACCCGGGTGGGCGCGATGACCGTCAGCCGGATGCGGTGGCCGGATTTCGCCAGCTCCTCGGCGAGCGTGTAGACCAGCGCGTCGGACCCGCAGACCACGAAGTGGGGCCGGGTGTCGTCGCCGTTCGGGGCCAGCCCTTCGCGGAGCCGGGACAGGACGGATCGCCTCGCGGCGGCGTCACGCGGGGCCTCCGTACTCATGACTGGATCGTAGTCAGCCATGCACATTCCCGTTGTCCCGCCCGCGGAGGGGCGGCGCCGTCCAATCAGGAGTCGACGGTCACCGGAACGTGGCGCCGGCGGCCTTCTCCAACGCGGGCAGCAGGTACCCGTCGCCGTTCACGATCATGTCGTCGTCGTCCAGCTCCAGCCGGTCCCCGGCGGCCTCCGCGGCGAGCCACGCCAGCAGCCCGTCGAAGTCCGGTGCCGCGACGAACTTGCGCTCCTGGTCCCGCCCGAAGTTGATGACCTGCCCCGGCCGCCCCTCCGGTCCGGGGTCGAGGTCCAGCCCGAAACAGTCCGACTCGTACGGCCAGCAGAACAGCGGAATCCAGCCCGGCACCGTGTACCTGCGGCGGATCGCCAGCCGGGGGGACGAGCGCTGCTCGACGTCGAGCGACCGGAAGAAGTCGTCGTCCTGTTCGGCGCGCAGCTCCGCCCACATGCTCCACTCGCGGGCCACCCCTGCCACCGGCAGCCACCACAGCCCGAGCATCACCCCGGCGCCCTCGCGCTGCCCGTCGTGCAGCCGCCAGCCCGCCTTGAGCGACTCGGGCAGCCGATGCCCGACGAGGTTCTCCAGGTCGGCGATCGCCGCCTCGTCGGCCGGCGGGTTCAACAGCCCGGCTGTCTCCGGCGACAACTCACGCACCCGGTGCAGATAGGTCGCCCAGGCACTTCCGGCGTCGAATCCGGACATCGTTCCTCCGCTGCCGTTGGATTTCGTGGTGGTCGGCTGGCACAGTAGCCCGATGCCGATCACCGAGTCACCCGCCCTCGCCGCGCTGACCAGCGAGCTTCTGCGTGCACTGACGGAGAACGCGGCCGCGGACATCACCGGGGCGACGTGGCGGGTGAGCTTCCACAATCCCCGGCACAACGGGCGGTCCTACTCCGGCGGCCAGCTCGCCGCGGTGGCCGAGAAGTACCGCCCGATCCCGCCCGCCGACAGGCGGGCGGTGGAAGAGGCCATCGCGGCGGCCGCCGCGGCCTACGCGGAGGCGGGCGACCCGGTGCGGATCATCGAGTACCGGTTCTCCCGGACCGGCGACGGCTGGCGGGCGGAGGCGGCCGTGGAGACCTTCAGCGCGTACCGGGCGCTGCGGGTGGCTCTGGACCCCGCCGAGCAGCGGGTGGTGGCCGCGCTCGCCACGCTGCTCGACGACGACTGGACCGAGACGAGCGTGGACCGGTCCGGCAAGGCCGACCAGCTGCACATCCTGCGGGGCAGGGAACGCACCCGCGAGACCCCGCCGGCCGAGCTGACCGCGCTGCTCGACGAGGCGGTGGTCGTGCTGGCCGGGCATGGCCGGGCGCTCACCACCATGAAGATCAAGGTCAACGGCGAGCCGGACATGCACCAGAGCGACGCCGAGTACTCCTACAGCCTGATCGGCTGACCTCGCCCAACGCCATCACAGCCACCGTGCGACACAGTGGACACGGCTGGAGAAACGGCCGCGGCTAATCGCGGGCGGCCTCATCCTCTTCGTCGAGTTCGGCCAACAGATCCACGGCGTCGCGGCTCCCCGCATCGGCAAGCCGCCGCAGTTCGTCGGTGTCACCGCGTTCGGCCGCCAACTGGACAAGCTCGTCCACCGCGTCGCTACTTCCGGCTTCCGCGAGACGACGCAGCTCTCCCACATCACCGCGTTCGCCCGCCAGCTCGACGAGCTGATCGACCGCGTCTCGGTCCCCGTTCGCGGCGCGCGCTCGCAAGTCCGTCAGCTCAGGATCAGTCACGCTGCCACCCCTTCACCGCGCCCGGTAACTTCTCCGCTCCCATGAACTGCGCCGGCCGAGGGAAACCCCCGACCGGCGCGCTCGCGTGTGGTGCTCAACTGGTCCTGTAGCAGGGTGTGTCCACGAAATCGCCGTTCTGATGCGTGAACTTCAACTTGGAGCGCGTCACCGGGCCGTAGGTGCCGTCGGCGGAAATTCCCTCTTTGTGCTGAGCCCGGGCCAGTGCGGCCTTGGTGGCAGGCCCGAATTGTTCGTCCAAGTGCAGCTTCTCCCCGTAGCACATGTTGAGGGTCTGCTGCAAGCTGAATACCGCTTGTCCCTTGTCGCCCGGATGCAGCACGCAGAGCCGGCTGATGTGCCCATCCGAGTATTTGAAGCCCGGAACGTACAACTTGAGGTTATGTACGGGGATGTACGAAAGAAAGCCTACGTTGCACGTCGGGTCCGCCGCAGCTTGGGCCGAGCCGGCGCTGACCAGGATCGCGCCGGCAGCCAACCCCGCAGCTGCGGCCACTCCGGCCACTGCCTTGATGACATTGCCGCGCGCGGACCGCAAGGTCGAAAGTCTTTTTCCCATCCCCGTCCTCTCAGGATTGACCGGCAGCGGTGCGGCGCCCGGCTCCGATGCCGAGACGGCAGCGGTCATCGGCTAACGCCTGCAATCCGCGTCGATCTTGAATGCCCGACGGAGTTTAACGGCAGCGCGGGTCACCAAGATCATCCTTAACGCCAGTTATCGCCGAGCTATTCAGCACAGGCCGCCGACCGCTCCGGCCGTTCGGGTTGTCCAGCGGGCACCATGGTGCCGGGGAAGGCCGGGACGGCCGAGCTGAGACGACAACAGAGACGACGGCGGGCACCGAGGGACCGGTGCCCGCGGCTTCGCTGGTGGAATCGGAGCCCCCGGTCGGAATCGAACCGACGACATCCCGCTTACAAGGCGGGTGCTCTGGCCAACTGAGCTACAGGGGCGTGCGCACCCGAGCATAGCCGCTCCGCCCGCTCCCACCCTCGCCCCGGTGCCGCGACCTGCCCGCCCGGACGTCCACCTGATGGCACTGGACCTTGGCAGGTGGGCGAATTTGACTTACCGTGACGGGCACGAGCCTTCCTCACCTTAGGGCGGGGTGGGCTCTTGTTCCTCCACTCGGATCGTCCGGCACGTTCCTGCCGGTGGAAAGGAAGCGGTTCACCATGGCTACGGTCACGTACGACAAGGCCTCCCGGATCTATCCCGGTCAGGAGCGCCCCGCGGTCAACGAGCTCGACCTCGAGATCGGCGACGGCGAGTTCCTGGTCCTCGTCGGCCCCTCCGGTTGTGGCAAGTCCACCAGCCTGCGCATGCTCGCCGGCCTCGAGGATGTCGACCGCGGGCGGATCCTCATCGAGGGCAAGGACGTCACCAACCTCCCCCCGAAGTCCCGCGACATCGCGATGGTCTTCCAGAACTACGCTCTGTACCCGCACATGTCGGTGTACGAGAACATGGCGTTCGCCCTCAAGCTCCGCAAGACCCCCAAGTCGGAGATCGACCGCCGGGTCAAGGAGGCTGCGGCGCTGCTGCAGCTGGACGAGTACCTCAGCCGCAAGCCGAAGGCGCTCTCTGGCGGCCAGCGCCAGCGTGTCGCCATGGGCCGCGCCATCGTGCGTGAGCCGCAGGTCTTCCTCATGGACGAGCCGCTGTCGAACCTCGACGCGAAGCTGCGTGTGCAGACCCGTTCGCAGATCGCCACGCTGCAGGCCAAGCTCGGCATCACGACCGTGTACGTGACCCACGACCAGGTCGAGGCCATGACCATGGGTCACCGGGTGGCGGTCATGCTCGACGGCGTACTGCAGCAGTGCGACACCCCGCGCGCCCTGTACGACACCCCGGGCAACGTCTTCGTCGCGGGCTTCATCGGCTCCCCGGCGATGAACATCAAGACCGTGCCGCTGAGCGACACGGGCGCCGGCTTCGGCCCGATGCTGCTGCCGCTGACCCGCGAGCAGGTCGCGGCCGCGCGCAACGGTGGCGACGCCAAGGTCACCATCGGCTTCCGGCCCGAGGCCACGGAGCTGGTGTCGCCGACCGGGGGTGGCATGCCGATCGTCGTGGACCTCGTCGAGGACCTCGGCTCGGACGCCAACGTGTACGGCCACGCGGCCCTGGACGGCGGCTCGGAGCGCTTCGTCGTCCGCACCGACCGGCGGAGCATGCCGACGATGGGCGAGACCGTGTTCATCCGGCCGCAGGCGGAGAACGTGCACGTCTTCAACGCCACCACCGGCGTACGTATCTGAATGTGATCGATGAAGGCCGGCCCCGCGCGGGGCCGGCCTTCTTCGTGATCAGCCCGCGAAGCGCCGAAGCACGAAGTCCTGGTCGGCGACGCAGGCCAGCACCGCGGTGTCCCAGGCGCAGGTCGCCGACCGTACGCCGGTGAGCGGCCCCAGCTCGACGGCCTCGTCGCCGAGGTGTTCCCCGGCGACCGACGGGTCGTCCGGCGACGTGGACAGGGGCTTGGCGAAGCGCAGCAGGTTACCGCCGTCGAGCCGGGCGGCCGCGCCGTCGCGGGTCCACCGGATCGTCCCGTCCGGGCCGAGCAGGCTGACCCTCGCGGGCGAGGTGTTCTGCGCGGCCAGCAGCGAGTCGCCGACCGGTACGAGGCTGTTCGTGTCGGCCAGCGCCCGCGCCCACCGCCGCCCGCCCTCGGCCACGTCCACGGCCACCACCTGGGCGGTCTTGGCATCGGAGTGGGCCGTCTGCACGGCGCAGACCCGGTCGGTGCCGCACGGGGTGAGGTGCTCGAAGCGGGTGTCGTCGTCCGGCGCCGTGTAGAGCACCCGCGGCTCGCCCAGCTTCGCCAGGTCGTACGCGACGATCCGGTGGGCGTCGTCCGACTCGGCCACGATCAGCCGGCCGTCGTGGGCCAGGACCGGGTCGTCGGGGTCTGCCACGCTCTGCCGGGACGGCACCAGCACCGCACCGGTCCCAGCGTCGATGACCCGGGCCGAGCGGTCCTCGGCGACCTGCACGATGCGCCGGTCGTCGTCGAACGGCTCGGCGAACGGTGTCCCCGTGGTCGAGGCGGACACCGCCAGGTCGTCGGGGGTCGTGGCCGCCAGGATGGTCGTGTCCTGCGGCCCGGACGAGTCGGTGGGGTTCGGCAATTCCCAGCGGGTCCGGCCCCGGCCGCGCACGTCCAGGCCGAGCAGCCGGTCCTCCTCGCGGTCGGCCAGCACCACGGTGTCCCCGGCGAACAGCACCGTGTCGTCGCCGCCGATGAGCCGTTCCCACAGCAGCTTCCCCGTGCCCGGGTCGAGCAGCACCATCCGGCGGTGGTCGTCGTCCTCCGCGGACACCGCGACCAGGGCGTCCGGCAACGCCACGAACCGCTCCCAGCCCTCGGCGGTGCCCGCCGCCGGGCTGCCCCAGAGCCGCTCGCCGGTCGCGGTGTCGGCGGCCACGACGCCGAGGGTGCCGTCGTCCGAGACGCTGGCGAAGAACGCCCGGTCACCACGCACCGTAGCGGCGGCAAAACTCGAGGTGACCGGCACGGCCGGGGCCACCCTCCGCGGATCGGAGAGGGCGTGGAAGCCCAGCGCCGGATACCTCGGCCAGAACACCACGACCAGGGCGCCGGCAACACCGAGCACGACCGCCGAGGCGGCGGCGACCAGCCAGAACAACTTCCCCCGGTACGCCGGAACCCGCTCGTCGTGCCCCGTGGGTGGACCGTCCGGCCAGGTCGGCGAGGTCGCCGGAAAGGCCTCGGCGACGATCGCGGCGGTGGCGTCGGCGGAGGCCCACGGGTCGACCGGCTCGGCGTAGCCGGGCTCGGTGCCCTGCGGCGATCCGGCCCGCCCGGGGTGCGGCGTGCCGGGTTCGCCACCCGGGGTGATGTCGGGACCGGTCATGCTGCTCCTCCGCCGCCGTACAACCGGCCCGTCATGCTACGGGTCCGCGTCCGGCGGCGGGGGCTCAGCCGTAGGTGCGGCGGCGGGCCACCTCGGCGAGCGTGACCGCGGCGGCGACGCTGGCGTTCAGCGACTCCACCGTGGAGGCCATCGGGATGCCGACGCGCAGGTCGCAGGTCTCGCCGACGAGCCGGGACAGGCCGCGCCCCTCGGAGCCGACCACCACCAGCAGCGGGCCGACCGCGGCCTCCAGCTCGTAGAGGTCGGTGTCGCCGTCGGCGTCCAGCCCGATCGCCGTGAACCCGGCCTGCTGGCACGCCTTGATGGCCCTGGTCAGGTTGACGACCTGGGAGACGGGCACCCGGGCCGCCGCACCGGCGCTGGTGCGCCACGCGGTCGCGGTGATGCCCGCGGCGCGCCGCTCGGGCAGGAAGACGCCGTGCCCACCGAACGCCGCCACCGAGCGGATGACCGCGCCCAGGTTGCGCGGGTCCGTCACGCCGTCCAGCGCGACGAGCAGCGGGGTGGTCTGCTCCATGGCGGCCGCGACCAGGTCGTCGAACTGCTCGTACGCGAACGGGGGCACCTGCAGGCCGACGCCCTGGTGCAGCACCCCGCCGGTCATCCGGTCCAGCTCGTTGCGGCTGATCTCCAAGATCGGGATGCCCCGGTCGCCCGCGGTACGGACGATCTCGTTGATCCGCTCGTCGATGTCGATGCCCTGCGCCACGTACAGTGCGGTCGCGGGAATGTCCGCGCGCAGCGCCTCCACCACGGGGTTGCGCCCCAGCAGCAGCTCCGGGCCCTCCTTGGTGGGGTTGGAGCGGCGACCCGGGGCGATCCGGGGGCCGCGGTGCGGCGGCATCTTGCCACCGCGGGCGGTCGGCTTGCCGGTGCCCTTCCAGCCCCTGCCCCAGGTGGTGTCCTTGGTGCCGGGGATGCCGACCTTCGGGGCGCGCCCCTCGGCGGCCGCGGCGCGGCGTTCCTTCTCCTGCTTGCGGGCGGTCTTCTCCGGCAGCTTCTCGGTGCCGGAGTAGCCCTTGTGCCACGGCCGCTCGTCGGCGGGCAGGGTCTTGCCGCGGCCCTTGAGCCCGCTGCGGTTCTTACCGCCCGAGCCCATCGACGCGCCCTTCTTCGCGGTCACGCGGCGGCTGCGGTTGCTCGAATTGCCCGGCATCAGTGGTGCTCCCCTACGGTCCAGCGCGGCCCCGCAGGAGTGTCCTCCACCTGGATACCGGCGTGCTTGAGCTGGTCACGGACCGCGTCGGCGGCCGCCCAGTCCTTACGTGTACGGGCCTGCGCCCGCTGCTCCAGGGCCAGCGCCACGAGCGCGTCCACGACGGGCTTGAGGTCGCCGCCGCGCTCGGCGCCGCCCCACGCCTCGTCCAGCGGATCCAGCCCGAGCACCCCGAGCATGGCGCGGACGGCGGCCAGCGCCGCCTGTACGCCCGCCTGGTCGCCCCCCGCCAGGGCCGTGTTGCCCTCGCGGATCGTGTCGTGCACAACGGCCAGCGCGGCCGAGGTGTTGAGGTCGTCGTCCATGGCGGCGGCGAACGCGTCGGGCACCCGGCCGGGCCCGGCCGTCCCGGCGACCTCGACGGCGCGGGTCACGAAGCCCTCGATCCGCCGGTACGCCGTCGCAGCCTCGCGCAGCGCCTCGGCGGAGTAGTCGATCCGCGAACGGTAGTGCGGGCTGCCCAGGTAGTAGCGCAGCTCGACGGGGCGGATGCCCATGGCCAGTACGGCGTCGAGGTCGATGACGTTGCCCAGCGACTTGCTCATCTTGGCCTCGCCGAGGTTGAGCAGCGCGTGGTGCACCCAGTACCGGGCGAAGCCCAACCCGGCCGCGCGGGACTGGGCGATCTCGTTCTCGTGGTGCGGGAAGGTCAGGTCGAGCCCGCCGCCGTGGATGTCGAACTCGGGCCCCAGGTAGCGCCGGGCCATCGCGGAGCACTCGATGTGCCAGCCGGGGCGGCCGGGCCCCCACGGGGACGACCAGGCGGCGTCGGCCGGTTCCTGCGGCTTGACGCCCTTCCACAGGGCGAAGTCGCGGAAGTCGCGCTTGTCCGGCTCGCCGCCGTCGGCGGGGGCCCGCATGTCGTCGGGGTGCTGCCCGCTGAGTGCGCCGTACTCCGGATAGGACGGCACGTCGAAGTACACGTCGCCGTTGCCACCGGCCGCCGGGTACGCGTGCCCGCGCGAGATCAGCTCGCCGATCAGCTCGTGCATCTCGGTGATGTGCCCGGTGGCCCGCGGCTCGTACGTCGGCTCCAGCACGTTGAGCGACCGGTAGTTGGCGGCCAGCACCAGCTCGTTGGCGTACGCGATCGACCAGAACGGGCGCCCCTGCTCGATCGCCTTGTCCAGGATCTTGTCGTCGACGTCCGTGATGTTGCGGATGAACGTGACGTCGAAGCCGGAGTGCTGGAACCAGCGGCGCAGGATGTCGTAGTTGACGCCGCTGCGCAGGTGGCCGATGTGCGGGATCGACTGCACCGTGAGACCGCACAGGTAGATCCCCACCTGACCGGGCCTCATCGGGACGAAGTCCCGGACCGATCGGGTCGCGGTGTCGTACAAGCGCAGCGTCACCGTATAAGGGTACCGAGCGGGACGAGCGGTTTACCGCCCGTCCCCGGGGTCACGGACGGGTCATCCGGAGCACGTCCAGCGCCTCGTCCAGCTGCTGCTCGGTGACCCGCCCGGCCTCGACGTGACCGCGTTCGACGACCACCTCGCGGATCGAGCGTCCGGTCGCCAGGGCCTGCTTGGCGATGGCGGCTGCCTCGTCGTACCCGAGGTAGCGGTTGAGCGGGGTGACGATCGACGGCGATCCCTCTGCATAGGCCCGGGCGACCTCGGCGTTGGCCTCCAGCCCGGCGATGCACCGGTCGGCCAGCATGCGCGCGGCCGCGGCCAGCAGCCGGATGGATTCGAGCAGGTTGCGGCCCATCACGGGCAGCATCACGTTGAGTTCGAAGTCGCCCTGGGTGCCCGCGAACGCGACCGCCGCGTCGTTGCCGATGACCTGCGCGCAGACCTGGCGGACGGACTCGGGCACCACCGGGTTCACCTTGCCCGGCATGATCGACGAGCCGGGCTGCAGGTCGGGCAGGCGCAGCTCGCGCAGCCCGGCGCGGGGGCCGGACCCCATCCACCGGATGTCGTTGACGATCTTGTAAAGGCTCACCGCGACGACCCGGAGCTGACCGGACGCCTCGACGAGGGCGTCCCGGGCGCCCTGCGCCTCGAAGTGGTTGCGTGCCTCGGACAGCGGCAGCCCGGTCGCCTCGCGCAGCCGCTCGATGACCGCCGGGGCGAAGCCGGGCGGGGTGTTCACCCCGGTGCCGACCGCGGTGCCGCCCAGCGGCAGCTCACCGAGGCGGGGCAGCGTGTCGGTGAGGCGGTCGATGCCGTTCTGCACCTGCGCCGCGTACCCGGAGAACTCCTGACCCAGGGTGACCGGCGTCGCGTCCATGAGGTGCGTGCGGCCGCTCTTGACCACCTCGGCCCAGTCCGCGGCCCTCGCGTTCAGCGCGGCCGCGAGGTGATCCAGCGCCGGGATGAGGTTGCTGGTGACCGCCTCGGTGGCGGCCAGGTGGATCGACGAGGGGAAGACGTCGTTGCTGGACTGGGACGCGTTGACGTGGTCGTTGGGGTGCACCGGGCGGCCCAGCTCCCGGGCCGCGAGGGTGGCGATGACCTCGTTGGCGTTCATGTTCGACGAGGTGCCCGAGCCGGTCTGGAACACGTCGATCGGGAACTGCTCGTCGTGCGCGCCGTCCGCCACTTGCGCGGCGGCGGTCTGCACGGCCTTCGCAAGATCTTCTTCGAGTACGCCCAGAGCCGCGTTGGCCTGCGCCGCCGCCCCCTTGATCCGGGCCAGGGCGTGGATGTGCGCGGGCTCCAGCCCGCGCCCGGAGATCGGGAAGTTCTCCACCGCCCGCTGGGTCTGCGCCCGCCAGAGGGCTTCGGCGGGGACCCTGACCTCGCCCATGGTGTCGCGCTCGATGCGGTAGCCGTTGTCGACAGTCACGCCCCCATCCTCTGTCAAAGCCGTCTAGAACGACACCGGTTCGCGGATGATCGGGCACGTCATGCAGTGGCCTCCACCACGTCCCCGGCCCAGCTCCGCGCCGACGATCTCGATGACCTCCACCCCGGCCTTGCGCAGCAGGGTGTTGGTCTGCGTGTTGCGGTCGTACGTGAACACCACACCGGGTTCGAGGGCGACCGCGTTGTTGCCGCTGTCCCACTGCTGGCGTTCGGAGGCGTACACGTCGCCGCCGGTGGCGATGACCCGCAGGCCGGACAGGCCCAGGGCCTGCGCGACGACGTCGACGAAGGGCCGGGAGCCGTGGTCGACGATGTCGACGCCGGGCGCCCGGTCGGCGGGCCGCAGGGAGAACGTGTGGACACCGTCCATGATGGTCGGATACAGCGTGACCACGTCCCGGTCGGCGAAGGTGAACACCGTGTCGAGGTGCATCGCGGAGCGCAGCTTCGGCATGCCCGCGACGACGACGTGGTCGGCGGCGCCCTTCGCGAACAGCGCCGCGGCGACCTGCGTGATCGCCTGGCGGGACGTCCGTTCGCTCATGCCCATCAGCACGACGCCGTTGCCGACCGGCATGATGTCGCCGCCCTCGAACGTCGCCTGCCCCCACTGCCTCTCGGGGTCGCCCCACCACACCGTCGCGCCCACGAAGTCCGGGTGGTACTCGTAGATCGCCTTCATCAGCAGGGTCTCGTCCTTGCGGGCCTGCCAGAACAACGGGTTCAGGGTGACGCCGCCGTACAGCCAGCAGGTGGTGTCGCGGGTGTAGAGGGTGTTGGGCAGCGGCGGCATCAGGTACTCGCGGGCGCCGGTGCCCTCCCGGGCCAGGGCGACGTACTCGGGCCGGAAGTCGTCGGGCAGGTCGGTGGTGGCCAGGCCGCCGATCAGGTACTCGGCCAGTTGCGCGGGGTCGAGCGACTCCAGGAAGGCGCGGGTGTCGTCGACCAGGCCCAGGCCGACCTCGTTCGCGACGATCTTGCGGTCGAGCAGCCAGGACCGCGCGTCGGGGATCGCCATGGTCTGGGCCAGCAGATCGTGCAGCTCCACCACGTCGACGCCGCGGGTACGCAGTTTGCTGACGAAGTCGGCGTGGTCACGCTGGGCGTTCTCCACCCACATGACGTCGTCGAAGAGCAGGTCGTCGGAGTTGGTGGGGGTGAGTCGGCGGTGCGCCAGCCCCGGCGCGCACACCAGCACCTTGCGCAGGCGGCCGACCTCGGAATAGACGCCGTAGCTCTGCGCGACGGGCTTGTCCTGGGTGGTCACGCGGTCCTCCATTGGTCGGCGTGGGAAACAGGGTTTGTCGGCGGGGTCAGAGGTGGATCCAGCCGGCGGCCAGGGCGACGACGCCGAGGATCGCGCCGGCGATCGACACGACGAACAGCACCAGCTCGGCCGGGGAGAACAGCCGTCGGCCCTGCTCGCGGCGGGCCATCGCGAACAGCACCGTGGCCGGGGCGTACACGATGAACGAGACGAGCACGAACTTCAGGCCGGCGGCGAACAGCAGGAACGCGACGTACACGGTGGCCAGCCCGCCGATGACCAGATCGCGCGAGGTGCCCCGGCCGACACCGGTGCGACCCAGCGCGACCTTCACCGCGTAGCCGGCGGCCAGCAGGAACGGGATCAGCGTCAGCGCGCTGGTGAGGTCGAGGGCGAACGAGAACGCGTCCTCCGAGAACAGCGTGACGATCAGGAACAGCTGCGACAGCGCGGTCGACAGCAGCAGCGCCGGTACGGGCACGTCGGCGGCGTTGACCCCGCGCAGGAACCGCGGCATGTCGTCGTCCTTGGCGGCGACGAACAGCACCTCGGCCGCCATCAACGTCCACGCCAGGTACGCGCCGAGCACCGAGATGATCAGCCCGATGCTGACGAACCACTCGCCCCACGTGCCGACCGCCGCCTCCAGCACCCCCGCCATGGAGGGCTGGCGCAGCTCGGCGATCTCACTCATCGGCAGGATGCCGTACGACACGATCGTGACCGAGGCGAAGACGGCGAAGACGCTGAGGAAGCCGAGGATGGTGGCCCGCCCGACGTCCTCGCGGCGCTTCGCGTGCCGGGAGTACACGCTGGCGCCCTCGACACCGAGGAAGACGAAGACCGTGACCAGCATGGTGCCGCGTACCTGATTGAAGAGGGATCCGGCGTAGTCGGCGCCGGCCAGGTTGTCGGCGAACACCTTGGGGTCCAGGTAGAACAGCGCCAGCAGGATGAAGACCAGGATCGGCACCACCTTCGCGACGGTGACGACCTTGTTGATCGCGGTGGCCTCCTTGATGCCGCGCCGGATCAGGAAGAAGAACGCCCACAGCCCGACCGTGGACAGCGCCACGGCCAGCAGGGTGTCGCCCTCGCCCAGTGCCGGAGCGATCGCGCCGATCGTCGACATGATCAGCACCCAGTACGTGACGTTGCCGACGCAGGCGCTGGCCCAGTACCCGAACGCGGAGAAGAAGCCGGGGTACTCGCCGAACCCGGCCTTCGCGTACGCGTAGACCCCGGCGTCGAGGTCGGGCTTGCGGACGGCGAGGGTCTGGAAGACGAAGGCCAGCATCAGCATGCCGGTGCCCGCGATGACCCAGGCGATGAGCGCGCCGATGACGCCGGTCTCCTGCGCGAACCGGCGGGGCAGCGAGAAGACGCCGGCGCCGACCATCGAGCCGACGACCATCGCGGTCATCGTCCAGAAGGTGAGCTTCGCGGCGGTGGGTTGCGTGGTGTTCGTGTCGGTCGCGGCCATCACCCGTCCCTCAAGGTCGCCCGATAAGGACATTTTAGGAGGTAAGACCGATTTGTGAGATGACTTCGACGTCTGCGGTGCCTTGTCACGGGTACGCACGGAGAAGCGAATCGGTGGCGGCTCACACCCGGCCCGGCCGCGGTGGACGGGGCGGGGCGACGCACGTATCGTCCGGAGGGTTTTTGCTCCTGTGTGGCACGATCCTAGGCCCCCGGACGAACAGGATCCATTGTGATGCGACGCGCCCTCCTGGCCGTGACCCTCAGCGGTGCTCTGCTGACCACGGCGGCCTGCGACGACGCGGAAACCGCGACCCCCACGGCAGCGGGCACCACCGCCCCGACCTCGGCGGCCGCGCCCGCCCCGAGCGCTGCGAGCTACGCCGCCGACACGAAGAAGGTGTGCGGCCAGGTGGAGACGATCTTCACGGCGGACCTGAAGAACTTCGGGACGAACCTGGGCAGGATGATCGCCTTCCGGGAGGCGAAGCAGGCCGATTCCGCGGACAAGGCGGAGAAGGCGGCCCGTGCCGAACTGAAGAAGGTCGCCGAGAAGATCCGCAAGCAGACGGCGGCCGCTCAGGACCCGGAGCTACGCAAAGCGGGCGCGGAGTCCGCCGCCAAGTTCAGCAAGAGCGCGCAGGACAGCGCTCTTCTCGACAAGATCAAGAGCACCAAGGACCTGGACAAGTCGCTGGAGGGCCTGATGAGCCAGTGGCTCACCCCGGTCGCCGGGGTGTGCGGCTGACCCTCGATCGAGGTTGGGCAGATCACGCGGAAGTCGGTCTGCTCTCCACCGGCACCGACCGTATCGTCCCCGAACGATCTCCCCCTCGATGAACGGAATTGCGATGCGACGCGCCATCCTGGCCGTGACCCTTGGCGGTGTGCTGCTCAGCGGCGCCGCCTGCAGCAACGACACCAAGACCGCCGACGCCGCCGCGCCCGCGGGCGCCCCCGCCACCACGACCACCACGGCGGCGCCGGACTACACCGCCGACTCCAAGAAGATCTGCGGCGGGCTCGAGAAGGAGCTGCAGAAGGACGCCGAGGCATTCGGTGCGGAGCTCGGCAAGATGATCGGTTACAAGCAGACCAAGCAGACGCAGAACGCCGCGAAGGCGCAGAAGGCTGCCGCCACGGAGCTGAAGAACTGGGCCGCCGACGTCAAGAAGGCGACCGCGGCCGCGAAGGACCCGAAGCTCCAGGCCGCCGGCGCGGAGGCCTCCGCCAACCTGGTCAAGGCCGCCGAGGGTGACGCGTTCTTCGCGAAGTTCAAGACCGAGAAGGACGTCGAGAAGAACTTCGAGACCGAGCTGAACGCCTGGTTCGCCCCGCTCACCCCGATCTGCGAGTAACTACCGGCATGAGTAAGGGGGTACCGGCGCGCGCCGGTACCCCCTTACTCATCCCTCGTCGGTCAAGCCCCGTTGAAGGGATCACGGCCCAAGGCCGTCTTGATGGCCTCTCGTAGGGAATCCATTGTGATGGGTTCCGCAGCCTCCGCACGGCTCTCCAGTTCGGCGGCGATCGCCCGTAGTTCGTCCGGCGTCGCAACGACCGACTCGGCCTCGCCGCGAGGAGTGGACAGGACGATGCCTGCCACACCTAGACCGCTCTGAACACTCACCGTCATCTTGCCCGTACTCAAAGCCCGCTTGGCTGTCTCAACCTTCATCACCAGCCGCAACGGATCACCCTTGATCGGGTGGAAGCCCCGCCGCTGGTAGAACGCCGCCGCCCGGCTGCTGATCGCGTCAACGACGATCAATCGACCACCGGCAGCGGTCGCCGCCTTCGTGATGACCTCGATGGCGTCCAAGAGCAGGTCGTCGCTGAAGCCCTGCCCATGAATGGATTGGTCCAAGGCGAATCGGGTCAGCAGATAGGCGGGGACGACGCTGAAACCACCCGCCTGCCCGCCGGTCAATTCGGCCCGCTCGACCTGCGTCGGTGCGACCGAGTAGTAGGCGACCACGTCGTCGCTGTCCTCCGGCGTCCACACATAGGTGCGGGATGTTCCGGCAAGCTGGGCACGGCGGGCGTGCTCAGCAAGCCACAGATTCAGAGAGGGCTCCCCGCAGTCGAACTGAGCGAGGTTATGACGATCCTTTAGTCGACTCGACAGAAACATCTCACGCTCGCCGGAAACGACGGGGGCGGTTGGCGATCTCGGCGAGCATCGGCGCTTCGTCCGCCTCATCAAGTGCCGAGATGAGTAGATCGAACTGTTCTGCGGGCATAACGGTCCGGTGCGCTCTGGCGAGAACCTTGTCAGCCTCCGCACGCGCGGAACGCACCATGAAGGCTGAAACTGGTTCACCGAGCAGTTCGGCTGCCTCCGAGATGCGTGACTTGCTGGTCTCGTCCGCTCGCACCTCGATGCGCTCAGTCTTGGCGCTCATCTGAGACTCCATCCGGTCATGTGCCGTGCCAGACCACTGTACGGCGAATGTACGGCACCCTCTAGGGCATACAACAAACCTCGGTCTGGGCAGGCCCTCCGCCGCAGCACACGCTCGCCGGAGCCTTGTCGAGCTTGTCGGCGTCGGCCTTGACGACGTACACCTCCCACGGCTCATCCCCGGGACCCCGGACCCACACCTTGTCCTGCAGGGCGTAGCAGCACTCCGTGTTGTCCTCGGTCAGGGTGACCAGCCCGGACTCGGTGAGTCGCCGGGTGGCGGCGGTGACCTCGTCGGTGCTGAACACCTCCACGCCCAGGTGATCCATCACGGTGGGCTGATCCCCCTCGCCCTCGATGAGGACCAGCTTCAGCGGCGGCTCGGTGATGGCGAAATTGGCGTACCCGGGGCGGCGCTTGGCCGCGTCGACCCCGAACAACTTCGAGTAGAACGCCACCGACGCTTCCAGGTCGGACACCCGCAGGGCGAGCTGCACACGAGACATCGTCATACCTCCATCGACTCAGCTATCTAGATGACTCTCTAGGCAGCTTGCACTCAACCTAGAGAGCTGTCAACCTAGAGAGGTGTCTAGGAAGAATCTGCCGGTGATCGACTCCGCCGACTGCTGCATGCCGATGGTCGCCGAAGCCCTCAGCCCCGACGGGGCCGCCGAACTGGCCCGGGCGTTCAAGGTCCTCGGCGACCCGGTACGACTTCGCGTGCTCTCCCTGATCGCCGCGCGCAACGGCGGCGAGGTGTGCGTCTGCGAGATCACCGACGCGTTCGACCTGACCGGCCCCACGATCTCGTACCACCTGCGGCAGCTCCGCGAGTCCGGGCTGGTCGACTGCGAACGCCGGGGCACCTGGGTCTACTACTGGATCGTCCCGGACAGGCTCGCCGGGCTCTCCCAATTCCTCGACCCCTCCGACACCACGGCCGCCACCGGGACGACCGCATGAGCCTGGCCCGCCGCGCATCCGCGGAGTTCACCGGCACCGCCCTGCTCACCGCGGCCGTGGTCGGCTCCGGCATCGCCGCCACCCGGCTCTCCCCCAACGACGTCGGCCTGCAGCTGCTGGAGAACGCGGTAGCCACCGCGCTCGCCCTGGCCGCGCTGATCCTGACCTTCGGCCCGGTCTCCGGAGCGCACTTCAACCCGGTCGTCTCCGCCGTCGACTGGTGGTGCGGCCGACCGGCCCGCACCGGCCTTTCGCTTCGCGAGCTGGCGGTGTACGCGGCCGTCCAGATCGGCGGCGCGATCACCGGCGCGGTACTCGCCGACGTGATGTTCGGCCAACCTGCCGTCGCCCTGTCCCACACGTCGCGCACCGGCGGAAACCTGTGGCTGGCCGAGATCGTCGCCACGAGCGGCCTGGTCCTGCTGGTGTTCGCGCTGGCCCGCTCCGGGCGCACCAACGCGGCCCCCGCCGCGGTCGGCGCCTACATCGGTGCCGCGTACTGGTTTACCTCGTCCACCTCGTTCGCGAATCCGGCGGTGACCATCGGGCGGGCGTTCACCGACACCTTCGCCGGGATCGCCCCCGCCTCCGTGCCGGGATTCGTCGTCGCGCAGATGGTCGGCGCCGTGGTCGCGGTGGCCGCGATCCGCTGGTGGTACCCGGACATCGCCCCGGCCGCCGACGCGGTCACCGTCCCCCGCCTCGCCGCCGAGGAGATGCCATGAGTGAGGAGCTGCGGATCGTGCCGATGCACGACGCGCACGCCGAGACGGTTCTCGACATCTACCGGCTGGGCATCGCCACCGGTGACGCCACCTTCGAGACCGAACCGCCCAGCTGGGATCAGTTCACCACCACCCGCATGGCCGGGCACCGATTCGTCGCCGTCGACGACGATGACCGGGTCCTCGGGTGGGTCGCCTGCAGCCAGGTGTCCGACCGGTGCGTCTACGCCGGAGTGGTCGAGCATTCCGTCTACGTCCACCCCGATGCCCGCGGCCGGGGCGTCGGCCGGGCCCTGCTGCACGCGCTGATCGACTCCACCGAGCAGGCCGGGATCTGGACGATCCAGTCCGGCATCTTCGGCGAGAACGCCGCCAGCCTGGCCCTGCACACCGCCTGCGGATTCCGCGTCGTCGGCACCCGCGAACGCATCGGCCGCCACCACGGCCGCTGGCGCGACGTCATCCTGCTCGAACGCCGCAGCCCCACCATCGTCTGACAGAGGAGCACCCGTACATGTCCAAGCCGAGCGTCCTGTTCGTCTGCGTCCACAATGCCGGCCGCTCCCAGATGGCCGCGGGATGGCTGCGCCACCTCGCCGGGGACGCGGTAGAGGTCCGCTCCGCGGGCTCCGCTCCCGCCGACACGATCAACCCCGCCGCCGTCGCGGCCATGCGCGAGGTCGGCATCGACATCACCGACCAGCGGCCCAAGCTGCTGGACCCCGGCACGGTCGAGGCGTCCGACGTGGTCGTCACCATGGGCTGCGGCGACGCTTGCCCCTACTTCCCCGGCAAACGGTACGAGGACTGGAAGCTGGACGACCCCGCCGGCAAGGGCCTCGACGCCGTCCGCCCGATCCGCGACGACATCCGTACCCGGGTCGAGAAGCTCCTCGCGGAACTCGCCGGGTAGGAGCGTTACGACGCCGGGGGTTTGCTGCCCACCTGCAGGACGCTCTTGGGGCGGGTCACGTCGGCGAAGAAGTCGTTGCCCTTGTCGTCGACGACGATGAAGGCGGGGAAGTCCTCGACCTCGATCTTCCACACCGCTTCCATGCCCAGCTCGGGGTATTCGAGCACCTCTACGTGCTTGATGCAGTCCTGGGCCAGCCGGGCCGCCGGGCCGCCGATCGAGCCGAGGTAGAACCCGCCGTGGCTCTGGCAGGCGCGGGTGACCTGCGCGGAGCGGTTGCCCTTGGCCAGCATGAGCAGCGAGCCGCCCGCCGCCTGGAACTTCTCCACGTACGAGTCCATCCGGCCGGCCGTGGTCGGGCCGAACGAGCCGGACGCGTACCCCTCGGGGGTCTTCGCCGGGCCCGCGTAGTAGACCGCGTGGTCGCGCAGGTACTGCGGCATCGGCTCGCCCGCGTCCAGCCGTTCGGCGATCTTCGCGTGGGCGATGTCGCGGGCCACGACCAGCGGGCCGGACAGCGACAGCCGGGTCTTGACCGGGTACTTCGACAGCTCCGCCCGGATCTCGTCCATCGGGCGGTTCAGGTCGACGCGGACGACCTCGTCGGTCTCCAGGTGCTCGTCCGTGACGTCGGGCAGGAACCGGGCCGGGTCGGTCTCCAGCCGCTCCAGCCACACGCCGGACGGCGTGATCTTGGCGAGGGCCTGCCGGTCGGCCGAGCAGGACACCGCGATGGCCACGGGACAGGAGGCGCCGTGCCGGGGCAGGCGGATCACGCGTACGTCGTGGCAGAAGTACCGGCCGCCGAACTGCGCCCCGATGCCGAAGTCGCGGGTCAGTTCGAGGACGGCCGCCTCCAGCTCGACGTCGCGGAAGCCGTGCGCGGTCATCGACCCCTGCCGGGGCAGGTTGTCCAGGTACTTGGCGCTGGCCAGCTTCGCGGTCTTGAGCGCGTGCTCGGCGCTGGTGCCGCCGATGACCACCGCGAGGTGGTACGGCGGGCACGCCGAGGTCCCGATCAACCGCAGCTTCTCGTCCAGGAACTCCATCAGCCGCGCCGGGCTGAGCAGCGCCTTGGTCTCCTGGTACAGGTACGACTTGTTGGCCGAGCCGCCGCCCTTGGCCATGAAGAGGAACTTGTACGCGTCGGGGTGCCCGCCCGGGTCCTCTGCGTACAGCTCGATCTGCGCGGGCAGGTTCGTGCCGGTGTTCTTCTCGTCCCACATGGTCAGCGGGGCGAGCTGCGAATACCGCAGGTTGAGCCTCGTGTACGCCTGGTACACGCCCTGCGCGATCGCCCGCTCGTCCTGGCCGTCGGTGAGCACGTGGCGCCCCCGCTTGCCCATGACGATCGCGGTGCCGGTGTCCTGGCACATGGGCAGCACCCCGCCCGCCGCGATGTTCGCGTTGCGCAGCAGGTCCAGGGCGACGAAGCGGTCGTTCGCCGACGCCTTGGGGTCGTCGATGATCGACCGCAGCTGGGTCAGGTGTGCGGGGCGCAGGTAGTGCGCGATGTCGTGCATCGCCTCCGCGGTGAGCTGCGTGATCACCGACTGCTCGACCGTCAGGAAGCGACGCCCGCCCGGCCCGTTGACCACGTCCACGCCCTCGTCCGTAATCAGGCGGTATTCGGTCAGGTCGTCACCGATAGGCAGCAACGGGGCGTACGAGAAAGCGGCGGCTCTGCTCATGAGCGGAAAGCCTAAGCCAGTGCCTGCTCAAGGTGCGAATCAACCTGCTCGATCAACGGCGAACGGCACGTACGCGAGGTCCCGCCCGGAGACGAGCACCAGCCCGCCGGGCCCCACCGCGTACGGCTTGCCGGTGGTCTTGACCTCGGCCAGCACCCTGCCCGTGCCGGGACTGACCGCGGTGACCCGCTGCTGTTTCGGCTCGACCAGCACGGCCGCGTAGGGGGTCACGGCCGCCTGGGCGCCCGCGCCGATCGACCGCCGCCACCCGGCGCCGCCCCGGGCGAAGGAGCGCCCGCGCGCCGTGTGCCCGTCCGCGTCGCGCACGACGGCGTACCGGTCGTCGACCGCCATCACCCGCTGCCCGTCGGTGCCGTGCCACAGGTCGCGCCCGTCGTGCGCCGCGATCAGCACCTGCTGCCCCACCGGGTCGACCCCGAGCACCACGTCACCGCCGCCGACCGGGTCCTGATCCTGGCGGCAGGCCGCGCCGTCGTCGGCGGTGCGCAGGTTGACGTCGCGCTGCCACACCGGATCGGTGGCCGGCGGATCGGTCGCCGCCACGCGGTAGTAGCAGGTGCCGTCGCGCGCCTCCCCGGTCACGGTGAGGAGGCGGCCACCGGCCAGCGCGACCCGCTGCCGCGTACCCTGCGCGACCGTCTGCACCAGCTTCCCGGCGGCCGTGTCGACGATCCGGACCTGGTCGCCGTCGGGCAGCCCAAGCAGCGCGGGCATCTGGGTGGGCCCGGCGATCTGGTCGTCGATCTGGCCGCTGGTCAGCGGCCGGGTGCCCGGCAGGTCCGGGTTGTCCCCGTCCAGCACGAAGCCCAGGCTCGGCGACGGCACCCGCCACAGCGGGTCGCCGCCGCGCGGATCCCAGGCGGTGAGCTCGCAGCCCGGGTCACCGCAGTGCAAATCCAAGATCGCATTCGTGTACGTCCAGACCGCCGTCGCCGCGTTGTCGCTGCGCCGGACGGCACCGGTATGCGCGTCGAGCACCTGGTAACCCTTGGTGGCCAGCCGCCCGGTGACCACGACCGGGTTCGCGCCGTTGCCCGCCACCGCCGACCAGTCGGCGTCGGACTTCCACAGCCGTACGCCGGCACCGACCCCGTAGGCCTCGATCGAGGTGCGGTACTCGACGATGACCGCGTCGTCGGCGATCGTGACGCTGCGCGGGGTGCCGCCGATCTGGGCCTGCCACTTCGCGGCGCCGGGGGCGACGGGCTCGCTGCGGTCGATCCAGTCCCACAGCTTCGGGAGCGGGTTGGGCACCCACCCGGCTGCGGCCAGCACGATGTAGACCACACCGGCGCAGACCGCGTAGCCCCGCCACGCCCCACCGGCCGCCACGCCGGACAACCTAACGATTTCCGGCCGCCCCACCCCGGAGCACGATTCGCCCGTGTCGAGGGATTGTGCCCCAAATTTCGCAGTGGGTTTCAGCCCCCCGATGCGGCGGATCGCACCAGGGGCAGCACCCGGTAGGGGATCATCTCGGCCAGCGCGATGATCGTGGAGGCCCGCATGATCCCCTCGTAGCCGACGATCTGGTCGATGACGCGCTGCAGATCGGCGTTGGAGCGGGCCACGATCCGGCACAGGATGTCCCCGGCCCCGGTGATCGTGTGCGCCTCCAGCACCTCCGGGATCTCGGCCAGGTGGGCGGCGACCGCGTCGTGGCCGTACCGCTGGCTGATCTCCAGGGTGACGAAGCTGGTCACTCCGAAGCCGATCACGTCCGGGGCCACGTCCGGGCCGAAGCCGCGGATCGCGCCGCGGGCGATCAGCTTGTCCAGGCGGGCCTGGACCGTGCCGCGGGCGACCGCGAGACGGCGGGACAGTTCGAGCACGCCGATCCGCGGTTCCGCCTGCAGCAGGGTGAGCAGCCGCGCGTCGAGCGCGTCGAGCTGGACATCTTGTATAGCCATGGTGAGTGGAAACGATACCGAATGCGCAGACTGATCAGCCAAGAACGAGACAGTTGCCCAGCGCTGTGACCTGCGCCAACCTCGGCACATGACGCAGATGATGGCAGCCGCCCAGTCGCCCGACGTCGACGTGTTCCCGGTCAAGGGCGTCGACTACCTGCAGTTCCTCGTGGGCAACGCGAAGCAGGCGGCCCACTACTACTCGACCGCGTTCGGGATGACCTGCGTCGCGTACCGGGGCCCCGAGCACGGCTACCGCGACCACGCCGAGTACGTCCTGGTCAGCGGTTCCGCCCGGTTCCTGATCACCGGCGCGGTGCACGTCGACGCGCCCGGCGCCGACCACGTCACCCGGCACAGCGACGGCATCAAGGACATCGCCCTGGCCGTCCCGGACGTCGACGCCGCGTACCGGCACGCGATCGAGGCGGGCGCCCGCTCGGTCACCGAGCCGCACGACGTCAAGGACGAGCACGGCACGGTCCGGCTCGCCGCCATCGCCACGTACGGTGAAACGATCCACACCCTGATCGACCGTTCCGGCTACGACGGGCCGTTCCTGCCCGGTTTCGTCGCCCGCGGCCCGATCGTGGACCGGCAGCCCGCCATCGACGCCGGCCTGCAGCCCAAGCGCTTCTTCCAGGCGGTCGACCACGTCGTCGGCAACGTCGAGCTCGGCAAGATGGACGAGTGGGTGGAGTTCTACCGCCGCGTCATGGGCTTCACCAACATGGCCGAGTTCGTCGGCGACGACATCGCCACCGACTACTCGGCCCTGATGAGCAAGGTCGTCGCGGACGGCACCCGCAAGGTCAAGTTCCCGCTGAACGAGCCAGCCGTCTCGAAGCGCAAGTCGCAGATCGACGAGTACCTGGAGTTCTACGGCGGGCCGGGCGCCCAGCACATCGCCGTGGCGACCAACGACATCCTGGCCAGCGTCGACGCCATGCGCGCCGCCGGGGTCGAGTTCCTGGCCACCCCCGACTCGTACTACGACGACCCGGAGCTGCGCGCCCGCATCGGCAACGTCCGGGTGCCGATCGAGGAGCTGAAGAAGCGCCGCATCCTGGTCGACCGGGACGAGGACGGCTACCTGCTGCAGATCTTCACCAAGCCCGTGCAGGACCGCCCGACCGTGTTCTTCGAGCTGATCGAGCGCCACGGCTCGCTCGGCTTCGGCAAGGGCAACTTCAAGGCGCTGTTCGAGGCGATCGAGCGGGAGCAGGAACTGCGCGGCAACCTGTAACACTGTCTGCGTGACACAGCCATCCGACGCGGGCGGACGGCCCGGCACCCCCTCCGGGTACGGGCCGCCGCCCGGCCCCATCCCCGGCCAGCCCTCCGGACACCCGCAGCCGGGATACGGCCCGCCACCCGGGTACGGCCCACCGCCCGGCTACGTGCCCCCGCCGGGTTACGGCCCGCCCCCGCCCGGCTACGCGCCTCCCCTCGGTTACGGGTATCAGCCACCGGCGATGAGCCCGGGCGGACAGCCGCTCGCGGACTTCGGCACCCGGCTGCTGGCACATCTCATCGACGCCGCCATCCTCACGGGCGCTCTGATGATCGTCTTCGTGCCGGTCTTCTTCCTGATGGTCAGCCGGATGACCGACTTCTCGGTGAGCGCCGACCCGTACTCGGACCCGGCGCCCATGCCGAACTTCTTCACCGAGATGTTCCTGCCGCTGATGCTGATGGAAATCGGCCTGTTCGTGCTGGCCCTGGCGGCGTACTACGTGTACTACGTGGAGATGATGTACCGCTCCGGACAGACCTTCGGGAAAAAGGTCCTCAAGATCCGGGTGGTGCCGTTGGATCCCACCGCGACGCTGACCCGCGGCATGGCCGCCAAGCGGTATTTCGTCGCCTACGTCGGCGGGACCCTCGTGCCGTTCCTGTTCTACATCGACGGGCTGTGGCAGTTGTGGGACAAGCCGTTCCAGCAGTGCCTCCACGACAAGGCCGGGCAGACAGTCGTCGTTAAGGTTCCAGCATGACCTCCCTGCCCGCGGGCTGGTACAAGGATCCGGCCGACCCGTCGACCCAGCGCTGGTGGGACGGCGAGGGCTGGGTGGGTAGGCCGATCCCGGCCGACGCCGTGCCGCCGGACGGGCCGCCACCGGAGGAGCCGACCTCGCCGGCCCCGGGCACCGCCACCCCGGGCGCGTCCACCCTTGGCGCGGCCCATCCCGGCGCAGCCGCTCCGGGGCAGCCGGCACCCGGCGTGCCCGCACCCGGTACGAACGCACCCGGTCCGAACCCACCTGGTCCGAACGCACCCGATGCGGCGTCTCCCGGTGCGGTCCCTCCCTCCGCGACCCATCCCGGCCTGCCCTACCCGGGTGGCCCTCAGCCCGGCGTCCAGCCGGGCATGCCCTATCCAGGCGGCCCTCAGTCGGGCGTTCCGTATCCCGGTGGGCCCTATCCCGGCGGCCCGTATCCGGGTGGGCCGTATCCCGGTGGGCCCTATCCCGGTGGGTTCCATCCGGGCGGGAACGGTCCCGCCGCACCGGCTCCGCCGTCGGGCTGGGGACCCCCGCCCGGATGGCACCCGCCGCCGGGATGGCAACCGCCGCCCGGATGGCAGCCACCGCCGGGGTGGCAGCCGCCCGCTCCGGGTACGCCCGGCTACTCCTGGGCGTACATTCCCCAACTGCGGCCGCACGGCTTCGCGCTGGCCGGGTTCGGGCGCCGGCTCGTGGCGCGGTTCGTCGACATCTTCATGGTGCTGCTGCTCAACATCGCCGTGAACGGCTGGTTCGCGTACCAGTGGTGGCTGGAGGTCGAACCGATCCTGCGCGCCGCCATGACCGACCCCGTCCACGCGACGCCGCAGCCGGCATCGCTGCGCGCCAGCTACCTCATGTTCACCATCCTGATCATCGCGACCGCACTGTGGTTCGCGTACGAGGTACCGGCCACGGCCAACCGCGGCCAGACCCTCGGCAAGCGGCTCATGCAGGTCAAGGTGTTCCCGATGGAGAACACCGAACAGATCGGCTTCGGCCGCTCGTTCCGGCGCTGGGCCCGGCTCGGCCTGTGGACCCCATTCTGGACGTTCTGGGGTCTCGGGCTGGTGCTGCAGTTCATCGACTCGGCTTCGCCGCTGTTCGATCCGCGGCTGCGGCAGGCATTGCACGACAAGTCCGCGCAGACCGTGGTGGTCGCGCTACCGGCGGGGTACCGCCGCCCTGTCGAGGCCGCCGACGGCGGCGACCACTCCGGAGGAGAGAAATGACCCGGCTCACCCGCGCCGACCTGGACGCCCTGCCCGCGTACGTGGCCGGGCGCAACGTCGCCGATCTGGCCCGCGACCTCGGGCTGACCGAGGCCATCAAGCTGGCCAGCAACGAAGTCCCGTACGGTCCGCTGCCGGGGGTGCCCGAGGCGATCGCCGAGGCGGCCCGCACGGTGCACCGCTACCCCGACATGGGCGTGGTCGCCCTGCGCGACCGGCTCGCCGACCGGTACGGCGTGAGCCCCGACCGGGTCGTCACCGGCTGCGGCTCCGTGGCGCTGGCCGAGACCCTGGCCAAGGCGACCTGCCTGCCCGGTGACGAGATCGTGCACGCGTGGCGGTCCTTCGAGGCGTACCCGATCATCGCCACGGGTGCCGGTGCGACCGGCGTACGTGTGCCCAACACCGCCGGGCACGGCCACGACCTGTCCGCGATGGCCGACGCGATCACGGACCGGACCCGCCTGGTCATCGTGTGCAACCCGAACAACCCGACCGGCACCAGCGTGCGCCGGGCCGAGCTGGACCGGTTCCTCGCCCGGGTGCCCGACGACGTGCTCGTGGTGCTCGACGAGGCGTACCGGGAGTTCGTCACGGACGACCAGGTGCCCGACGGCCTCGACGCGTACGGTGACCGGCCCAACGTCGTGGTGCTGCGCACCATGTCCAAGGCGTGGGGCCTGGCCGGGCTGCGGATGGGTTTCCTGGTGGCCCAGCCGGAGGTGGCCGCGACCATCCGCAAGGTGGTGACGCCGTTCTCCACCAACCTGCTGGCGCAGGCCGCCGCGCTGGCCGCGCTGGACGCCGAGGACGAGGTGACGCGGCGCTGCGCGCTGATCATCGCCGAACGCGACCGGGTCACCGAGGCGCTGCGCAAGCTGCAGGTGGAGGTCCCGGACAGCCAGGCGAACTTCGTGTGGCTGCCGCTGGGCGATCGGGCCGCGGCATTCGGCGCGGCGTGCGAGTCGCGCGGCGTCATCGTCCGCGCCTTCCAGCCGGACGGCGTCCGCGTGACCATCGGCACGCCCGAGGAGAACGACGCCTTCCTCGCCGCCGCGGAGCAGGCCCTGGCCTGACGCCGCCGCCGGATGGCGGGCGTTGGCCTGACGCCGCCGCCGGGTAGCGGGCACTGGTCCGGCACCGCCGCAGGAGTACGGGCGCTCGCCCGTCCGTCGAATCCGACGGGCGGGCGACTGCACCGGGGCCCCGCCCGGCTACTCGGCGATCAGCAGCGAGACGCGCATGCGGTGGAATGTCCGGGTGTCGGCGACGGTGTAGCGGTCCGCCAGCACCGCGCGGACGGCCGGGGAGACGCCGCTCAGGGCGTCCTTGCCCGGGTCGGTGGAGACCAGCCAGACCCGCCGGTAGCCGGCCAGGGCGGCCGCCGGGTCGGCGCGGTCGATCCGTTGCCACGACCACGGCTGTCCGGGCGGCGGCTCGCTGAGGATCTCGGGCGGCACGGGCCTGCCGGCCTGTTCGAGTTCGTACCGGAAGGCGCGGTGGGTCTTCGGATATCCGGTGTAGACCACGCCGTCCCCGGGTGACTCGCGGTCGCCGAGGTAGCGGGCGGCAGCGGCGAAGGCGAACTCGTTCTGCGCCGCGTCCGAGCGGACGAACCGCTGCGCCGGCAGGGACGCCCCGCCCACCGCGACGAGGGCGGCCAGCGCGACGGGAACGAGTGCGCGACCGGCGAGGCGGCGCAGCCCCCACGCGGCGGCCAGCACCCACGCCGGAACGGTGAACAGCAGATACCGGGGATAGAACAGGCCGAACGCGTCGAAGGTGTAGTACGCGAGCACCGGCGGCAGCACGGCCCAGGCCGCCAGCAGGAGGCCCGGCCGGCGATCCGGACCCGGCGCTGCCCGGGTCAGGACGAGCGCCACCACACCGAGCACGACGATGAATCCGGCCACCGCACCGCTCATGAACATGCTGGCCGGGAACGACTCCACCCGCGCCCAGATCGGGTCGGGCACCCAGCCGATCTGCCCGCCCTGCCGCATTCCCACCAGCACCAACGGGGCGGCCGTCACCAGCGCGGCGCCCAGCGCGATCGCCCATCCGAACAGGATCCGACGGCGCCGCGCACCGGTCTCGGCGGTCGTTGACGCCCCGGCGGCCGCCGACGCCACGGCGACCAGGTGCGCCGCCAGCGCCATGAGCGCGACGGCGTGGCTGCACGCCACCCACAACACGGCAAGGCCGTAGCCCGCCCACCGCCATGGCGTCGGTTTCTCCAGCGCCCGCAACAGTAGCAGAGCGGCCGCGACGGTGGCGGCCAGGGTCATCGCGTACGGGCGTGCCTCCTGGCCGTACCGCGAGATCGCCGGGACGACCGCCAGCAGCAGCCCGGCGACCAGGCCGCTCGGTGTGTCGAACAGCCGCCGGCCCAGCAGTGCCAGCAAACCGGCCGCCACGGCCATGAACAGCGCCGACGGCACCCGGAGCGCCGCCGGGGAGTCGCCGAACACGTCGATCCAGACGTGCATCAGCACGTAGTACGGGAAGAGCACCAGGTCCACGGTGCCGACCAGGTGACGCAGATCCGCCCAGGACAACGAGGCGGCCCACCACGTCGCGTGTTCGTCGCGCCACAGCTGCCGGTCACCGATGCCGACCAGCGTCACCACCAGCGTGACGACGAACGGCACCGCCGCGACGCGCAGCGGAACGGGCACGGTGCGCACTGTGGACCGTTTCGCCGCGGGCGCCGGTGCGCCGTCGGCAAGCTCACCACCCGGGGTCGGCCCGGCACCCGTGGTGATCCCGATGGCCACGCCGTCACCCCCGTCGATCCGCTCTACCGCGAGCGACCGATCCTACGGAAGTGGATCCACTGCCCGGAGCCCGGCACGACCCCGGCGGCGGTACCGGCCCGCCTCAGGCGGCTTCGGTGTTCGGGTTGGCGGCGGCGTGGGCCAGGTCGTCGAGGTCCTGGCGCAGCGCGCCCTCGACCGTGGCCGCGGCCAGCCCGCCGAAGACCAGCGCCAGCAGCCGCCCGCGCGGCTCGGTCGGGGTGCCGTCCTGAACGGCCGTGACCATGGTGCCGCCGGAGTGCCGCCCCGCCGTCACGGGCGCGAACGTGTAGGTCATCCGGTAGTCCGCCCCGATCCCGGGGGACTCGACCACGAACTGCTCGGGCACCGCGCAGTCGCTGACCCGGAACTCCTCGGTGATCTCGGAGCCGTCGGCCATGGTCCGGGCCTCGCGCCAGGCCGTCCCGGAGCGGAAATCGCCGGGCGTGAGGGGCTCGACCCGGTGGACCGTGGACAACCATCGCGCTCGCCGGGACAGGTCAGTGAACACGCGCCAGACCTCACCCACCGGCGCCTCGACCAACCGGGTGACCGCGACCGTCGACATAGCGTGACCTCCCGGATACACGGTACGGGTCGGTAACTCGTCGGATCAACGATTACCCGAGGAGCCTCACTCGTACCCGCCGTTGACCAGGCCCACTCTGATCAGCTCGGTGAGCGGGTCGCGGACGTTGCGGGCGCCGAATCCGGCCAGCAACGGGCGCGGGGAGTCCCGGCGGGCCCGGGCCGGTTCGGCCAGCGGCACGGGGTGGGTGGCGGCCAGCACCTCGGCCACCTCGGCCACCTCGGCCCCGTCGACCGCCGCGGCGCATCCGACGAGCACGTTGAGGAACCCGTGGTGGGTGAACCCGGTCTCCGGGTCGGTGTGCCGCAACGCGTGCCGCTGCCCGGCCGCCAGCTTGAACGGCAGCTCGCGGTCGCGGCAGGCGCAGATCACCGCGGCCAGCTCGACCGGGGTGGGGAACAGTTCGGCGGCCAGTCCGCCGACCCGGAACTTGGCGCCGATCCGCTGCCCGTCGGCGCGGCTCCCGGCGACCGTGTCGAGCGCGGCCAGCAGGCCCCAGCTGAGTGGGATCTCCGCGTACACGTCGAGGTCGGGATGGGCGGCGGCGAGCCGGTGCAGCTCACGCAGGCCGGGCTGGGAGTCCTCGCCGCGGCGCGCGACCGCCGCTTCGACCCCGCGCACGTCGGCCGCGGCGCCGCGCAGCGCGGCGATCGCGCCGCTCAGGCCGTCGAGGCCGGTGTCGCCGACGACGCCGACCGCGAGGCCGCCGACGGGCGGCGCGCGGAAGGCCAGCGAGGAGGGTACGAGCAGGGAGCCGAGCAGCGGCGCGTACCACGCGGCGGCGTGCTCGCGGTGCGCCGCCACCGCGGCGCCGACGTCGGTGTCGTTCGGCGGCAGCAGGACGGCGTCATCGACGAGTCCCGCGAACAGCGGCGGCACCAGCGTTGACACGAATAATGAACCTAATGGACGCTTCGAAGAGCGGACAACACCACCCGTTATGTCACTTTTCATAGGGTCGGCGGGCGCCTGGCCCCGGCGCCCGCCGACCTGTGCGGCACTAGCTGATGTGGTATTGGTCGCCGTAGACCGCGAAGTCGAGCGGCGTGTCCAGGTCGAGGTTGCCGTTGCGCAGGAAGACCCGCTGGGCGGTGTCGACGCGCGAGGTGTCCGAGTGCGCCTCCTCCTTCTTCATCTCGGCGACCCGTTCATCCAGGAAGGCGTTGAGCCAGGTGGTCTCGTTGCCGCCCTGGGCGGGCGGCTTCGCCTTGCGCAGGGCCCGGCTGCGGATCGACGCCATGCCGTCGGGTCCGTGCATGACCGCCGCGTCGTAGTACGCGAACTGCCCGAGCGCCCGTACGCCGTCGGACTTGCCGCGCGACACGGCCGGGTTGAAGTACACCCGGTCCCGCTCCGCCTCCTGGGCGGCTTGGAAGACCGGGTCCTTCGCGGCGGTACGCCAGTCCTTGGGGAAGTTCGGGTCGAGCCCGGCGTGCGAGTCCGAGCCGTTCACCTTGCGCAGCGCGGGCAGGTACTTGGCCAGGACGTTCGACGGCTTGGTGTTCGTGTACGCCTCGACCAGCTCCAGCATGTCGCCGGTGCCGGAGCAGAAGCCGATGATCCCGGCCGTGTAGCCGCGCCCGTCGTCGATGTCCTCGATGTACGAGAACTGGGCGCGCCAGTCGAGCGACGAGTTCTCGGCGGCCGAGACGATCTGCATCGCGACCTCCTTCTTCGCCGGGTCGTCGAGGTTCTTGCGCGCGGCGGCGGGCCGGACGGCGGCCGGGGCCACGAAGCCGGCGGCCGTACCGGTGGCGGGGACGGTCGCGGCGCCCGCGGGCAGCAGGCCGTACGCGACGGCGGCGCCGGGGATGAGCAGGCCCGCGGCGATGTAGGCCGCCGTGCGGCGGCGGGGACGGGGGGTGGTGCGGGGGGTGGTCATTGCGCTCCTCGGGATAGGGGATGGACGCGCAGGATCGGCACCGGCGGCGGGCGAGGGGCTTGCGCCGCCACCGGCGATGGGTGGTGACGCTACGACAGTTAAAGATGTTTATCAATAACCGTTAAAGTGTTTTATCAATCCGGGGCGATTGACAGCCCGATGAGCGGTTCAGGACGATTCGTTCATCGATCGGGACCTTGACAGTGCCGTCGAGCCGGGCCTACCGTCCCAGCTAATTGTTAGTCAGTTTGCCAATCACCACCTGGGAGCCACCGTGTCGCGTCTCGCCGGCTCGTCGAAGCTGCTTCGCGCCATGAACGAGAGCGCGGCGCTCGCCCACCTGCTGGAACCCGGCACCCTGACCCGCTCCGACCTGCGCAAACTCACCAAGCTCAGCACGCCGACCATCTCCGAGGTGCTGCGCCGGCTCACCGAGGCGGGCCTGGTCACCGTCGTCGGCCACAACAGCGGCCGCCCCGGCCCCAACGCCGAGCTGTACGCCGCCAACCCCGACGCGGCGTACGCGGCGGCAGTCTCGATCCGCGACATCGGCCCGAGCGACGCCCCGTCGGTGGCGGCCGCCCTGTGCGACCTCACCGGCGCCATCCGCTCCCGTACCGAGTTGCGGGTCGACTTCCTGCGCACCGATCCGAAGTCGGCCGTCCTCGACGCCGTCGCCACGCTGCGCCGCGACAGCGGGGTGCCCGCGGAGCGGCTGCGCCACGTCCAGCTCGGCGTCGCCGGCTCGTACGACAGCCGCACGCAGACCATCCGGCACGTGGACGTGCCCGGGTTCGGGCGTACCGGCCTGGTGCCGGAGATCGCCGCGGCACTGGACACCCACGTCGGAGTCGACAACGACGTCAACCTCGCCGCGGTCGCCGAACGCCGGCGCGGGGTGGCCCGCGACGCCGACGGGTTCGCGCTGCTCTGGCTGGGCCCCGAGGGCCTCGGTCTGGCCATCGACATCGCGGGCTCGCTGCTGCGCGGCGCCCGGGGTGGTGCGGGCGAGATCGGCTACATGCCCCTGTACGCCCCGGACTCCACCCACCGCAAGGTCGACCTGCAGGACCTGGTCGGCGGCGCGGCCGTACTCGCCCTCGGCCGGGACTGCGGCGTGCCCGGCCGTACCCCATCGGAGGTGGTCCGGGCGGCGGCCGCCGATCCGGAGGCCGTGGGCGAGTTCTTCCCCAAGCTGGCCGACCGCATCGCGGTCGGTCTGGCCGCGGTCATCGCGGTCCTCGACCCGCCGCTGGTCGTGCTGGCCGGTCCGGTCGCACAGGCCGGCGGGCGGACCCTGCTGTCCGCGGTCGAGAGCGCTCTCCACCGGGCCGCGCCGCTGGAGAGCACGGTCGCGGTCACCACCATCGACGACGACGCGGTGCTGCTCGGCGCGCTCGACGCCGGGGTCACCGCCGTCCGCGAAGCCCTCATCGCGTCCATTCGCGACAGCTGACCCCTCGTCGCGCCAGTTCCCTCAACCCCCCGAAATCCCCGGGAAGGACCCCTTTCATGAACACCCGGATACCGCGCGCCCTTTGTGCGCTGATAACCGCCGCTGCACTGACCGCGGCGTGCACTCCCGCACCCAGGGAGAACAAGATCGCCGACCCGGGCACCGAGGTGTCCGGCACGGTCGAGTTGTGGCACTTCTTCACCGAACGCGAGGCCGCCGCGATCGACGCGGTCGTCAAGGACTTCGAGGCCACCCACCCGAAGATCCAGGTCACCGTGAAGTCCGGCCAGGACGATTCGAAGGTCACCCAGGCCATCGGCGCGGGCAACGGACCGGACATCGGGCTGTCGTACTCCACCGACATCGTCGGCAAGTTCTGCTCCTCGGGCGCGTGGGTCGACCTGACCCCGTACCTGGCTCGGGACAAAGTGGATGTTTTGCAGCTCAACCCCACCACCCGGCAATACACCGAGTACGGCGGCAAGCGGTGCGCCATGCCGTTCCTCGCCGACGCGTACGGGCTGTTCTACAACAAGGACCTCTTCGCGAAGGCGGGCATCGCCGGGCCACCGAAGACCCTCGACGAGCTGAGCGAGGACGCCAAGAAGCTGACGGTACGCAACCCCGACGGCTCGCTGAAGCGCGTCGGCTTCCTGCCCCTGTTCGACTTCTACGAGAACGCCGCCGCCCACCTCGCACCCACGGTCGGCGCGAAGTGGCTCACTGCCGACGGCAAGTCCGCGATCGGCGCCGACCCGGCCTGGAAGACGCTGCTGACCTGGCAGAAGAGCCTCGTCGACTGGTACGGCTTCGACAACCTGCAGAAGTTCCGGGCCGGTCTGGGCGACGAGTTCAGCGCGGACAACGCGTTCCAGAAGGGCCAGGTGGCGATCAACATCGACGCCGAGTACCGGCTCGCGTTCCTGAAGGACCAGGCCCCGAAGCTCAGCTATGGCGTGGCCCCGCTGCCCACCTCCGACGCCGGCCGCTACGGCGCCGGCTACGTCACCGGCAACATCATGGGCATCGCCAAGAACGCCAAGAACCCCGAGGCGGCCTGGGAACTCATCAAGTACCTGACCACGAACGACACGACGATCGTCAAGCTGGCCAACTCGCTGCGCAACATCCCCACCACGACCGCTTCGGCGGCCGACCCGGCGCTGCAGGTGGACCCCGCGTTCAAGACGTTCATGGACATCTTCGCCAACCCGAACTCGTCGACCACCCCGCCGTCGGCGTCCGGGCCCGCGTACCAGGAGACGTTCCAGACGTTCACGAACAGCTGGCAGGCGGGCAAGGTGGCGAACCTCGACGCCGGGCTGGCCGAGGCGGACAAGCAGGTCAACAGCGTCATGACGCTGGGCGGCTGACGATGAGCGCCAAACCCCTGGCGATCCGGGCCCGGCAGCACGCCACCACGCTGTCGTTCCTGGCCCCCGCCCTGATCGGCATCGTGGTGTTCTTCGGCTACCCGCTGGTGTCCGCTGTGTACTTCTCGTTCACCAAGTTCGACCTGCTGTCCGCGCCGCAGTGGGTGGGGCTGGCGAACTACCGGCGGATGGCCGACGACCCGTTCCTGCTCCAGTCGATCCGTAACACGCTGTGGATGGTGGTGGTCTTCGTCCCCGTACGCATCATCAGCGCGATCGGCCTGGCGGTGCTGCTCACCCAGCTCAAGCGCGGCGCGGGTGTGTTCCGCACGATCTTCTTCCTGCCCGCGCTGGCGCCGCCGGTCGCCGCCACGATCGCCTTCGTCTACCTGCTCAAGCCCGGCACCGGGCCGGTCAACACGATGCTGGCGCACCTGGGCATCGAGGGCCCGCTGTGGTTCAACTCGCCGGAGTGGGCAAAGCCGTCGCTGGTGCTGCTCGGCCTGTGGGGCATCGGCGACCTGATGGTCATCTTCCTGGCCGGGGTCCTCGGCGTGCCCACGAGCCTGTACGAGGCCGCCGCCCTGGACGGCGCCAACGCCTGGCACCGCTTCCGGTACGTGACCATCCCGACCATCCGCCCGGTGATCCTGTTCGCCACGGTCACCGGCGTCATCTACACGTTGCAGTACTTCGACCAGGCCGCCGTGGCGGGCTCGATCGCCCAGGGGCAGGCGACCACGGGCGCCGGGATCTCCCAGTCCTTCGGCTATCCGGAGGGTTCCACCTTCACCTACCCGCTGTGGCTCTACCAGGTGGGGTTCCGCTACAACGCGCTCGGCTACGCCAACGCCCTGGCCGTGGGCCTGTTCCTGGTCGCCTTCGCGGTGACCGTGATCCTGCTGCGCCGCGCCAAGGCGTTCTCCGGGGAGGAATCGTGACGACTGTCTTGGAGGCGCCGCCTGCGGCGGTGCAACGGCCGCCTGCCAAGCGCAGGGCCCGGCGGCAGGACCGGCTGGTCTGGATCGCTCGGCACAGCATCGCGATCGCTCTGGCGATCATGTTCCTGACCCCGGTGGTCTACCTCGTGCTGATCTCGCTGATGACCAGCAACCAGGCCCTGACCAGCGACTACTGGCCCAACTCCTGGCACCCCGAGAACTACGTCCGGGTCTTCCAAGTCACCCCGCTGCCCCGCTACCTGCTCAACACGCTGCTGTACGCGGTCACCGCGACCGTACTCATGCTGCTGTCCAGCGTCCCGGCCGCGTACGCCCTGGCCAAGCTGCGCTTCCGCGGCCGCAACGCGCTCTTCCTGGTGATCATCTGCGTGATGATGCTGCCCCCGCAGGTGGTGACGGTCCCGCTCTACCTGATGTGGGCCCGGTACGGCCTCACCGGCTCGCTGTGGCCGCTGGTCATCCCGATGCTGTTCGGCGACGCGTTCGCCATCTTCCTGCTGCGCCAGTTCCTGCTGACCATCCCCGACGAGTACCTCGACGCCGCGAAGGTCGACGGGTGCGGCGAATGGGGCACGCTGATCCGGGTCGTGCTGCCGATGGCCCGCCCCGGCATCGCGGCCGCCGGGCTGTTCCAGTTCTTCTACTGCTGGAACGACTACTACGGCCCGCTGCTCTACACCAGCGAGAACGAGCAGGCGTGGACGCTGTCGCTCGGGCTCGCGTCGTTCCACAGTGTCCATCACGTCGACTGGAACCTGGTAATCGCGGCCACCGTGCTGACCATGGCGCCGATCGTCGTCGTGTTCTTCTTCGCCCAGCGCGCGTTCGTGCAGGGTGTCACGCTCACAGGAGTCAAAGGATGAGGATCGCTGTCGTCGGCGGCGGATCGACGTACACGCCGGAGCTGGTGGACGGGTTCGCCCGGCTGCGCGACTCCGGCCTGCAGGTCGACGAGCTGGTGCTGATCGACCCGGCTGCGGACCGGCTGGCTGTCGTCGGCGGGTTCGCGGCGCGCATCTTCGCCGCGTACGGCCACCCCGGCCAGGTCACCTGGACGACCGACCTGGATGCCGGGGTCACCGACGCCGATGCCGTACTCATCCAGCTGCGGGTCGGCGGGCAGGCCGCCCGGATCAGCGACGAGACGTTCCCGCTCGACTGCGGCTGCGTCGGGCAGGAGACCACGGGGGCGGGCGGGCTCGCCAAGGCTCTGCGTACGGTGCCTGTCGTCCTCGACGTCGCCGAGCGCGTCCGCAAGCGGGCCCGCCCGGGTGCGTGGATCGTCGACTTCACCAACCCGGTCGGCATCGTCACGCGGGCGCTGCTCGACGCGGGTCACCGCGCGGTCGGGCTGTGCAATGTGGCGATCGGCTTCCAGCGCCGCTTCGCCGGGTATCTCGGGGTCGACCCGTCGGCCGTGGTCCTCGACCACGTCGGCCTCAACCACCTGACCTGGGAACGCGCCGCGTACGTGGACGGCGTGGACCGGCTCGCCGAGCTGCTGGCCGCGCACCGCGCCGACCTGGCCGCCGAGGTTAACGTCGACGAGCCGGTGCTGGCCGCGCTGGGCTGCGTCCCCTCGTACTACCTCTCCTACTACTACGACCACGACCGCGTGGTGCGCGCCGAACGCGGCGCACCCACCCGCGGCGCGCGGGTCGCGCAGATCGAGGCGACCCTGCTGGACATGTACCGCGATCCGGCGCTGACCGCGAAGCCCGCGCTGCTCGGCGAGCGCGGGGGCGCGTACTACTCCGAGGCGGCGGTCGGCCTCATCGCGGCCCTGCACGGCCTCGACCCGGACGGCGTGCACTCGGTGAACGTCCGCAACGACGGCACGCTGCCGTTCCTGCCGGCCAACGCGGTCATCGAGGTGTCCGCCCGCGCCGACCAGGGCGGCCCGCGTCCGCTGCCGGTCACCCCTGTCGCGCCCGACCAGGCCGGACTCATCGCCCACGTCTCCGGGTACGAGGAACTCGCGCTGGACGCGGCACTCCGGGGCGGCCGCGACCGGGTCTACCGGGCCCTGCTGGCGCATCCCCTGGTGGGCCAGCACGAGTACGCGGACGCGCTGACCGACAAGCTCATCGCCGCCGGTGCCGAGCACCTGGCCTGGGCCCGATGACGGCGCTCTTCCTCGCCGTCGACGGCGGCAACTCCAAAACGGACGTCGTCCTCGGCACCGCCGACGGCCGGGTACTCGGGTACGCCCGCGGTGGCACCTCGTCTCCGCACTCGCTCGGCCTGCCCGGCGCGGTACGCGTCCTCGACACCCTGATCGCCGACGCCCGCGCGCGGGCCGGCGTGCCCGCCGGGACCCCGGTGGATCTGGCGGCGATCTACCTGGCCGGGGCGGATCTCCCGGTCGAGGTGGACCGCCTGCACGCCGCGGTGGCCGACCGCGACTGGGCCCGCCGCTACGTGGTCGACAACGACTGCTTCGCCCTGCTCCGCGCCGGTACGGCGAACCCTGACGCGATCGCCGTGGTGTGCGGTGCGGGCAACAACTGCGTGGGTCGCGCCGCCGACGGCCGTACCGCGCGCTTCCCGTCTCTCGGGCCGATCTCCGGGGACTGGGGCGGCGGCCACGACCTCGCCGAGCACACCCTGCGCGACGCCGCCCGTGGTGAGGACGGCCGCGGCGAGCCGACCGGGCTCACCGATGCCGTGGCCCGCCACTTCGGGCGGCCGACCGTGGAGAGCGTCAGCATCGCCCTGCACCTCGGCGAGCTGCCGCGCCACGCCGTACACGAGTTGACCCCGCTGCTGTTCGACGTCGCCGCGGCGGGCGACCCCGTGGCCCTGCGGCTGGTGCGACGCCAGGCCGACGAGATCCTCGCCCAGCACCGGGTCGCGGCGGCCCGCCTCGGGCTCACGGACGCACCGCATGCCCTGGTACTGGGTGGTGGAGTGCTGCGCGCCCGTCACGCTGTCCTGCACGAGTGGATCCTGGCGGGCGCCCACGCCCGGTCGCCTCGCGTCGAGGTCACCGTCGTCGCCGATCCTCCCGTGGCCGGCGCCGCCCTGCTGGCGCTCGACACTCTCCACGGCGGCCCGGCCCCGCACCCCGTCGAACGCAGCGTCCGCACGGCGCTGGGCGACCCAGCCGGTGCCCGTTCCGGAGAGCCGGGATCCCCCTGGCGCGCTGATCACCTGCGGACACCGGAGCCGCAGACCTGACCGGCGACAGGCCGGCGCGCTGGAGGGGGCGCCATCTCGTGCGGCGATGAGCCGCGCCGCTCCGTCCTGGCCGGGGCGGCTCGGCCGCTCATTGCCGCACGAGGACGAACAGCTCGGCCAGCGCAGCCGTGACCATGGCGGCCACCAGGGGAACCACCCCGCCGACCCCGGCATGCAGGACGATCAGCAACGGCGCGGCTCCGGCCAGATAGGCCGACGCCAGCAGCGGACGGTCCCGTTCGCCGAGCCGGCGCAGCGCCACGCCCAGCGGCTCGGTCAGCCGCCGGGTCAGCCACACCAGGACGGCGACGAGGATCAGCACACCCATCGCCGCAGCCCAGACCCGCGACGCACCCGGACTGGCGAGCCGCATCACGCCGGTGACCATCCCGGCCACCAGGACCGCGTTGGCGCAGTAGAGCACCGCCTGCCGGACGGTGGTGGCCGAGTCGGCCCCGGGGTCGAGCACCGGACCGGCTGGTCGGACCACGGCCGGGGACTGCGGTGCCGGGGACTGCGGTGCCGGCAACAACGCGGCGTCCGGCATGTCGGGCGCGGGCGGCTGGGCCAGGGCGGCCTCGTCGGCGAGCGTCTCCAGCGCCCGCGCCCAGCGGCGCCGCTCCAGCCGTACGATGCCGACGTCGCGCTGTGCCTCACCGATCGCGGAGTCCAGGTCCAGCGCCTCGGCGTACGCGCGCTGCGCCAGGTCGAACAGTCGCAGCCGGGCGGCGACGACTGCCAGCACCAGGTGCGCCTCCCCGTCGGCGGGAGCGATCCGCACCCCGTGCCACGCGGCGTTGAGCGCCTCCTGGCCGTTGCGCGCCTCGCTGAGCAGGGCCGCCCCGGTCCGCTGCGCGTACGGGTCGGCGGGCCAGCGGCCGAGGATGGCCCCGGCGACCTGGGCGGCCTCGGCGTACCGGCGGTTGTCGACCAGCGCCATCCCGCGGGCGACCAGACCGTCCACCCGGTCCGGCCCGGCGGCGACGGCCCGTTCCGCGGCGACCAGCGCCTCGACCGGCTGTTCGGCCACGAGATGTACGCGCGCGAGCGTCGCCAGCAGGGCGGGGTCGGCCGGTGCGGCGGCCAGCCCGGCGGCGAGTTCCCCCGCCGCCTCGTCGTAGCGTCCCAGGTCGGCCAGCAGCAGCGACCGTTGCCGGTACTCCTCGGGGGTGGTCTCCGGTTCGAACGGAGCCGACGCGGCATCGCTGGGCACGACGCCAGCTTATGAGGACATCACCAGAATTGCGCGGGGCTGGAGGCTCGGCTTGCCACGGCCTCGGCGCGGGGGCACGACGCCGGACAGGTCGCGCTGCAGACCGGGCGCGTTGGCGGACCAGGGCTCGCCGCGATGACCGACGCCCGGTCCGCGCACCTGTCCGGCCCTAGCCGGCCTCGTGCAGCAGGACGACAGCGATGGCGGCGAGACCTTCACCACGCCCGGTCAGACCCAGCCCGTCCGTGGTCGTGCCGGAGACGGAGACCGGACCGCCGGCCGCCTCGCCCAGCACCTTCTGCGCCTCCGCGCGTCGCGTACCGATCTTGGGTCGGTTGCCGATGACCTGGATGGACAGGTTGGCCACCACGAGGCCCTCGGCCCGCACCCGGCGGGCCGCCTCGGTCAGCAGGGTGATCCCCGATGCCCCGGCCCACTCGGGACGGTCCGTGCCGAAGTTGCTGCCCAGATCGCCCAGCCCGGCGGCGCTGAACATGGCGTCGCAGGCGGCGTGGGCGGCGACGTCCCCGTCGCTGTGCCCGGCCAGGCCCGGCTCTCCGGGCCAGTGCAGACCGGCCACCCAGCAGGGCTGGCCCTCGTCGAAGGCGTGCACGTCGGTGCCGATGCCCACCCGCGGAACGATCATGCGGGTCAGCGTACGCCGAGCAGCGCCTCGGCCAGGATCAGGTCGAACGGTCGAGTGATCTTGAGAGCCAGCTCGGAGCCCGGCACACAGGTCACCGCGATCCCGGCCTTCTCGACCAGGCCGGCGTCGTCCGTGAGCGGGTCACCGGCGGTGGCGTGCGCGGCCGCCAGCACGTCGTGCCGGAACCCCTGCGGCGTCTGCACGGCGCGCAGCACGGAACGGTCGACCGTGCCGAGGACCCGGTCGTCCGGCCCGACCTCCTTGACCGTGTCGACCACCGGCAGGGCCGGGATCACCGCGGGCCGACCGCCACGGACCGCGGCCGCCACCGACTCGACGAGTTCGGGCGGGGTGAGGGCGCGTGCGGCGTCGTGCACCAGCACGATGCCCACGTCGTCCGGCACGACGGCCAGAGCTGCCGCCACGGACTGCTGCCGCTCGGCACCGCCCGCCACCACGACGACCGCGGCGATCGGGGCGAGCAGGGCACGAACCGAGTCGACGTCGGCGGCCGGGGCGGCCACCACGATCTGGCGTACGGACGGGGCGGCGGCGACGCGACGGATCGCGTGGACGAGCAACGGCTCACCGGCCAGCAGGCGCAGGGCCTTGGGCACGCCGGGGCCGAGGCGTACGCCGGCACCCGCCGCAGGAACCAGGACCGCGACGTCACCGTGCGGATTGAGCTGCGCGGTCACGTCGCGGTCCAGGTGAGGGATGGTGCGATCGCGGGTGGAACGTCAGGCCTCGGTGAGCACCTTGTCGAGGAGCACCTCGGCTTCGTCCTTGGTGCTCTTCTCGGCGAGGGCCACCTCACCGACGAGGATGTCGCGGGCCTTGGCGAGCATGCGCTTCTCCCCTGCCGAGAGACCACGCTCGCGCTCACGACGCCAGAGGTCACGAACGACCTCGGCAACCTTCAACGGGTTACCGGAGGCAAGCTTCTCGAGATTCGCCTTGTAACGCCGCGACCAGTTGGTCGGCTCCTCGGTGTGCGGTGCGCGGAGGACGTCGAAGACCTTACCCAGGCCTTCCTCGCCGACCACTTCGCGCACGCCGACGATCTCGGCGTTCTCAGCGGGCACACGGACCGTCAGGTCGCCCTGGGCGACCCGAAGGACGAGGTACTGCTTCTCCACGCCCTTGATAGTTCTAGTCTCGATTGCCTCGATGAGTGCGGCCCCGTGGTGGGGGTAAACAACGGTCTCGCCGACACTGAAAACCATAGGTTCGAAACCCCTTTCGCTGTGTCTAGGGTAACACGCTCAGGCAGCGATGTCCCACCCCAGCCGTGACTGTTAGTGCAGCTCAGAGGGCCTGTGAGAGGTCTTTCTCCCGCTTGACAGGAGCCGGTTGAAGTGCCGCTCTCACGGTGAGTAACGGCACCGTAACCACTCAAGTCAGCGAGTCGCATATTTCGGATCTGGAGCCTTTGCGAGGTCAAGCGTATCGCTCGCTCCCGGAACCACCCGCTACTAGCGGTCCGGGCCTGCGTACGGCAGGCTGAACCCAGGTCCCCATCGACGCGATATTGGTCGGCAAGGGGGGAGGGTGAGTTGTGGGCAGCTTCAAGGACAATGGCAACGAGTGGCCACCTGATGGCGCCTCTTCGGACGGCCTCCCCGACCTGCCGGAGGAGTGGGGCCTCATCGTCGTCCCGGACGACCTGTCCGAGCTGGCCGACGAGGTCGCGGCGATCCAGGCCGAACTCCACCTGACCCTGCCACGGACCCCCTGGCAGCGCTTCACGGCCCGTCCCGTGGTCCGCGGCCTGCGCCGCCTCGCGACGGCCGGCCTGCACGCGCCCGTACTGATCATCTCCATGGCGATTCTCATCACGGTCGCCAGCCTGTTCGCCTCGGCATGGCCCGGCACGGGCCGGGCGCCGGCCACCCAGCGCACCGCCGGCACGGGCACGCACACCAGCCCCCACGGCACCACCGGCGAAGGAGACGCGCTGCCCGCGCTGGAACTGATCGGCACGGACGGCACCACGGTCCCGCTGCGCGGGCGGCTACCCGCCGTCCTACTGCTCACCGACGGGTGCGACTGTGCGCGACTGGTCGCCGACACCGCCGCCGCCCGGCCCGACCTCCCGGTCCTCACAGTCACTACGGGTACCCAGCCGGTCGCCGTTGTACCGCCGGCCGTCCCACCGGCCGCCTCGGCGCCGCACGCCAAGGGCCCGTCCGTGCGGGAACTGCGGGATCCGACCGGGGAACTGCGCAGCAGCCTGGCGCTGGCCGCACCCGACGGCACCGCCGCGGCGGTGCTCGTCGACGAGGCCGGGAAGATCGTCCGCAAGCTGGAGGGCACGTCCTCGGTCGAGGACCTCAAACCCGACCTCGCCGCCCTCTGACGCCGAGGCCCCGGGAAGCGCAACCGACCCCCCGGACCAGGGTCAGAAGGCCGCCGCCTGGGTCAGGCGCCAGCGGAACACCGCTGCGCTGTCCGTTTCGGCCGTGATCGACATGAAGAACTGGTGCGCCAGGGCCACGGTGAGCATCACCGGATCGGGCCGGTCCCCGCAGGGCACCGCGCGCCCGGAATCGTTGCCGGAGGTGCTCAGGCGCACCCGGACCTGCCCCTGACCGGCACACACCATCGTCAGCGTGAAGGTGCCGCCCGCCACGGCCGCCTCCCGCTGCTCGCTGGCGCCGCGGGACAGCACCAGGGTGTCCGCCTGCACCTGAGGCGTCGCGTCCGGCAGCCGGCGCGCCACGGCGTCCTTCCAGCCCGCCACGCGCGGGTCGGCGACGGCGACCGGGGCGGCCCGGACCCACCACACGGCACCGGCGACGAGCAGCGCTGCGGCGAGGGCGTACAGCTGCAGGCCGCGGGCACGGTCGGCGGTCATCGCGCCTCGCCGCATGGGTTCATGGGGCGACTTTATGTCGTTCGAGCAGGGCGACGTACAGAGTCAGTCCGGGGCCGAAGGCCAGCATCAGGACCCGCTGGGGTGGGTGGGCCCGGCGGCGCAGCGCGTCCAGCACCAGCAGCACGGTCGGCGAGGAGCAGTTCCCGTACGTGGCCAGGACGTCGCGGGAGGCGGCGAGGTCGGCGTCTGTCAACTCCAGCCGCTCCTGCACCACGTCGAGGATCTTCGGGCCGCCCGGATGCACCGCCCAGCCCGGTACGTCGCCGACCGTCAGGCCGTGCCGGGCCAGCACGTCGTCCACCAGACCCCTGACGTGCAGGGACAGCACCTGCGGGACCCGGGCCGACAGGCCCATACGAAAGCCCAGGTCCGTGACGTCCCAGGTCATGTGGTCGGCGGTGGTCGTGTCCGTCACGGCGGCCACCTCGGTCACCGCGTACCCGGATGATCCGTCACCCGGGGTGAGCACGACGGCGGCCGCCGCGTCCGCGAACAGCGCGTGCGAAACGATCTGCTGGACGTCCGCCCGGGTTTCCGGCGGCTGGAGGTGCAGGCTGGTCAGCTCGGCGCACAGCAGCAGCGCGGGGCGGCCGCGGGCCACCACGAAGTCGGCCGCCGAGCCGAGGCCCGGCAGCGCCGCGTAGCAGCCCATGTGGCCCACGAACAGGCGCTGGACGTGCGGCGACATGCCCGTGTCCCGGGCCAGCAGGATGTCCAGGCCGGGGGTCGCGTAGCCGGTGCACGAGCAGACCGCGAACAGGCCCAGCTCCTCGGCGGCCACCCCGGCGTCGGTCAGTGCCCGGCCGACCGCCTCCTTGCCCAACGGCACCGCTTCGACCTGATAGCGGCGCATCCGCCGCTCCGTCGACCAGTCGGACACGTCCTCCAGCAGCGGGCTCACCGCGGCCTGCCGGGTACGCACCCCCGCGTTGGCGAAGATCCGCTGGGCCAGCCCTCGGCGGCCGCCGTGGTAACGCTCGGCGAAGTAGCCCTCCCACAGCTCGTCCTGCACGGCGGACGGCGGCAGCGCCGTGCCGAGACCCGCGATCGTTGCGCTCCGGTTCACGTGTCTGCCTCCCCAGGCTGACGTCCCCGCCCTGTGGTACCCGTCGCCGACCGACATTCACCAGCGCGGCGCACTGCCGTCGGTGTCCGGATCACCCCCGATCGCGTCGACGCCCAGCCAGTCCGCGCACACGTCCGAGGTCGCGGGCTGCAGCGAGCCCGCGCGCGCGTCGCGGTACAGCCGTTCCAGCGGGTGGCCGCGGCGCATCGCCGAGGTGCCCGCGGCCTCGAGCATCGACGCCGCCACCTCGGCCGCCGTCGTCCCGGCGATGAGCTTCGCCCGCCACACCCACCGGTTGGTCTCGGCGTCGCCCGGTGCCTCGTCGACCCGGCGGGCCGCCTCCAGCACGGCCAGATGGGCGGCGGCCACCGCCGCGTCGGCCCGGCCGATCCGGGCCCGCACGGCCGGCAGGTGCCCGAGTTTGCGTTCCGTCACGTGGGCCACCGCGGCGTCGACGGCCGCCCTGGCCACGCCCACGTACACGGCCGCGTAGCTGGCCACCATCCAGTGCGGGGCCAGCTGCGCCACCACCAGGGCCAGCCCCTCCACCCCGCCGAGCAGCGCGCCCTCCGGGACGGTCACCTCGACGTGCAGGTCGTGCGAGCCGGTCGCCCGCATCCCCAGCGCGTCCCAGGTCGGCTCGACCCGCAGCCCGTCGCCCGCGGGCACCAGGAACTGCGACACCTGCGCCGGGTCGGCCGAGCTGCGGGCCGCGATCAGGTACGCGTCGGCGTGGCCCGCGCCGGAGCAGAACGTCTTGGACCCGGTGATGCGGTAGCCGCCGTCGATCCGGGTGTAGCTGGTGCTCAGCTGCGACAGCCGGGAGCCGGCGCCGCGTTCGCTCATGGCGACCGCGTACCAGCTGCCCAGGGCCGCGGCGGCCAGGTGGTCGTCGCGGGCCCTCAGCGCGTCCGGTGGCAGGCCCAGCGCATCGGCGAGGTCGTCGGTGACCCCGGCGAGGGCACCGGTCACCGAGGCGTGCATGTTGAAGATCAACGCGGTGGCGCCGTTGCCGCGGGCCAGCTCGTACGCGACCGCCGCGTAGTCCGCGAAGCCCGCGCCCGCGCCGCCCAGCCGGGCCGGCACCATCAGGCCGAACAGGCCCGCCCGCCGCAGGTCGGCGAAGTCGTCCGCCGGGAACGAGCCGTCCCTGTCGTACCGCGCGGCCCGGGCGGCGAACCGGGGTGCCAGCCGTCTCGCCTCGTCGATCATCACGCCGCTTCCGCCTTCATCCCGCCCCCTTGCTCGTTGGCCTTTCTTCCCTGCCCGTGATGGCGCGCCTTGGTGCCACGCCCCTGATAGAGCACCGCCGCCGACCAGGTCGGCACGATCCGCCCCAGCGGGTCGTCGCGCCCGGCCCCGCCGGCCCGGGGCAGCAGCCAGCGCAGCAGGCCGGTGGCGGTGGGCCGGACCCCGCGGACCCGCAGCCGTACGCCGTGGCGCGCGAACTCGGCCGTCAGCACCCCCGGGTCGACGAACAGCGCCGGGTCGTGCAGGCCGCGCGGCGCCACGCCCAGCCACTCACCCACGGTCACGGTGACGAGCCGGGCCAGCGCTGTGTCATTGACCGTGTCCAGCACCACCAGCCCGCCGGGGCGCAGCACCCGGCACAGCTCCGCCACGGTCGCGCCGAGGTCGGTGACGTGTTCGAGGATCTCGCCGGCCACCACCACCTCGGCGCAGCCGGCGGCCAGCGGCAGGGCGGTCACGTCGCCGTTGACCGGGGTGACGCCGTGTGACGCGGCGCGGATCAGGCCGGTGCGGCGGAGATCCACTCCGATGTGCCGGTAGCCGAGTCCGCGTACGTGTGGGGCCAGCAGCCCTCCGCCGCAGCCGGCGTCGACGAGCACCGCGCCGGGGTGGGTAGCGGCGGGCACCAGAGCGGCGCGGGCGGCGGCCAGCCAGTGCAGGATCTCGAAGTCGCCGCCGGGGCGCCACCACTCGTCCGCCAACCCATCGTATTGACGGGGATCGTTGCGCATGTGATCGAGCGTGGCATGTCGATCGCCGAACCACCACACTGCTCTCATGTCCCGCGCGTTAGCCCTGTTACGGGCCAGTCATCCCGAACCGGGCGGCGCGGTGACCGCCGCCATGACCCTGCTGGCCGTCGGGGTGGGACACCGGGGCTGGTCACTGGTCGGGGTGGCCGCCGCCGTCGGGGCCACCCAGCTCTCCGTGGGCTGGGTGAACGACTGGCTCGACGCCGACCGGGACCGGCGTACCGGGCGCGCGGACAAGCCGGTCGCCACGGGCGCCGTGGATCGCCGTACCGTCGGGCTGGCCGGACTGGCCGCGTCGCTGGCCGTGCCGCTGCTGGGATTGCCGTTCGGTGCGGCGGCGGCGGTGTGCATCACGCTGGTGGGGATCTTCGCACTGCTCTACGACTGGCCGCTGAAGTCCACCCCGCTGTCCGTTGTGCCGTACCTGGTGGCGTTCGGGCTGCTGCCGGCGTTCGTGGTGCTGTCCCTGCTGGGCAGCCCGTGGCCGCCCGCCTGGCTGGTGGTGGCGGGCAGCCTGCTCGGCGGCGGCGCCCATTTCGCGAACGTGCTTCCGGACCTGGCCGACGACGCCGCGACCGGCGTGCGGGGGCTGCCGCACCGGCTCGGCGCCGCCGGTTCCCAGCTGGCCGCCGCCGGGCTGCTGCTGGCCGCGACGCTCACGCTCGTGTTCGGGCCGCCCGGGCCGCCGTCGTGGGCGGGCCTGGCCGCGGCGGCCGCGGCCGTCGTGATCCTTCCCCTGGGTTGGTACGCGGGCACCAGGGCGCGCGGACGCCCCGTGGCGATGTTCCGGGCGGTCATCGTGGTGGCGCTGTGCGACGTGCTGCTGCTCATCGCCAGCGGCCGGGTGGTGTGACGGGCTGGTGTGAATGGACGGGTCGCCGTACGGCCCGGATCACCGACCTCTAGGCTGGCGTGAGGTTGGTCGGAGCCCGCGTTTCTTGGAGGACTGTGATGCGCTCGCTGGGAACCCGCCGTGTCGCCCGCGCCCTGGGTGCCGTCACGGTGGTCGCCGTGGCGCTCACCGGGTGCAGCGCCGGTCAGGTCGCCGAGACGGCCCTGAAGCAGCCCGGTGTGTTCGGTGTCAACGAGTCCAACTCCAACGGCAGCGTGCTCATCCGCGGGCTCGCGGTCACGTACGTCGACGCCGAGGGCTTCAAGGCCGGCGGGAACGCGCCGCTGGAGCTCAACCTGTACAACCAGACCCCGCTGCCGGTGACCGTGACGGTCAGCAGCGCGCCGCCGATGACGGTGGACCCCAAGGCCGGCATCGTCTACGCACGCTCGGTCGGCCTGATCGGTGGCGCCCCGGCCGCGATCGCCTCGGACCGGCCCCTCGCCAGCCCGGCCGTCGCCAGCCCCGCCGTCGCCAGCTCGGCGCCGGTCAGCCCGCCCGCCGCCAGCCCGGCCCCGGCCGGCAGCGCACCGGCGGTTCCCGTGCCCGCGGCGCAGCCCGCGCGGTTGACGATCCCGGCGCTCAGCTACCTCTCGTTCCTGCCCGGCGACACCCCGCAGCTGCAGGCCATCAACCTGGCGGCGCCGCTCAAGCCCGGCAACTCGGTGAATCTCATCTTCGAGTTCAGCAACGGCGCGCAGCCGCTGGTCGTCCCGGCCCCGATGAGCGTCCCGTTCTCGCCGGCGTCGCGCGCCCCGGCCAACCACGTCGAGGACGTCGAGGGTCCCGTCGCGGGCGAGTGATCCCGCCCGGCCGCACGGAAACGTCAGAGGCTCCCGTTAGCGTGGCCGCGTGACCACCTCCCGTACGACCGCCAAGGCGGCCAAACCCGCCTTCATCTGCGACGCCTGCGGCCACCAGCCGCCGAAATGGCTGGGCCGTTGCCCGGAGTGCGGCGAGTGGGGTTCGGTCATCGAGTCCACGGTGACCGGTGCGGTGGTCTCGGGGCGGGTGGTCAGCTCACGCATCCCGTCCGAGCCTGCGCGGCCGATCGCCACGATCAGCGCCGCCCCCGCCCGGGCGGTGCCCACCGGCGTCAGCGAGCTCGACCGGGTGCTCGGCGGCGGTCTCGTGCCCGGCGCCGTGGTGCTGCTGGCCGGCGAGCCCGGGGTGGGCAAGTCGACGCTGCTGCTCGACGTCGCCCAGCAGTGGGCGGCGGGTGCGGGCACACCGTCGCTCGTGGTCAGCGGCGAGGAGTCGGTGAGCCAGGTGCGGCTGCGGGCCGAGCGGCTCGGCGCGCTGGACGAGCGGCTGTTCCTGGCATCCGAGAGTGACCTCGGTGCGGTGCTGGGCCATCTCGACGCGGTCCGGCCCGGGCTGCTCGTGCTCGACTCCGTCCAGACGATCTCCGCGCCGGGCACCGAGGGAGTGCCGGGCGGCGTCACCCAGGTGCGGGCGGTGACCGCGGCGCTGGTGGCGATCGCCAAGGAGCGTGGTGTCGCCACCGTGCTCGTCGGCCACGTGACGAAGGACGGCCAGGTGGCCGGTCCCCGCGTTCTCGAACACCTGGTTGACGTCGTCCTGCACTTCGAGGGGGACAAGCACTCCTCGCTGCGGCTCGTGCGCGGGGTGAAGAACCGCTTCGGCGCGGCCGACGAGGTCGGCTGCTTCGAGATGCACGAGGGCGGCATCAGCAGCCTCGCCGACCCGTCCGGCCTGTTCCTTACCCGGTATGCCGAGCCGGTGCCCGGCACCTGCGTCACGGTGGCCATGGAGGGGCGCCGGGCGCTGGTGACCGAGGTCCAGGCGCTGATCGGCGCCGAGGTCAACGGCTCGCCGCGGCGCACGGTGTCCGGGCTCGACAGTGCCCGGCTGGCCATGGTGCTGGCCGTGCTGGAACGCCGTACCCAGCGGATGAAGCTGCACGACCGGGAGGTCTTCGCCGCCACGGTGGGGGGCATCCGGGTGGTCGAACCTGCCGCCGACCTGGCCGTCGCGCTGGCCGTGGCGTCCGGCGGGCTCAACCTCGCGATGGCGCCGCACCTGGTGGCGATCGGCGAGGTGGGGCTCACCGGGGAGGTGCGCCGGGTCGGGGCGGTGGGCCGCCGGCTGGCCGAGGCGGCCCGGCTGGGCTTCAAGTTCGCGCTGGTGCCGCCCGGATGCGGCCCCGGCGGATCGGGCGGGACACCGGCCGGCATGCGGGTCGAGGAGGTGGGCGACCTGCGTACGGCGCTGCAGTGGGCGGCCACCGCGTCCGCCTCCGCGGGGGATCACCAAGAGTGACCGGCCATCACGCTACGGAGCACAAGGCGCACCGCGCCTCGTTGTGCCGGATGACAGTCCGTAGACTGTACAGGTGCCGCTCGACCGCGATGCTCCGCATGACCGCCAGGGACCCAGGCAGACGGCTGCCGGCTCACCGCTGCGCGCCGGCGTCAACGGTTCTGCAGCTCGCCCGGTCGTGCCCAGCTCGCCCGGCCTGACCGGAGGTGGCGTGATCGGCGACCCACTACGCGCCAACCTCGCGCTCATGGCCCCCGGCACCGCGCTGCGCGACGGCCTCGAACGCATCCTGCGCGGCCGCACCGGCGCGCTGATCGTGCTCGGCTACGACGCGGTCGTGGAGACGATCTGCACCGGCGGCTTCGCGCTGGACGTGGAGTTCTCCGCAACCCGGCTGCGCGAGCTGTGCAAGATGGACGGTGCCGTGGTGCTCTCCAGCGACGGCACCCGCATCGTCCGCGCCGCGGTGCACCTCATGCCCGACCCGAGCATCCCGTCGGAGGAGTCCGGCACCCGGCACCGCACCGCCGAGCGAGTGGCGAAGCAGTCCGGCTACCCGGTGATCTCGGTCAGCCAGTCGATGCACATCATCGGCCTCTACGTGAACGGCCAGCGCCACGTCCTGGACGACTCCGCCGCTATCCTGTCCCGCGCCAACCAGGCCCTCGCCACCCTGGAGCGGTACAAGCTGCGGCTCGACGAGGTCTCCGGCACCCTCTCCGCGCTGGAGATCGAGGATCTGGTGACGGTCCGCGACGCGGTTGCCGTCGTACAGCGCCTGGAGATGGTGCGCCGCATCGCCGACGAGATCTCCGGCTACGTGGTGGAACTCGGCACTGACGGCCGCCTGCTCGCCCTCCAGCTCGACGAGCTGATGGCCGGCGTGGACGCCGACCGTACCCTGGTGATCCGCGACTATCTGCCCGCCGGGCGCAAGGCGCGCACCCTCGACGAGGCGCTGGTCGAGCTGGATCTGCTCACCGCCACCGAGATGATCGACCTGGTGGCGGTCGCCAAGGCGATCGGATATCCGGGATCCTCCGACGCGCTGGACGCTGCGGTCAGCCCCCGCGGATTCCGGCTGCTGGCGAAGGTGCCGCGGCTGCCCGCCCAGATCGTGGAGCGGCTGGTGGTGCACTTCGGCAGCCTGCAGCGCCTGCTCGGCGCCACGGTCGAGGATCTGCAGACGGTCGAGGGCGTCGGGGACGCCCGTGCGCGGGGTGTCCGGGAGGGACTGTCCCGCCTCGCCGAGGCATCCATCCTCGAACGCTACGTCTGACGCGGTATCGCTGCCTGAGGCGGTAGCTCAGGCAGCGATCGTCAGGACGACCGGCGGGCCGATCTTCGTGCCCAGCCGGGCATGCACCTCGTATTGGCCCGGGTTGGGGGCGGGGCCCGCCGGCTGACCGGCCGCGCACTTGGTCGCCATGCGGCCGTTCCAGGTGACCCGGTACTCCCGCTCGGCGCCCGGTGCCAGCGTCCGCACCTCGGGCTGATTCGTGGTCGTGCAGGTGTCCGACGACCAGACCTTCTGCGCGCCCTGGTCGATGTACAGCTCCTGCGCGTCGGACCCGACCGCCCGGGCACACGGGCGATCGGAGACGTTCTTGAGCCGCAGCCGGATCTCCACGGGCACGCCCCGCTTGACCGTCGTCGCGACCGGCGCGGGCACCACCACGACCTCCGCGTCCGTACACGGGCCACCACCCGCGGCCGCGGTCACCGGCACGTTGCCGCCGTCACCGCTCGGCGTGGGCGTCAGATCGGCCGGATCCGGCAAAGACGGATCGTCGCCGGGCTCCGCGTCCGCGAACGACGGCTGCTCCTCGGGCGTGCTGGCCGACGGCGTGGGGGTCGGCGTCTGCGAAACGGCGGCCTTCGACTGCTTGTCGCCCTCGCCGCCACCCGAGCAGGACACGAACAGCACGATGATGCCGAGCAGCACTGCACCCAGCACCACGGCTCGACGCCGCCAGTAGACGGAGGGAGGAAGGGGGCCAACCGTCGTTCGCATGATGCGCCATACGGTAGTCCCGTACTGATGGCGGATCGTGCCGACGCGCCGGTGTGGGCGACACCGACTCGCGGGTAGCTCGTTAGAGATAGACCTTGCGCTGGTACACCGCGTGGGCACCGGCCACCCGATCGAGGAACAGCTTGCCCGCGCAGTGATCGATCTCGTGCTGCAGCGCGCGTGCCTCGAACGCGTCAGTGGCGAGTCGCACCGCCTCGCCCGTACCGGGCAGGACGGCCTCGACCACGATGCGCCCGGCCCGCTTCACGTCCCCGGTCAAGTCGGGCACCGACATGCAGCCCTCCCGTCCGGGCCGCCACCGGCTGGCCTCCACGACCCGCGCGTTGCACAGCACGAACGTGCCATGGGTGGTCGCTGTCTTCGGGTGCTGGGTGACGTCCACACTGAACACCTGGGCACTCACCCCCACCTGCGGGGCGGCCAGGCCCACACAGCCGGGCGAGACCCGCATGGTGGCCACCAGGTCGGCGGCGAGCTGCACGATCTCCGGGTCCGTCGGGTCGACCTCGGCGCCCGGCTGGCCGAGCACGGGTTCGGGCGCGGTGACCACCGGCAGCACGCGGCCCGTCACCCCGAGGACGTCGGGCTTCCAGTCGGCTAACGGGTCGCTCACAGGACGTCCGATTCCGCGGGGCGCAGCGTCACGTCGACGCCGAGTTCGTCGGCGGCCACGGCGAGCGCGGTGGCCAGGTCGTCCGCCACACCGGGTGGCAGGTCCACCTCGGCGACCAGTACGTACAGGGGGCCGGTCAGCCGGGTGGTGAGGTCGGTGATGTTGCCGCCCCCGGCCGCGACCACGCGGGTGACCGCGGCGACGATGCCGAGCCGGTCGGCTCCGTGCACGCTGAGCAGGTACGGCTCCCCGACCGGCTCGGTGTCCGTCTCCGGTGGCACGGACCGCACCGTGGCCAGCAGCCTGCCGTCCGCGCTGATCGGCTTCAGCGCCTTCTCCACCGCCTCGACGGTCGGCCCGGTGCAGATCAGGGTCATCGCGAAATGCCCCCGTAGCCGGGTCATGGTGGAGTCGGTCAGGTTGGCGCCGACGCCGGAGAGGGCTTCGGCGACGTCTGCGACGATGCCGGTCCGGTCCGGGCCGATGACGGTGATGGCGAGCTCGTTCACAGGACCTAGGGTAGGACCCACCATGACGCTCGCTGACGACGCCATCCAGTGGTACAACCGCAACGCCCGAGATCTGCCGTGGCGGGAGTCCGGCACCACCCCCTGGGGGGTGCTGGTGAGCGAGGTGATGCTCCAGCAGACCCCCGTGGTACGGGTGACCCCGGCCTGGCAGGCGTGGATGACCCGCTGGCCCACCCCGGCGGATCTCGTACGGGATCCCCCGTCCGAGGCGATCCGCATGTGGGGACGTCTCGGCTACCCGCGGCGGGCCATGCGGTTGCACGCGTGCGCGGTGGCGATGGTCGAGCGGCACGGCGGCCGGGTGCCGGATGACCTGACCGAACTGCTGGCGCTGCCGGGCATCGGCACGTACACGGCCCGGGCGGTGGCGACGTTCGCCTACGGGCAGCGGCACCCGGTGGTGGACACGAACGTGCGCCGGGTGGTGGCCCGGGCGGTGGAGGGCGCGCCCGACGCGGGTCCGGCTACCACCGCCGCGGACCTGACCGCGATGGCGGAGCTGCTGCCCGACGCGCCGGAGCAGGCGGCCCTGGCCAGCATCGCCTTCATGGAGCTGGGTGCGATCGTGTGCACCGCCCGTTCGCCGCGCTGCCCCGAGTGCCCGTTCGCTGAGGTCTGCGCGTGGCGGCTGAACGGCGCCCCGGCGGCGTCCGGCCCGGCCCGCCGCCCCCAGCGGTACGCCGGAACCGACCGTCAGGTGCGCGGCCTGCTGCTGGAGGTGCTGCGGCACGCCCCCGGCCCGGTACCCCGCCAGCGGCTGGACGCGGTGTGGACGGACGAGGTGCAGCGGGCGCGGGCCCTGGCCGGCCTCGTCGACGACGGTCTGGTGGAAGCGCTGGGGACGGACGCGGACCGGTTCGTGCTGGCCGGGGACGCAGACCGGCTGGACGTCCAGCAACTCTGAGGCGCGACTCACGGCGCCGGGAACGCGCAACGGCCCGGCACCTCACGGTGCCGGGCCGTTGTTCACAGCGGGCTGATCACTCCTCGGCGGCGGCCGCCCCGAGGTCGGCGGGGACGGCGTCCGGGACGACAGCGCCCCGGTCGGCGCCGGAGAAGGTCAGCTTGGACTTCTCCACCTGGGCCGGGTCGCCCTCGCAGTCCACGACGACGATCTGGCCGGGGCGCAGCTCGTTGAAGAGGATCTGCTCGGACAGGGTGTCCTCCAGGTCCCGCTGGATCGTCCGGCGCAGCGGCCGGGCGCCCAGGACCGGGTCGAAGCCCTTGTTCGCCAGGTACTTCTTCGCGTTCTCTGTCAGTTCGAGGCCCATGTCCTTGTTCCGGAGCTGGGTCTCGATCCGCGAGGTGAAGATGTCGACGATCTGCAGGATCTCCTGCTGGCGCAGCTGGTGGAAGACGATCGTGTCGTCGATACGGTTGAGGAACTCCGGGCGGAAGTGCTGCTTCAGCTCGTCGTTGACCTTCTGCTTCATCCGCTCGTAGTTGCTCTCCTCGGCCTCGGAGGCCTGGAAGCCGAGCGACACCGCCTTGGCCACGTCGCGCGTGCCCAGGTTGGTGGTCAGGATGATCACCGTGTTCTTGAAGTCCACGATGCGGCCCTGGCCGTCGGTCAGGCGACCGTCCTCCAGGATCTGCAGGAGCGTGTTGAAGACGTCCGGGTGGGCCTTCTCGATCTCGTCGAAGAGGACCACGGAGAACGGCTTGCGGCGCACCTTCTCGGTGAGCTGGCCGCCCTCGTCGTAGCCCACGTAGCCGGGAGGGGCACCGACGAGGCGGGACACCGTGTACCGGTCGTGGAACTCGGACATGTCGAGCTGGATCAGCGCGTCCTCGGAGCCGAACAGGAACTCGGCGAGCGCCTTGGACAGCTCGGTCTTACCGACACCGGACGGGCCGGCGAAGATGAACGAGCCGGACGGCCGCTTCGGGTCCTTGAGCCCGGCGCGGGTACGCCGGATCGCCTTGGACACCGCCTGCACCGCGTCCTCCTGGCCGATGACCCGCTTGTGCAGCTCATCCTCCATGCGCAGCAGCCGGGAGGTCTCCTCCTCGGTCAGCTTGTAGACCGGGATGCCGGTCCAGTTGCCGAGGACCTCGGCGATCTGCTCGTCGTCGACCTCGGACACGACGTCGAGGTCGCCGGCCTTCCACTCCTTCTCCCGCTGCGCCTTCTGGCCGAGCAGCTGCTTCTCCTTGTCGCGCAGCTGGGCGGCCCGTTCGAAGTCCTGCGCGTCGATCGCGGACTCCTTGTCGCGACGCACCTGGGCGATGCGCTCGTCGAAGTCGCGCAGGTCCGGCGGCGCGGTCATCCGGCGGATGCGCATCCGGGCGCCGGCCTCGTCGATCAGGTCGATCGCCTTGTCCGGCAGGAACCGGTCCGAGATGTACCGGTCGGCCAGCGTCGCCGCGGCGACCAGGGCCGCGTCGGTGATGCTGATCCGGTGGTGCGCCTCGTAGCGGTCGCGCAGGCCCTTGAGGATCTCGATGGTGTGCGCCAGGGACGGCTCGCCGACCTGGATGGGCTGGAAGCGGCGCTCCAGCGCGGCGTCCTTCTCCAGGTGCTTGCGGTATTCGTCCAGCGTGGTGGCGCCGATGGTCTGCAGCTCGCCGCGGGCCAGCATGGGCTTGAGAATGCTGGCGGCGTCGATCGCGCCCTCGGCCGCACCCGCACCGACGAGCGTGTGGATCTCGTCGATGAACAGGATGATGTCGCCGCGGGTGCGGATCTCCTTGAGCACCTTCTTGAGGCGCTCCTCGAAGTCACCGCGGTAGCGGGAACCGGCGACCAGTGCACCGAGGTCGAGCGTGTAGAGCTGCTTGTCCTTCAGCGTCTCGGGCACCTCACCCTTGACGATGGACTGCGACAGCCCCTCGACGACGGCGGTCTTGCCGACGCCCGGCTCGCCGATCAGGACAGGGTTGTTCTTGGTACGGCGGGAGAGCACCTGCATGACCCGCTCGATTTCCTTCTCCCGGCCGATGACCGGGTCGAGCTTGCCCTCGCGGGCGGCCTGCGTCAGGTTCCGGCCGAACTGGTCGAGCACCAGCGAGGTGGACGGGGCGGCCTCGCCCGCCGCCGCGCCGGCCGCGGCCGGCTCCTTGCCCTGGTAGCCCGAGAGCAGCTGGATGACCTGCTGGCGGACCCGGTTGAGGTCGGCGCCGAGCTTGACCAGCACCTGGGCGGCGACGCCCTCGCCCTCACGGATCAGGCCGAGCAGGATGTGCTCGGTGCCGATGTAGTTGTGGCCGAGCTGCAGTGCCTCGCGCAGCGACAGCTCCAGCACTTTCTTGGCGCGCGGCGTGAACGGGATGTGCCCGCTCGGCGCCTGCTGGCCCTGACCGATGATCTCTTCAACCTGCTGCCGGACGCCCTCCAGGGAGATGCCGAGGCTCTCCAGAGCCTTGGCGGCGACGCCCTCGCCCTCGTGGATCAGGCCCAGCAGGATGTGCTCGGTCCCGATGTAGTTGTGGTTGAGCATCCGGGCCTCTTCTTGGGCCAGGACGACAACCCGTCGCGCTCGGTCGGTGAACCGCTCGAACATGCCCTCGTGCTCCTCACGTGCCGTGCGCCAATGGTCTGGCGGGGCCAGCGCACGGGCATCGGTGATACCCGTGCTGTAACTCTATCGCCGCCGGATGACTCCACCGGGGCCGTCACGGCCCCTCGGCGTCTCCGGTGCGGGTGTTTTCCCCAACCTCCCACGCTCAACCGGTGTTCCCCACCCCATGGGAGTACGCGCACAGCGAAATCCCGGTGCGGAAGCCGCCCACTCAGCCTGTCCACAACCTGTGGACAACGTTGTCCACCCCTGTGGATAACCGTACGCAAGCGGCGCCGCGCGCGAGCCGAAAGCAGCAGGGTCCGCGGCGCTGTGCGCCGCGGACCCTGCGATAAGCCCACCGACTAGCGGCCGGGCCCCTTGGCGTGGAACTCGTCCACGATCTCCTGGGGGATCCGGCCGCGGTCGCTGATCTCCTTACCGGCCTTCTTCGCCCACTCGCGGATGGCCTTGTTCTGCTCGCGGTCGGCCGTGGCGCCGCCGCGCCCGCGAGCAGCCCGGCCACCGACCACGACTCCGCCACGCGCCACCTTCGAGCCCGCGGCTACGTAGGGAGCGAAGACGTCCCGCAATTTGCCGGCGTTCTTCTCCGACAGGTCGATCTCGTACTGAATGCCATCGAGGGCGAACTTGACGGTCTCGTCGGCGTCGCCACCGTCGAGGTCATCGACCAGCTTGTGAATGATCTGCTTGGCCACGCGCCGTTATCCTCCCGAACACAGGTTCGCTCCGCAGTAATAGGAGAACAATAACGCTTTGCCCGCACGATCCGTCAATCCAGGGGTGGTGATTGTCCGCGGGCGGAACCGAAATGACCCCGCCCGCGGGTCCAAAACCGCCGGGTGCTACTCGGGACGCACGAGCGGGAAGAGGATGGTTTCCCGAATCCCCAGACCGGTCAGCGCCATCAAGAGCCGGTCGATTCCCATTCCCATGCCACCCGCCGGTGGCATTCCGTACTCCATGGCGCGGAGGAAATCCTCGTCGAGGCGCATCGCCTCGGCGTCGCCCTTCGCGGCCAGCAGGGACTGCGCGACCAGGCGTTCGCGCTGCACCACCGGGTCGACCAGCTCCGAGTACGCGGTGGCCAGTTCGAAGCCCGCCACGTACAGGTCCCACTTCTCGGTCAGGCCGGGCGTCTCGCGGTGTGCCCGGGTGAGCGGGGTGGTCTCCTCCGGGTAGTCGCGCACGAACGTGGGCGCCTGCAGCGTCGGCTGGACGAGGTGCTCGAACAGCTCCTCGGCCAGCTTCCCGGCGCTCCACTTGGGGTCCACGGAGAGATCGTGCTTTTCCGCGTACCGCAGCAGTTGCGCCATATCGGTACGGATCGTCACTTCCTCGCCGAGGGCCTCGGACAGGGCGCCGAACAGCGTGACCGAACGCCACTGCCCGCCCAGGTCCAGCTCGGTGCCGTCGTGATGGGTCACCACGTGCGAACCGGCGACCGCGAACGCGGCCTCCTGAATCCACTCGCGGACCTGGTTCTGCATCACGTCGTAGTCGGCATACGCCTGGTACGCCTCGAGCATCGCGAACTCCGGCGAGTGGGTGGAGTCCATGCCCTCATTGCGGAAGTTCCGGTTGATCTCGAAGACCCGCTCGATGCCACCGACCACGCACCGCTTCAAAAAGAGTTCCGGAGCGATACGCAGATAGAGATCCGTGTCCAAAGCGTTGCTGTGCGTCACAAACGGGCGAGCAGTTGCGCCGCCGTGCAGCAACTGCAACATAGGTGTTTCCACTTCGAGATAATTGCGCGCAAAGAGCGACTCGCGAAGGCTGCGCACCACGGTCGCCCGGGTCCGCACGACGTCGCGGGCCTGCGGACGGACGATCAGGTCGACATAACGCTGCCGGACCCGCGTCTCCTCACTCAGCGGCTTGTGCGCGACCGGCAGCGGGCGCAGCGACTTGGCGGTGATCTCCCACGAGTCCGCCAGCACGGACAGCTCCCCGCGCCGGCTGGTGATCACCTCGCCGGTCACCCCGACCAGGTCGCCGAGGTCCACCAGGCGCTTCCAGTCCTCCAGCCGCTCGGCGCCCACCCGATCCAGCGAGAGCATGGCCTGCAGCTCGGTGCCGTCGCCGTCACGCAGCGTGGCGAAGCAGAGCTTGCCGCCGTTGCGTACGAAAATCACCCGGCCGGTCACCCCGACCGTGTCCCCGCTGGCCGTGTCGGTCGCCAGATCCGCATACCGCTCGCGCACCTCGGCCAGCGTCGCGGTCCGGGCGAAGCCGACCGGGTACGGCTCGGTGCCGTCGGCCAGCATGCGGTCCCGCTTGGCCCGGCGGACCCGCATCTGTTCGGGAAGGTCCTCGGCGGGGTCGACGGGGGGCTGGTTCTGCTGCTCGGTCACGGCACGGCTCTCTGTCGGGGGCGAACGGAAGTCGGGAAAAGCGTACTCAGGCCGCCTCAGACGTTCCGCTCATATACCATCCGCAGCCCGATCAGGGTGATCATCGGCTCGTGCGCGGTGATCGTCCGGCACTCGTCCTTGACCAGCCCGGCCAGGCCACCGGTGGCGATCACCGCACGCACCGAGCCCAGCTCCTCGATCATCCGCTCCACGATCCGGTCCACCTGACCCGCGAAGCCGAAGTACATGCCCGACTGCAGGCACTCGACCGTGTTCTTGCCGATCACCGAGCGCGGCGCGGCGGGCTCGACCTTGCGCAGCTGGGCCGCCCGCGCGGCGAGGGCGTCGAACGAGATCTCGATGCCCGGCGCGAACGCCCCACCCAGGAACTCGCCCTTCGCACTGATCACGTCGAAGTTCGTGGTGGTGCCGAAGTCGACAACGATCGACGGGCCGCCGTAGAGCGCGTGCGCGGCCAGGGTGTTGACCACCCGGTCGGCGCCGACCTCCTTGGGGTTGTCGATCGCCAGCTGCACGCCGGTCTTCACCCCCGGCTCGACGATCACGTTCGGCAGGTTGCCGTAGTAGCGGGCCAGCATGGTGCGCAGCGAGCGCAGCGCGGCGGGCACGGTGGAGCAGGCCGCCACACCGGTGATCTCCACGGCGTCGCCCGCCAGCAACCCGCGGAACATCAACCCCAGCTCGTCGGCCGTCGAGCGGGCATCCGTCTTGATCCGCCAGTTGTGCACCAGCTTGTCGCCGTCGAAGGTGGCCAGGACCGTGTTCGTGTTGCCGATGTCAATGCACAAGAGCACGAGCAAACCCTAAGACCTGACCATCGGGTACGGGTGCACCCGCCCCCAACCGCAACGCCACCTCAGCGGGCACGCAGGTCCAGCGCGATGTCGAGGATCGGCGACGAGTGGGTCAGACCACCCACCGAGAGGTAGTCCACCCCCGTGGCGGCGTACGCGTCGACCGTCTCCAGGGTGAGATTGCCGGTGGCTTCCAGCTCCGCCCGGTCCCCCACCGCCGCGACCACCTCACGGAGCAGGTCCGGCGTCATGTTGTCGCAGAGCAGGAAGTCGGCTCCCGCGTCGACCGCCTCCCGCGCCTCGGCCAGCGTGGTGACCTCCACCTGCACCGAGACCTCCGGGAACGCCGCCCGCACCGCCCGGTACGCCGCGGTGATGCTGCCCGCCGCCAGCTTGTGGTTGTCCTTGATCATCGCGACGTCGTAGAGGCCCATGCGCTTGTTGGTGCCGCCGCCCGCGCGGACCGCGTACTTCTCCAGGGCCCGCAGGCCCGGCGTGGTCTTGCGGGTGTCCAGCACGGTCGCCTTCGTGCCCGCCAGCACGTCCGCCCAGCGGCGGGTGTGCGTGGCGACCCCGGACATCCGGCACAGCAGGTTCAGCGCGGTGCGCTCGGCGGTGAGCAGCGCCCGGGTCGGGCCGGTGACGACGGCCAGCACGTCGCCCCGGACCACCCGGTCGCCGTCGTTCGCGACCGGCTCGAAGGTCGCCGCGCCGCCGGAGGTGACCGCGAAGACCCGGGCGGCGACGCCGAGGCCAGCCACGACGCCGGGCGCGCGGGCGACCAGCTCGGCCGTGTCCACCTGGTCGGCCGGGATCGTCGCCGCGCTGGTCACGTCCAGCGGCGGTTCCCCGAGATCCTCGGCGAGCGCGACCCTGACGATCCGCTCCACCGCCCCCGGATCCAGCCCCGCCCCCACCTCGACGAGCCCGCCCTCGCTGCGCTCGGTCATGCCCTGCTGGCCGGGCACGCCCTCGTGGCCCTCGCTGCGCTCGGTGCGCTCGGTCATGCCCTGCTGGCCGGGCACGCCCTCGTGGCCCTCGCTGCGCTCGGTGCGCTCGGTCATGCCATCTCCTCGAAGGACTGGGTCAGGGACCCGTTGCGGTCGATCGCGGTCAGCAGGTGGCCGCGCCACTCGTCGGCGGCGGTCGGGTAGTCCTCGCGCCAGTGGCAGCCGCGGGTCTCCCGCCGGGCGGTGGCTGAGGCCACCAGCGCGCTGGCGACCGTGAGCAGGTTCGTCGCCTCCCAGGCCGCGTTGCGCGGGGTGCCGCGCTGCTCGGCGAGGCGGCACAGCTCCTTGGCCGTACCGGCGAGGGAGTCGGCCGAGCGCAGGACACCGGCGCCGCGGGTCATGGCGCGCTGCAGCTCGCCGCGGATGGTCGGGGCGGCCACCCAGCCGGGTCCGCCGGGGATCGGCACGGGATCCGCCTGCGGGGGCAGGTCGCGCCCCAGCTCGTCGGCGATCCGGCGGGCGAACACCAGGCCCTCCAGCAGGGAGTTGCTGGCCAGCCGGTTCGCGCCGTGCACACCGGTGCAGGCGACCTCGCCGCAGGCGTACAGGCCGGGGATCGAGGTGCGGCCGTGCAGGTCCGTGCGGACGCCGCCGGACGCGTAGTGGGCGGCGGGGGCGACCGGGATGAGGTCGGTCGCGGGGTCGATCCCGGCCGCCCGGGTGGAGGCCACGATCGTCGGGAACCGCTGTTCCAGGAACTCCTTGCCCAGGTGCCGGGCGTCCAGGTAGACGTGGTCGGCGCCGGTCGCCCGCAGCACCCGGTGGATGCCCTTGGCGACGACGTCCCGGGGGGCCAGCTCGGCCAGTTCGTGCTGGCCGACCATGAACCGGGTGCCCGACTCGTCGACCAGGTGGGCGCCTTCCCCACGCAACGCCTCGGAGATCAGCGGGCGCTGCACAGAGGTGATGCTGGCGGTCATGAACGAGGTCGGATGGAACTGCACGAACTCCACGTCGGTGACCTCGGCGCCGGCCCGCATCGCCAGGGCCACCCCGTCGCCGGTCGAGACGGACGGGTTGGTGGTCGAGGCGTACACCTGGCCCATGCCGCCGGTGGCGAGCACGACCGCGCGGGCCAGGACGGCGCCGACGCCGTCTTCGCTGCCCTCGCCGAGCACGTGCAGGGTGACCCCGCAGGCCCGGCCGTCGGCGGCGCGCAGCAGGTCGAGCACGAGCGCGTGCTCGACCAGCCGGATCCAGGGGTCGCGGCGGACCGCCGCGTGCAAGGCGCGCTGCACCTCGGCGCCGGTGGCGTCGCCGCCCGCGTGCACGATCCGGTCCGCGCGGTGGCCGCCCTCGCGGGTCAGCATGAGCGAGCCGTCGGCGTTCCGGTCGAACGCGGCGCCCATCCGGATCAGCTCGCGGATCCGCGCCGGACCCTCCTCGACGAGGACCCGGACGGCAGCGGGATCGCAGAGCCCGACCCCGGCGATCTCTGTGTCGAACGCGTGCGCCTCGGGGGTGTCCAGCGGGCCGAGTACGGCCGCGATGCCGCCCTGGGCCCAGCGGGTGGAGCCGTCGTCGATGTTGACCTTGGTGACGACGGTGACGTGCAGACCTGCCTCGCGCAGGTGCAGTGCGGCGGTCAGGCCCGCCACGCCGGAGCCGATCACCACCACGTCGGTGGTCTCGGCCCAACCCGGGTCGGGGGCGGCGAGACAGCGCGGCAGCGCCGGGAGATCCGCTTGATGCGACATTTGCTCAGTCAACCTCGCCGGTGCGCCGCTATCGAGCCGGGGGCGACATTAGTGCTCGGAGTTACGTGGACAGGCTCGCCGTTACTTGTACAAGATCGGCAGTCCGGCGTCGCCCTTGCCCTTCACCGACGCGGTGAGCGTGGCGCCGTCCACCCACAGGTAGCAGCGCACGGCGTGATCGCCGAGCGCCCACACGTCCGCGCCGCCCGGCAGCGACACGACGCCGGTGCGGTACTGCTGGTCCGCGTCGTTGGGCACGCCCGCGTACGAGGCGATGACCGAGCGGCAGCCGTCGTGGAACTTGACCCACTGGGCGTCGGTCTTCGGGTACGCCAGGTTGCCCGCGTTCCAGACTCCGACGAACTCGGCGTTGTGCTTGGCCGTACACGTCGCGGGCGGCATGGAGTCGATCGAGCCGCTGGCGTCCAGCTTGACGGCGTAGCAGGTGAGCAGCAGTGGTGAGCCGGGCTGGGCCAGCGCCCCCTTGAGGCTGGCGCTGCGCTGGACCGCTCCGCCGCCGTCCTCGACGGAGCTGACCTCGACCAGCTCGCACCGGAACCAGCGGGCGCCGCCCGTCCACGCGGCCGCGGACGGGTGGGTGACCCCGATCCAGAGGCGGGCGTTGCGCCAGGGGCCGCCCACGTACGCCGCGGTCTTCAGGTCACAGGTGCGGTACGCCTGGCTGGCCGCCGCGGAGGCCGGTTCGGGCGGGGCGGGCGCGTCGGGGTACTGGCCGACGTACACGGTCTCGCTGCGGTGCGCCCGGGCGCAGTCGACCTGCTCGTACGCCGAGCGGGTCCCGACCGGGGCGTACGCGGCGGCGTGGCAGGTCGCCGCGGCCGGGGTGAAGCCGGTGGGTGCCGCGATCGGGGTCCAGTCGTCCGTGAGGTTGCCGTCGACGCCTTCCGGCAGGCCGCAGCCCGCGCCGAGGGCCAGCACCGCCAGACCCGCGGCCCCGAGCCCGCTCAAACGGGCACGAAGGCGGCGTCGCATGAACCCCTGCCTCCCGAACGCCACAGTTGTCCCTTTTGTCAATCATATGGCATTCATCCCGGAGGGGCATGCTCCCGCGGGCGCGCAGCACCCACTCGCCCCCGGAGCGCCCGGGGGCGTGCGAACGGCGGGTCAGGCGCGGGACAGGGTGAGGTCGCCGCGGACCAGGTCGTCGGCCATGCCGGGGACGGCGGCGGCCGGGTCGACGTCCAGCGAGATGATCCCGTTCTGCGCGTCGACGTGCACGATCCGTGGCTCGTAGGCGCGGGCCGCCTCCGTGTCCATCTGCCCGTACGAGATCAGAATGACCAGGTCGCCGGGGTGCACCAGGTGGGCGGCGGCGCCGTTGATACCGATCACGCCGGTGCCCCGCTCGCCCGGGATCACGTACGTCTCCAGGCGGGCGCCGTTTGTCACGTCCACGATCGCGACCTGTTCACCGGGAAGCAGGTCGGCCGCGTCCAGCAGGTCGGCATCCACGGTCACCGAGCCGACATAGTGCAGGTCGGCCTGGGTCACGGTGGCCCGGTGGATCTTCGACTTGAGCATCGTGCGCAGCATCATGCGGCAATCTCCAGCTGGAGCGGGACGTTGTCGATCAGGCGGGTGGTGCCGACCCGGGCTGCCACGAGCAGCCGGGCTGGTCCGTGAGCCGGGGCGGGCCCCAGCTCCGGGTCGGTGAGGGCAAGATAGTCGACCTGCACGCCCGTACTGTCGGCCAGGATCGCCGCCGCTGCAGCGAGTGCCGCCCCGGCATCCGTGTGTGCGGCGCCGGCCCGCAGCGCGCGCGACAGCGCGAGCGCGGCGGCGCGCTGCTCGGCCGAGAGGTAGCGGTTCCGGCTGGACAGCGCGAGGCCGTCCGGCTCGCGGACCGTCGGCACTCCGCGGATGTCGGCGCCGAGGTCGAGGTCGCGGACCATCCGGGTGATGAGCGCGAGCTGCTGGTAGTCCTTCTCGCCGAAGAACGCCAAGTGAGCCCGGGTCAGCAGGAGCAGCTTGCAGACCACCGTGAGCATCCCGGCGAAGTGGCCCGGGCGGCTGGCGCCCTCCAGGATCGTGCCGAGCGGGCCGGCCTCCACGGTCACCGACGGCTGACCGCCGGGATACATCTCCTCGCGGGCCGGGGCGAACACCAGGTCCACGCCCTCGGCACGGCACGCCTCCAGGTCGGCGTCGAGGGTGCGCGGGTAGCGGTCGTAGTCCTCGTTCGGGCCGAACTGCAGCGGGTTCACGAAGATCGTCACGATGACGTGGTCGGCGTTGCGGCGCGCGGTCCGCATCAGCTCGCGGTGCCCCTCGTGCAGCGCGCCCATGGTCATGACCACGGCGACCGTGCCGGGCAGCGCCTTGCGGGCCGCCTCCAGCTCGGCGCGGGTGTGCACCAGCTCCGTCACGGTGCGACCTCCTCAGTTCGTCCCGCCTCTGCACGCCATGCTGCGCCCTCCGCGGCCTCGGCGGGCGCTCCTCCTGGCGCCACGGCCTCCGCCGGCGCCGGGTCGGGCTCGTCGCTCGCCGCGTGGGCCAGCACGTCCAGCAGGGCGATCGCGTCCCGCGGGCGCAACCGGCCCGCCGCGATCGCGCGGTCCGCGGTGCGCCGGGCCAGCGCCAGGTAGGCGGGCACGGCGTCGGCCGGGATGCGGTCCAGATGCTTGTGTACGGTGCCCGCGTCGCCCCGCGACACCGGGCCGGTCAGCGCCGCGTCACCCATCCGCAGCGCGTTGTCCAGGGCGGCCTGCAGCAGCGGCGCCAGCACCGTGCCGGGCTGCCCGACCCCTGCCGCGCGGAGCAGATCGGCGGCCTCGTTGACGAGGGTGACCAGGTGGTTCGCGCCGTGTGCCAGGGCCGCGTGATACACCGGCCGGGACTCCTCCGCGACCCACTCCGGCACCCCGCCCAGATCGGTGACCAGCCGGGCGGCGAACGCGCGCAGCGGCGCCGGTGCGGTCAGGCCGTACGCGATGCCGGGCAGCCGGTCCAGGTCGGCGGGCTCGCCCGTGAAGGTCATCGCGGGGTGCAGAGCGAACCCGGCGGCCGCGCCCAGGACGGCGACACCGTGGGCGCCGGAGGTGTGCGCGACGATCTGACCCGCGGGCTGCGCGCCGGTCACCCGGAGCCCGGAGGCGACACCCGCGAGGGCGTCGTCGGGCACGGCCAGCAGCAGCAGATCGGTCGCGGCGCGGGCGACCTCGTCGGCGGGAAGTACGGCGGCCTGCGGCAACAGCCGGGCGATGCGGTCGCGGGAAGCCGCGGAGACGCCAGCGGCGGCGACCACCCGGTGGCCCGCGGCGGCCAGGGCCGCGCCCAGGACGGCGCCCACCCGTCCGGCGCCGACAACGCCGACGACCAGTGGTTCGGCCCGGTCTCGGGCGCGCGGCACTGCGCTCATGTGGGATCCAGTCCTCAGCGATTGGGGTACCGGTCGTGGAGAAGTATGCGCCGACGTAACACACCGGTGACAACCACCTGTGAACAACTGCACCCGAGCTCAACCTAGGGTGGCGGTGTGACGGGGCGGCAGGTCGGATGGCGCACGGCGATGCAGGACGCCCTGTACGGCGAATCCGGCTTCTTCACCAGCGGCGCCGCCGGACCGGCCGGGCACTTCCGGACCAGCGTGCACGCCTCGCCGCTGTTCACCGCGGCGCTGCACCGCCTGATCGGAAAGGTCGACGCCGCGCTGCGGCACCCGCCGAGGTTCGACGTCGTCGACGTGGGCGCCGGACGCGGCGAGTTGCTCACCGCGCTGCGCCCGCTGCTGGCCGAGTCCCTCGGCTCCCGTGCCCGGCTGGCCGGGGTCGAGGCGGCGCCGCGCCCGCCCGGCCTGGACTCCTCGATCGGCTGGCGGCGCGACGTCCCGGACGGGATCGTCGGGGTGCTGCTGGGCACGGAATGGCTGGACAACGTCCCGCTCGACGTCGCCGAGACCGACCGGGACGGCCGGGTACGCCGGGTCCTGGTCGAACCGGACACCGGCGCCGAGTCACTGGGCGCGCCCGTGGACGCGGCTGACGCGTTCTGGCTGGCCCGGTGGTGGCCGCTGCGGACACCCGGCGACCGGGCCGAGATCGGCTGGTCCCGCGACATCGCCTGGGCCGACGCCGTGTCGGCGGTCCGGCGCGGGTGCGCGCTCGCCGTCGACTACGGGCACGTCCGTGACGACCGGCCGGTGCTGGGCACCCTCACCGGGTTCCGGGCTGGGCGCCAGGTGCCACCCGTACCGGACGGGGGCTGCGACGTCACCGCGCACGTGGCCGTCGACGCGGTGGCCGCGGCGCCCGGCAGCCCGTACGTGCTGCTGCGGCAGCGGGCGGCGCTGCACGCCCTGGGCATATCCGCCGCCCGCCCGCCGCTGGATCAGGCGGGCAGCGACCCGGCGGGCTACCTGCGGGCGCTGAGCCGGGCCGGCGCCGCGGCGGAACTCACCGACGAGGCGGGACTCGGCGGCCACTGGTGGCTGCTGCACGGCATCGGCATCGACCCACCCCTGGCCGGCCTCCCCCCGGCCCGCCGAACGCCCCTGACCGGAAGCGGGGCCCCGGACTCGTGAGCGGAGCCGCGCCCAGCACGGGCGGGCGGGGGGTGGGCGCCTACGATCGGAGATCGTGAGCAGCGATCTGCGCGAGATGACCGTCGGGACCGGCGCCGGGCTCGACACGGCCGACATGGTGCTCAACATCGGGCCGCAGCACCCGTCCACGCACGGCGTGCTCCGGCTGCGGCTCACCGTCGACGGCGAACGCGTGGTGGCCTGCGAGCCGATCGTCGGCTACATGCACCGGGGCGCGGAGAAGCTGTTCGAGGTGCGCGACTACCGCCAGATCATCGTGCTGGCGAACCGGCACGACTGGCTGTCCGCGTTCGCCAACGAGCTGGGTGTGGTGCTGGCGGTCGAGCGGCTGATGGGCATCGAGGTGCCCGAGCGCGCGGTCTGGTTGCGGATGGTGCTGGCCGAGCTGAACCGGGTCCTCAACCACCTGATGTTCCTCGGCTCGTACCCGCTGGAGATCGGCGCGATCACCCCCATCTTCTACGCGTTCCGGGAACGGGAGACGCTGCAGACCGTGCTGGAGGAGGTCTCCGGCGGGCGCATCCACTACATGTTCAACCGGGTCGGTGGCCTGAAGGAGGAGGTGCCGGCGGGCTGGACCCGGCGGGCCCGGGAGGCCATCGCACTGGTCCGGTCGCGGATGCCGGACCTCGACCGGCTGATCCGGAACAACGACATCTTCCTCGCCCGTACCGTCGGGGTGGGGGTGCTGACCGCTGAGCAGGCGGCCGCGTACGGGGCGTCCGGGCCGGTCGCGCGGGCCAGCGGACTCGACATCGACCTGCGCCGCGACGAGCCCTATCTCGCGTACGACCAGCTGGACGTGCCCGTGGTGACCCGTACCGCGGGTGACTGCCACGCCCGGTTCGAGGTGCTGCTGGATCAGGTGTACGCCTCGCTGACCCTCGCCGAGCAGTGCCTCGACCGGGTCGACCAGTTGAGCGGGCCGGTCAACGTGCGGCTGCCGAAGGTGGTCAAGGCACCCGAGGGGCACACGTACGCGTGGACCGAGAATCCGCTCGGCATCAACGGGTACTACCTGGTGTCGCGCGGCGAGAAGACGCCGTGGCGGATGAAGCTGCGCACCGCCTCGTACGCGAACGTGCAGGCGCTGGCCACCCTGATTCCGGGCTGCCTGGTGCCGGATCTGATCGCCATCCTGGGCTCGATGTTCTTCGTGGTCGGCGACATCGACAAGTAGGCGGGCGGTGTCGGTGCCGCGCTACCAGCGGCCGCGCTGATCCCAGTGCCCGGAGGGCTGGCGCCACTCGTAGTCGTCGCCCAGCGGGTCCGAGTCGTAGGGGTCCGGTGCGGTCAGGCCGTATCCGGGATGTCCGGGCTCGGGCCCATAGTCGAACTCGTCGTCCGTGTGGTCGGGACGGCTCCGGCGCCCGGTGTAGCCGAGATCCACGGCGGTGATGTCGGCCCGGCGTTTCCCGCCGCCCTCGCCCGGGCGGTCGCCGGAGTCGCCGTGCCCGATGTCGCCGTAGCCCGTGTCGGGGTAGGGCGTGTCGTCGTAGGGCGTGTCGTCGTAGGACGGCGGGGGGACATGCGGCCCGCTCGGGGGCAGCGCGGCGATCGGCGGGTTTCTCGGCGGGCGGGCGACCGAGGGCGGGGGCACCGGGCCGCGCGGGCGCGGCAGCCCCGCCCGGGCCACGGCCGCCCCATGCGGCGCCGCGGTGCCGGTGGACGCGACTGCCCCGTGGGGCCCCGCGGCGCCGGTGGACGCGACTACCCCATGCGGCGCCGCGGCGCCGGTCGGCGCGACCGCCCCGTGCGGCCCCGCGGCGGAAACGGCGGGCGGGACCGCCCCGTGGGGCACGGCGGCGGGGACGGTGGCGCGGCCGCCCGTGGCAATGCCGGGCTCGGGGCGGACGGCGCCGCGCATCTGGCCGAGTTCGTCCTGCAGGGCCTGCACGTGGTGATGGGTGACCCGGGCCGCCGCGGCGACCTCGGCCCGCAGCTGCCCGCGCATGGTCTCGACCTCGGCGGCGACGCGGTCCTCGACCTCCATGCGCAGCAGCACCGGGTCGTCGCGGATGAGCAGTGACGCCCCGATCAGTACGACGCAGACCGCGAGGAGCAGAACCGCGGTGCGCATCGACGTGTCGCCCCCGACCAGCGCGACGATCGCCGCCACGGGGGCGAGCCCGGCACCGACCCAGACGAGAAGGCGCGGCAGCCGGGACTTGTGCCCCTCACGGTTTTCCTCCTGCGGTTCCCGGTCCGGCATGGTGGCAGATCGTACCCACCGAGGGGCCGGTACGAAACGGGCGGACGAGCCCCGGACACGCCACGACGGCGCCACCGGGACCGTCCGCCCCGTACGAGGGTCAGCCCGCGGCCAGTGCCGCGTCGGAGCTGAACACCAGGCCCACACTGATCGTGCCCTGCTTGAGGGCGGTCTTGGTGAGCGGCCCACCCGCGTCCAGCGAGGTGAACTTGCCCGCCTGGAAGTTATAGGTCTCCGCCAGCCCGGCCTGGCACTTGGGCCGCTGCGGGCATTCGGGCGGACCGCCGAGGATCGTGGCCGTCCCGGAGCACTTGCCGGCCAGGTCGGACAGCGTCGTGACCCCGTACTTGTCGGCGAAGCCCTGGGTCACCGCGAACGCGTTCTGGTCCTGAGCGGACGACGGGGCGCCGAACGTCAGGCCCACCTTGCCGCCGAGCGAGGTGAGGTTGGCCATGGTGGTGTTCAGGTCCGGCGAGGACGGATCCTTGGCGTTCTTGCCGTCCACCTTGCCGCTGAGGAACGTGGCTAGGGTGGCCGCGTACTCGGGCACCACGTCGATCTCGCCCTTCTCCAGGGCGGGCTCGTACAGTTCGCGGTTGCCGATCTGCTGGACCTTCACCGTGTAGCCGGCGGCGGTGAGCACGAGGTTGTACAGCTCGCCGAGGGTGGCGCTCTCGGCGAAGTTGGCCGCGCCGACCCGGATCGTGCCGCCCGGGCCCTTCGCGATGCCGGCGGTGAGGTTGTTCGCCGTGGCGAACTCCCGGGCGGCGGTCTTGGACGACTTGCGGTCGACGTCGACCGCCTTGTTCAGCTCGATGAGCTTGGGGGTGTCGAGCGCGGCCGACACCTTGTCGAGCGCCGCGATCAGCTGCGGCGACGACGATGCCTTGTGGACGGCGGGGACGACGTTGTCCGTGTTCTGCAGCTTCTTGTCGTCCGTGAGGACGACCAGTTTGTCCCCGGCGACCGGGGCGCACCCGGCGCCGGCGGCGGCGCTGGGCGGGGCGGCCGTGCCGGACGAGCCGGCCTGACCGCAACCGGAAAGGACGACGACCGCGGCCGCGAGGCAGCCGGTCATCGTGAGCAGGTGTCGACGCATGGTGCCGCCTTCTGTGTCCCGGCGCGGCCCGGGGCCGTGCCGCGTGTCCGACGGGCGGTTGATATCCGATGCCCGCGTGATGGTCAGCCGCACATACCCGCGTGCGGCACTTCCCATCCCACCTCGGGGGTACGACAACCTCCCGGCCCGCACGGCGGGCGTTGCCAAAGCGTTACCGGCTCCGGTCCTGCGACCGCGGAGGCACGCGGCTGTCGAACGGTCACGCGGCTGTCAAACGGTGGAGCCCCGGGGCCAGACGCGACCACGCAGCCCGCGCGGGGTGACCAGCCACTGCACCCCGGCCAGCACCGCCTCCACCGTCAGCGCCAGCGCCGCCACCACCAGGCCGCCCGCGACGATCTGCCCGCCGCCACCGTTGCTCATGCCGATGCCGAACCCGGCACTGATGATCTGCCCGAGCCCGCCGCCGTTCACGAACGCGGCCAGCGCGGCCGTGGCCACCACCTGCACCGCCGCCGTCCGCAACCCGGCCGCCAGGTACGGCACCGCCAGCGGCAACTCCACCTGCCGCAGCAGCTGCCCACCGGACAGGCCCATCCCGCGCGCCGCGTCCCTGATCCCCGGATCCACCTCCCGCACCCCGGTGTACGCGTTGGCCAGCAGCGGCGGGATCGCGAACACCGCGAGCGCGACCACGATCGGCAGCCGCCCGAAGCCGAGCGGGGTCAGCGGCAGGATGGTCAGCAGCGCCAGGGTCGGGATGGCCAGCGTGAGGTTGGCCAGGGTGATGACCGGCCCGCCGCCCTTGCCGCGATGGCCCAGCCAGACGCCCAGCGGCCAGCCGATCAGGCAGCCCAGCAGCACCGCCCACGCGCTGATCACGAGATGCTCGCGCAGCCGGTCGAGCAGGCCACCGGGGTTGGTCCAGTTGAGCGGGTCGTTGAGCCAGACCAGGCCGTCGGAGAGGTAGTTCACGCCCGGCGCCCCCGGGTCCACGGGGTGAGCAGTCGGCCCAGCCCGGCCAGCAGCAGGTCCAGCACCAGCGCCAGGACCACGCAGAGCACCGTTCCGGTGATGATCTCGGCCCGGTAGAAGTTGTGGTTGAAGCCGCCGAGGATCAGGTCGCCGAGGCCGCCGTTGCCGATCAGGGCCCCGATCGTCACCAGCGCCACGGTCGACACCGTGGCCAGGCGGAGCCCGGTGAGCAGCGCGGGCAGGGCCAGCGGCAGCTCGATGTGCCAGAGGCGGCTCAGCCGGCCGTACCCCATCCCGGCGGCCGCGTCGCGCACCGCCGGCGGCACCTGCACGAGCCCGGCCAGGGTGTTGCGGACCAGCACGAGCAGGGCGTACAGGACGAGCGCGATGAGCACGGAGAGATCCCTGGTGGTGCCCACCGCGGGCGCGACCAGCGAGAGCAGGGCGAGCGAGGGAATCGTGTACAGCACACTGGAGAGTGCGAGAATCGGCCCGGTCAGTGGCCGCCACCAGTAGGCGACCACCGCCAGCGGCACGGCCACGACCAGGGCGATGAGCACGGCACGGGCGGTGAGACCCGCATGGAACGCGAGCTTCTCCAGGATGGTGTCGGCATTCTCGTGGACGTAGGTCCAGGAGAACCACGGATTACCCGGCCGGGCGTCGGCCGGCGCGGCCAGCAGCCGAATCGGCACCGGCCCGGGCACCCAGGACAGGAAGGACACACGTGGACGCTACCCCGGACGGTCCGGGCGCCGGGCACGGCGCGGCCTCGATCACCGTGGAGCACGTGGGCAAGGTCTATCCGGACGGCACGGTCGCGGTCGGCGACCTCAGCCTGGAGGTACGCGCGGGAGAGCTGGCCGTCCTGATCGGCCCGTCCGGTTGCGGCAAGTCCACGGTGCTGCGGATGCTGAACCGGCTCGTCGAGCCGTCCAAGGGACGGATCCTGCTGGACGGCCAGGACATCGCCGAGCAGGATCCGGTGGAGCTGCGCCGCCGCATCGGGTACGTCATCCAGGACGTGGGGCTGTTCCCGCACCAGACGATCCGTACCAATGTCGGCACCGTGCCGCGGCTGCGCGGCACCGACCGCAAGCAGATCCGCGCGCGGGCCGACGAGCTGCTGGAGCTGGTCGGGCTGGACCCGGCCCGGCACGGCGACCGCTACCCGCACGAACTCTCCGGCGGCCAGCGGCAGCGGGTCGGCGTGGCCCGCGCGCTGGCGGCCGACCCGGTCGTGCTGCTCATGGACGAGCCGTTCTCGGCGGTGGACCCGATCGTGCGGGGCCGCCTGCAGGAGGAGTTCCTCCGGTTGCAGGCGGCGGTCCGCAAGACCATCGTGCTGGTCACCCACGACATCGACGAGGCGGTACGGCTGGGCGACCGGATCGCCGTGCTGGCCGAGGGCGGTCTGCTGCTGCAGTACGCGCCACCGGCCGAGGTGCTCAGCGCCCCGGCGTCCGACGCGGTGGCCCGGTTCGTGGGCACCGACCGTGGGATCCGCCGCCTCGCGGTCACCAGCCTGCGCGGCGCGATGCGCCCCCTCGCCGGGACCGAGGACGTCGAGCGACTGCCCTCTGTCGCGGACTCGGCAACGATGTACGACGCGCTGGCCGCGATGCTGACCGGCGACTCGCTCAACGTCGTGGTCACCAGCGAGGGCCGCCCGATCGGCACGGTGTCCCGTTCGGCGATCTTCGCGGCCCCCGACGGCGCGGTCCCCGACGATCAGGCCCAGGCCCCGGTCTGACGGCGTTCAGCGGGTGCCGCGGCGCCCACCCAGCGTGGCGATACCCACGATCCACCCGACGAACAGGCCGTACGTGGCCCCGTCGCCGGCCGCACGGAACGCGCCGAGCAGCGACGGGTTCGCCAGGATCAGCGTGGTGAGCAGCGCGGCGAACCCGCCCGCGAAGATGTACGCCGCCCAGCCCGCGAAGAACTGGCTGATCGTGCCGCGGGCCCGGGCCAGCTGGGAGCCGGGCAGCAGCACGAGGAACAGCGCGGTGAGGACGACGAGCAGGATCGCCTTGAGGTCAGCGGCGACGACCTCGCGGACGGAGTCGTGGGAGCTGAACCGCCAGTGCGGCCAGGCCAGCAGCCGCAGCCACCAGCCGCCGGCGGTATTGGGATCGGTGTTCTTCTCCGCCCAGTCCGCATACCACGGGCTGCCGAAGATCAGGACAAGAATGAGCGCGGCGAGGGTGCCCGCACCAGGCGCGGTTCGGTAGCGATTTCCGAGGGGCATGGACCCGTTGATTCCCAACGGATTCCCCCGCGCAAACGCACAGGCGGTAATGCCCGTGAATGTCCGCGTTCAGGCGATGTTCAGGGCTTTTGCAGGTAGTCGATGAACGCCGCGCGCAGCAGCGGCTCGTGGTCGCCGTACCCGTTGCCGTGCCCGGTCAGCTCGCGCCACAACGCGTGCGCCTCGTCGATCGTCGGCCCGACCGAGTTCGGTGCGCCGTCGAGCCCGGACGCCTCGTCGGAGTCCGGCAGATGCTTCAGGATCGACCAGAAGAACTTGACGTCGCGGCTCTCCTTGGCGCGGGCGAAGGCGCGCTCGCGCAGCTGCTCCGTCGACAGGGCGTCCAGCTCGGCGAAGGTGGCATCGGTCATGCAGTCAGCATAGGTCTCGGCCCCGACCGGACACGCCCGGACGCCCGGTCAGCGGCTGCTGCCCCACGGGCCGTCGTCCCACCGCTCGCCGCGGCGCTGGGCGCCGACCCCCGACGCCGACCAGGTCTCCGGCATGTCGGCGCGCCAGGTGGCCGTCTCGGCGGGCGGATCGGGCTGCCAGTCCGGCTCCGCGTCGGCCACCGTCAGGGTCCGGCCGTACGTCTCGACCAGCCGGGTGACGACCAGCCCGCCGCCGATGGTGCAGGCGGCCGTGGCGAACAACGCGATGTTGAAGCCGCGCCGGTCGGCGTAGTCGAGGAACAACGTCATCGCGACCACGGCCAGCAGGGTCCCGAAGATCCCGCCGCGGCGCCCGTACGCGCTGGTGCCCGCGACCAGGGCGGTGCCCAGCGCGATCCCTGTCCACTCCAGGCCGGTGCCGGGGACGATCGGCCGGGTCGACTGGGCCGCCAGCAGGATCCCGGCCGCCACCGCGAACACCGACGACAGGATGAGCGAGGCCAGCACCGGCAGGGCCACGCCCCGGCGGCGGCGGGCCGGGTCGGTGGGCTGGCGCATCGCGCCGAGCTTGCGGCGTACCGATTCCAGGGCACCGACCGCGCCGCCGACGACGGCCAGCAGCGCGAACGCCCCGAATAGGAAGAACGCCTGGTTGGACGGGTCGTATCCGCCCTGCACGGGCACCGGCGCGGTACGCAGCTGGTCGTACACGATGACGCCCAGCCCCGCGCCCAGCGTGGCGACCCAGCCGGGCACATGCAGGGCGAGGATGAACACCCCGATCACGACCGCGCCGCCCGCCGCGATCACCAGGGCGGGCACGGCGGCCTTGACCAGGCCGCGGTCGCCGTTCTCGGCGAAGTGCAGCGACGCGGCGAGCGCGATCGGCCCGACCGCCAGGTTCGGCACCCCGGCGCGCAGGGTGAGGCCCGCGCCGAGGGTGAGCAGGCCGATCGCGGTGGCCGTGATCAGCAGCGTGTCGAGGGCGGGGCGGCGCAGGGCGGCGGGATCGAACCGGTACAGCAGGAACCCGAGCGCGGCGGCCCCCAGCAGCAGGACCACCTCCCAGCCGAGGTGCACGCCGAGCCGGTCGCGGCCACCGTCATCGTCCGATCCGGCCGTTCGGCCGAAGGCGACGTCGTCGTATGCCATGTCCGCCCCTCCTGGTGTGGTCAAGGCGGCCGGGGCCAGCCCGGCTCAGGATACGGAGGTCAAGGCCAATGGGACACCCGTCAGCGACGTCCCGGACTCTTGTCGGAGTCGTCCTCATCCTTCTGGTCAGATCGGGGGACCCGGCAGGCCCGCTCCAACCAGAGTGCCGCGCCGACGAGCGCGAGGGCGGAGACCACTCCGCCGATCGCCGCGGGGATGTCCTGCTGGGCGGCGTGCGTGGGATCCAGGGCCAGCCAGGACAGCAGGCCCGCGGAGAATCCGGCGGACAGCGCCCCGGCCAGCGAGGACGCCTTGGCCAGCACCGCGTACCGGGCCACGGCCAGGGGTTCGACCGGCGGCGCGCCGGGGCGGCGCTGGATCCGGGCCCGGGTGTTCTGCGCCAGCAGGAACTCGGCCACCGCCAGCGCGGCCAGCACGATGATGGGCGGCCACGGCAGCGGCGGCATCCGCCAGTACAGGGTGCTCAGCAGCAGCCAGCCGAATGCCGCGGCGCCCAGCGCCGCGACCACCAGCACCGACGGGTTCGTCGGCCGCATCGAGGGTGGGTGCCGGTCGCCGCCGGGGTCACTGCTCACGATTCCGACTCTAACGGCAGGTCGGGCCGGGGAGTCAGTGCGACGACGTCGGCGGCCAGCGCGTTCGCCGTGAGCAGATCGGTGACCCAGCCGTGGCCGGGCAGCTGCGCGTAGGGCTGCAGGTCCAGCCATGGCTTGAGCACGAACGCCCGCTGGTGCGCGCGGGGATGCGGCAGGGTCAGCTCCGGATCGTCCTGACACACCGGGCCGCCGTCCTCCTGCCACACCGCGATGACGTCGACGTCCAGCGTGCGCGGCCCGAAGCGGCGCTGCGGGTCGCGCACCCGCCCGGCCGCCGACTCCAGCGCCCGGGCCCGGTCCAGCCAGTGCCGCGGCGCGGCCGCCGGGTCCACCACCAGCACCACCGCATTCAGGTACGGGGGTTGCTCGGTGTCCCCCCAGGGCGGGGTCTCGTACACGCCGGAGGTGAGCACGACCGACTCACCGAGCCCGGCGACGGCGGTGCACAGGTGCACGTACCGGTCGCCGAGGTTGCTGCCCAGCGACAGGATCGCCCTGGTCATCGGGCCCGCCGCAGGGTGACCGCCACGTCGGCGAACTCGTGCGGGATGGGCGCCTGCGGCTTGTGCACCGTGATCGTGGCGGCGGCGACCCGGGGATCGCGCAGGCACACCGTGACCAGCCGGTCGGCGAGGGTCTCGATGAGGTCGACGGGCTCGCCCGCGACGACCGCGGCCAGCTCGCCCGCCAGCTCCCCGTAGTGGACGGTGTCGGCGACGTCGTCGCTGGCCGCGGCGGGGGCCAGGTCGAGCTCCAGTTCGGCGTCGATCACGAAATCCTGGCCGTCACGCCGCTCGTGGGCGAAGACGCCGTGGAAGCCGCGTACCCGTAGGCCGGTGAGGGTGATGCGGTCGGTGGTCATGCGGCGCCTCGCAGGTGGGGGCGGCCGGTGGCGGCCCAGACGGCCAGCGCGTCCGCGGTCGCGCGGACGTCGTGCACCCGGACCCCCCACGCGCCCGCGGCCACGGCCAGCACGCTGGTCGCGATCGTGGCGGCCTCCCGCTCGCCGACCGGGCGCGGCGCGCCGTCGGGCCCGGCCAGCAGCCGGCCGAGATACGACTTGCGGCTGGCCGCGAAGAGCACGGGGAAGCCGAGCGCGACCAGCTCGTCGAGGTGGGCGCTGAGTGCCCAGTTGTGCTCGGCCTGCTTGGCGAAACCGAGGCCCGGATCGAGGATCAGCTGCTCGGACGCGACCCCGGCCGCGGTCGCGGCGGTGACCCGGTCGAGCAGTTCGGCGCGGACCTCGGCGACGACATCGGCGTAGACCGCATTGTCCTGCATGTGCCGGGAGTGGCCGCGCCAGTGCATGAGGATCCACGGGCAGCCGGCCGCGGCGACGACCGTGGCCATGCCGGGGTCGGCGAGGCCGCCGGAGACGTCGTTGACGATGGCCGCGCCCGCCTCCAGGGCGGCGGCGGCCACCTCGGCGCGGGTCGTGTCGATGCTCAGCGGGACCCCGGCCGCGGCGAGCTGCCGGATGACCGGGACGACCCGGTCGATCTCGGTGGCCGCGTCGACCCGCTCCGCACCCGGCCGGGTGGACTCGCCGCCGACGTCCACGACCGCCGCCCCGTCACGGTGCAGCTCGATGCCGTGGGCGACCGCCGCGTCCAGGTCGACGTACCGGCCACCGTCCGAGAAGGAGTCCGGGGTCACGTTCACCACGCCCATCACGACCGGGTGATTGCTGCGCAAAAGCCGGTCACCGACACCGACCGAGTTGTCCACAGGCACACGGTACCGACCACACGATCTTCGAACGCGCGTACGATCCTTCGTGACTCATCTTCAGTCACGCCTCTACCTTGGGTAACGAATCAGGCAGCTTGTAGGTAGGAAGTACGGGCCGTACTCTTCGGATCTGGGCATCATTAAAGGACCGAAGAGACGCAGATGGGCTTGGAAGGACTGCAGTGCCCTAACGGCTCACTCGACGTGGTGAGCGGGAAGTAGCACCATATGGGCGTTGCCGCCAGCGAGGCTTCACCACTGCACCGTGCCCGGCGCCCCTCGCCGAGCACCCGGGAGGTACACCAATGATCGCCACCGAGGTCGCCGCTCAGCTCGTGACGGCGCTCCAGCACGGCCCGCTCGCCGCCCCCGCCGAGCCGAAGGGCATCAACACCGAAGGTGTCGTCACCTTCTTCGCCAGCAACATCGCACCGATCCTGCTGGCGGTCCTCGGCGTCATCTTCATCGGCCGGGCCAGCCGAGGTGAGATCTCGCGGGTCTTGACCAGCTCGGCGATCGCGATCGTCGGACTGGCGTTCATCGCAGGCGCCGCGACGCTGTTCTTCGTCGGCGACTACCTCATCAACCTCCTCTTCAAATAGGCCGCAGGCGGACACATGCGGCTGCGTACCGACGACGACATCTACCGGGCTCGGCTGGTCTATCTAGGACCGCCGGGTTACACGCTCCCGGTCCACCTGCCGTACGCGCAGTACGGCATGTTCGTCGGGCTCGTGCCACTGTTCATGCTGTTGCACTACCTGATGACCTTCGACTTCGACGCGTTCCCGGCCTGGGAGATCGCCCTGGCCATGGTGACGACGTCGTACGTGTTCCGGCACGTCGATCCCGACCGGCCCGCCCGGGTGGTCATCCGCACCGCGCTCACCGACTGGCGTCGTACCCGCGAACCGGCCGTCGAGCAACGCGATCCGAGACTTGTCGCCACTCGCATCCGGGTTCGGGAGGAGCTGATATGACCGGTCTGACCAGTCCTGCGGCGTGCCCGAACGGGGCATGCGCATGACCGACTCCCCACCGCCGGGGCATCCTCGCGCGGCCATCTCCCCCGCAGGCAGGCAAGGTAACGGTGTGCGCTCGGACAACCACCCTCGGCCCCCTTTCCCGGACGAGGACCTCGAACCCGAGATCGTGACCAGCCCGGGGCACGGCACGGTCGGCGTGTTCCAGGCGCCCCAGCCCGTACGACCGCGGTCGGCCGTGGACACCACCATGGACATCGACTCACCGTTCCTCGACCTGTTCGGCGGGGCTCCGGCGCCCGCACCATCCCCCGCTACGGTCCGGGATACCCCACGCGATGATCAGTATGCCGATCATCATGACCCGGATTTCGACATCGTCATCGACGGGGCCCTCGCCGGCGAGATCGCTCCGGCGGGACCGTCCCCATCGGACGCGCACGAGGCGGGGCACGCGCCCCCGGTCGAGGTGGTGGAGCAGGGGACGGCCGGGCGGGCCGCCGGCGTGGAGGGCCCGGACACCGCGCTGACGGGCGAGGTCGCGGCCCCACCGCCGCAGGATCCGGGGGCCACGGCGTTCACCCGCGTCCCGGCCGGGCCACCGGCGGACTTCTTCGACGACCCGGGCGCGCCGAACCCGGTCTTCGACGGATCCGACTTCGACCTCGCCGACCCCGACTTCGCCGACTGGGCGGACGAGACCCGCCCCGGTGCCGCCCGGCCGGGCACGACCGGGCCTACCGGGCGGGTGGCCGACACCCCGGACGTCCCGGTCACGACACCACCGCTGTGGCAGACGGTCGGTGCGTCCAGCGCCCCCTCGGCGGCCACTGCCGCCCCCGTGGCCGGGGCGGTGGCTCCGGGTGTCACCGCGGTGCCGCCGATTCCGGCGGGGGCCCCGGCACCGCACGATCCGGTGCACCGGACCGACCTTCCGGCCACCCGGCCGGAGCACGCGCCCGCGCACCGCACCACCAAGGAGCCGGCCCGGCGCAAGCGTCGGCGCGGCCGCGCGGACGATGAACCGGCGAACCTGCCCGCCGTCGCCGCGCCCGCGGGCCCGGACCGCACACAGCGGAAGCAGAAGGACGCCAAGGCGACACCGCTGCGCCCGCACAAGCTGAAGTTCAGCGACCGCGACCCGGCCGTCGAGCTGGAGATCACCGAGATCGCGGGGCACCTGACCTTCACCCAGAGCACGGTGACCGCCTGGTATCACCTGCCCGAGGTGCGCTGGGCGTTCCGGCCCGACGCCGAGCGGGAGGCCCTGCTCTCCGCGATCTCCGAGCAGTACGCGGGCCTGGCCGGCTTCCGGTTGCACCTGCGCCGCACCAGCCGGCCGTTCCCGGCCGACGAGTGGGCCCGCACCGTGGACTCGTTCACCGCTAAACCGCTGCCCGACGTCTCGGGCGCGACCTCGTGGTCGGATCACCTGGTCGCGGCGCAGCGGCACCTGCTGTCCGTCAACCACGCCGAGGGCCAGACGTTCCTGGGGGTGACGTTCGCCCGGCGGTCGCTGGGCGACACGTTCGCCGAGCGCGTGCTGCGGATCGTCGGCAAGGGCACCACGGACGGCGAGCGCCGCAAGCTGGGCCGCACGGTCGAGCAGTTCGACGAGGTGCTCAACGCGTTCGGCATGCGCGGGCGCCGGGTCACCCCGCAGGAGCTGGAATGGCTGCTGTTCCGCTCGGTCGCGCTGTGCATGGCGCCGCCCGGCCCGCTCTCCCCGGTCACCAACGGGCACTGGGAACGCGGCGACCTGCTGGCCCTCACCGAGCAGGTCGAGCGCTACCGCACCCCGTACGGATCGACGGTCAAGCTGGTCAACCGCATGTCCGGCGAGGAACGCCACGTGGCGGTGCTGTCCGTCGGCCGGATGGAGCCGCTGGAGATCCCGGAGAAGCACGAGCCGTGGCTGCACTTCCACGAGCGGCTGCCGTGGCCCATGGAGCTGTCGTCCCGCATCGACATCCTCGGCTCGACCAGCTCCTTCAAGAACCTGGAGCACCGGCTGCGGATGATCCGGTCCCAGCAGCTCGACTACGCCGAGCACGGCATCGACGCGCCGCCCGAGCTGGAACGCCTCGCCAAGCGTGCTCTGGTGATCGGCGACGAGATGACCACCGGCCTGCCGGTCGAGTCGGCCCGCGCGCACGGCTGGCACCGGATCGCGGTCGGCGGCGCGACCCGCGAGGAGTGCCTGGAACGCGCCCGCCGCCTCATCCAGCTCTACTCCCGCGAGCTGCGCATCTCCCTGCAACACCCGAAGAACCAGGACCAGCTGGCCCGCGAGTTCATCCCGGGTGAGCCCATCGCCAACACCGGATACGTACGTCGGATGCCGGTCAAGCTGCTGGCCGCCGCGCTACCCCAGGCCGCCTCGACGGTGGGTGACCGGCGCGGCGACCTGATCGGGCGCACCGCGGGGACGTGCCGCCGGCCGGTCTTCCTCGACCTGCACTTCCCCATGGAGGTGCGGGAGCGCTCGGGCCTCGGGGTGTTCGTCGCCGAGCCCGGCGGTGGCAAGTCCACGCTGATGGGCGCGCTGGGCTACCTGAACGCGCGGCGCGGCGTGCAGGTGACCCTGCTCGACCCGTCCGGCCCGCTGGCCCGGCTGTGCCAGATGCCGGAGCTGCGGCCGTACTCGCGGGTGCTCAACCTGACCGGCTCGGAGCAGGGCACGCTGGCGCCGTACTCGCTGATCCCCACGCCGGTGCGCACGGAGTTCGCGACCGGTCCCGCCGGCGACCGGGAGTACGAGATCGCGGTCTCCAACGCCCGGGCCGAGCGCCGGATGCTGGTGCAGGACATCTGCTCGATGCTGGTCCCGCCGCAGGTCGCCAAGGAGGCCTCCACGGCGACCCTGCTGCGCCACGCGGTACGCCAGGTGCCCGCGGAGGAGACCTCCACGATCGACGACGTGGTCGCCACGCTGCAGCAGCTGGGCGACGACGAGGGCCGCGAGCTGGCGAACCTGCTGCTCGACACCGCCGAGATGCCGCTGGCGCTGCTGTTCTTCGGCCGGCCGCCGCAGCACCTGCTCAGCGGCGACGCGACCCTGACGGTGATCACCATGGCCGGGCTGCGGCTGCCCGACCTCAAGATCGAACGCGAGTACTGGTCCGCCGAGGAGTCCCTGGCGCTGCCGATGCTGCACACCGCGCACCGGCTGGCCGTGCGCCGCTGCTACGGCGGCTCGATGTCGTCCCGCAAGCTGGTCGGCCTCGACGAGGCGCACTTCATGGAGGGCTGGCGCTCCGGGCGGTCGTTCCTGGTCCGGCTGGCCCGCGACTCCCGGAAGTGGAACCTCGCCGCGCTGGTCGCCTCGCAGAACCCGCGCGACATCCTCGGCCTCGACGTACAGAACCTTGTCTCGACCGTGTTCGTCGGCCGGATCGCCGAGGACCAGGAGATCGCCTCCGAGGCGCTGCGGCTGCTCCGCGTCCCGGTCCACGACGGCTACGAGGCCACCCTCGCCTCCCTGTCGCAGGTGGACACCTCGTCGGCACACCGGCTCGGCTTCCGCGAGTTCGTGATGCGCGACGTGGACGGCCGGGTGCAGAAGGTCCGGGTCGACGTGTCGTACGTCGACGGGCTGCTGGAGCACCTGGACACCACCCCCGCGGCCGCGCAGGCGGCACCCACGGCGATTCCGTCGTCGTTCACCGACCTGGAGGTCTGAATGGTCCGGCGGGCGTGCGCCCTGCTGCTCACCGTGCTGGTCGCGGCGGTCGCGTCGGTCGCGTGGGCGGTGGCGGCGCCGTCCGGGGCGGCGGCGGCCGTGCCCGCGCGGGCCCCCGGCGGCCTGTGCAGCACGGAGGAGTGGCAGTCGGACCTCAAGGCGTGCGTCGACCGGCTGGCGGACGTCAGCGCGGCCCGCGCGGAGTGCCTCACCCCGCCCACCCCGAGCGCACCGGACTCCGGTCTGGCGGGCTGGTTCGCCGAGCGCCCCGCGTCGTCGACCCTGCCCGGCCCCCAGGGCATCTACAGCCAGTACGGGTACGCGGGCTACGCGTACACGACGTATGACCTGGACAGCGGGTGTGCGTCCACGCTCGTGGACCCGGACTACAAGTTCGAGACGACGGTGGCCAACGGCGAGTTCATGATCGCCACGGCGATCATCGGGGCGTCCAACGCGCTGCGCGAGCGGGCCTGGGACCCGGCGTCGATGTGGGGCTGGGCCGACCCGCTGGTCGAGCAGGCCACGAAGGCGGTCTACGAGAAGGTCTTCAGCGTCTTCGGCGTCATCACCCTGGCGATCGTGGGGCTGTACCTGATCTGGCGCTCGCAGCAGGCGGAGATGGGCGCCGCGATGACCACGGCCGGGTGGGCGATCCTCGTCATGGTGGCGGTCACGGCGATCGCGGCGTGGCCGGTGCGTTCGGCCAACATCGCCGACCAGAGCCTCGTCACGACCCTGGGCGTGGTGCACGACGCGGTCGGCCCGCGCCCCCAGGACGGCGACAAGACCGCCGGCTGCAAGCTGGGCAAGCCGGACGCCTGCAAGGACAACCGGCCGCCCGCCGTGCGGGCCAGCGACACCGCGACCGAGACCATGCTGTACCGCAACTGGCTGCGCGGACTGCTCGGCTCGGCCGACAGCACCACCGCCCAGAAGTACGGCATGGCCCTCTACGACGCGCGGTCCCTCAGCTGGGACGAGGCCCAGAAGATGCGGGACAACCCGGACACCCGCACCCCCACCCTCACCGCCAAGAAGGAGCAGTGGGAGAAGGTCGCCGAGCAGATCAAGACGGAGGACCCCGAGGCGTACGAGTACCTGCAGGGCGTCAACGGCATGGACCGGATCGGCGCCGGATTCATCGCGATGCTGGCCTCGGTGATGTTCGCGATGTTCGACCTGACCGCCTCGCTGCTCGTCCTGCTGGGCTTCCTGGTCTTCCGCTGGGCGGTGATTGCCGCACCGATCCTGGGCACGATCGGACTGCTGCGCCCGGCCAGCTCCGGCATCCGGCGGCTGGGCAACGCGGTGGTCGCGGCGCTGTTCAACATCGCGATCTTCGGCACCGGCGCGGCGATCTACCTGTTCGCTGTCGACCTGATCATGAATACGGCCAGCCTGCCGGGCTGGCTGCAGGTGGTCCTCGTCTGGCTCTGTGGCGTGGTGGGGTGGCTGCTGCTGCGGCCGTACCGGCGGATCACCCAGCTCGGCGGCAAGGACGGCACAGCCGCGATCACCTCGGCCGGGTCCTGGCACCGCCGGTTCTTCCGGGACATGCGCGAGGCGGCCAGGCTGGACGTCGCCGACGCGGGCGGCACCCGGGAACCGATGATCGGCAAGCGCCGTACGGTCTACGTCGAACAGTCGAACCTGCGGCCGGAGGCGCGCCTGGAGGACCCCGCGCACGCCGCCGCCGGACGCGGCCAGGCGGTCACGGTCGCGGCGCCCGGCCAACTGGACAGCGTGCCGGCGCCCCGGCCGGACGGCAGCGAGACCAGACACGACGACGCGCCCGCGACGCGGGTTCCCGTCACGGCCACCCGCGCCGTCAAGCCCCGGCGCCAGTCCTCCTGGACGGAGCCGGACGTGGCCGAGCGTCCCGCGTCGTATGCGATCTACCGTCCGGAGACGGGCAATACGGTCCGGGAGCCGGCGCCGCCCCGCACGCGCACCGAGGCGAGGTGAACGTCCGTGCCGCGCTTCGTCGAACTCGGGCTCAACCGGATCTTCCGGTCCCGCTGGGGTGTCGCGCTGGTGATCGCCGCGCTGGTGCTGCTGGTGGTCGGCATCGGACGGCTGTTCTCCGACGACGACCGCGCCGGTGCGGTCATCTCCACTGTCTCTCCCGCGCCGGTGCTCAGCGCGAACCCGGACGACGACGACAGCGTGATCTCGGCGGATCCGCCGCCGTCGCCCACCAGCGGTCCCGGCACGGCGGAACCGGAGGCGGTCGCGTACGCGTTCGCCTCCGCCTGGGTGAATCACCGCAACGTCACGGCGGGAGCCTGGCACGACGGCATCGCCCCGAACGCCACCAAGAACCTGGCCGACTCGCTGTCCGGGGTTGATCCGGCCGACGTGCCCGCCGATCGGGTGCTCGGCCGACCCGCCATCGTCCCCGTCGGCGACGGCCTGGTCGACGCGGTCGTGACCACGAACGCGGGCAAGCTGACCCTGCGCCTCGTGGCACCCGACAAGCATTGGCTGGTGGACGGCATCGACTGGGACGCCTCATGAGCCTTCCCCGGCCGCGTCCGGTGGTCCTGCTGGCCGCGCTGGTTGCCACGTTGACGCTGCTGTGCTGCGGCGGGAGTGTGGCCGCGCTGCTGGCGGGGGCCTTCGACGCCGACACCAACAACCCGCAGTACGCGACTGCCGGCTGCGGCGTCGGCGGAGTGGTCGATCCGGACGAGAAGATGCCCAGGGTCAGCCACTACGGCCCGACCCAGATCCGCAACGCGGCGATCATCATCAAGGTCGGCTCGAACCTGAAGCTGCCGCCACGGGCCTGGGTCATCGCGGTAGCCACGGCCATGCAGGAATCCAGCCTGACCAACCTCGGCGACCTGGGCTCCCGCAACGACCACGACTCGCTCGGCCTGTTCCAGCAACGCCCGAGTACCGGATGGGGCACCCCCGAGCAGATCATGGATCCCGTGTACGCGTCGACGAAGTTCTACGAGAAGCTGCAGACCATCGACGGCTGGGATCAGATGCCACTCACGCGCGCCGCGCAGAAGGTGCAGATCAGCGCCTACCCCGACGCGTACGCCAAGCACGAGGCGGTGGCCACGCGCATCGTCAACCAGCTGGCGCACGGCGCGGCCCGCGCGGTCGGGAACTCGGTCAACATGGTCTGCCTGTCCACCGTGGGGCAGATCGCCGCGTCGGGGTGGACGATCCCGGCCCCTGGCGCGGTGGTCGGTTCCGGCTTCCGGACCGCGGACCGTCCGACCCATCAGGGTGTCGACCTCATCATCGACCGGTACACCCCGATCCACGCCGCCGCCAGTGGGGTGGTCTCCGTGGTGAAATGCGACGAGGACCACAGCGGCCGTCGGACCTGCGACGTCGACGGCTATCCGGGCAAGGGGGGCTGCGGCTGGATGGTGGAGATCCGGCATGCGGGCAACGTGATGACCCGCTACTGCCACATGGTCGAACACCCGGCCGTGCAGGTCGGTCAGCAGGTACAGGCCGGTCAGCAGATCGGCCGGGTCGGCACGAGCGGCAACTCCTCCGGGCCGCACCTGCACTTCGAGGTGCATCTCAACAACGACCGCCGGAGCGCCGGAGCGATCAACCCGGTGCCGTTCATGGAGCAGCAGGGCGCACCGCTGGGCGGCACCACGTGACCGGGGGCGCCGTGCCCGACCCGTTCACCGGCAGCGCCGACTGGCTGCCCGGTCCGCCCCGGCCCGTCGTGGCGACCCCGGCGGCGATGGGCGGGCAGCTGCGCGGGCGACGGGTCATCATCGGCCTGCCCGGCCACGGCTGGCGGCACGACCTGCGCGCGGACGAGACCGTGGTGCAGGGCAGCCGGACGTACGTGCCGATCATGCCCGAGGCCGAGTGGTACCGCGCGGAGGCCGAGCAGACAGAGGTGTTCGCGCCGCTGGTCCCGATCGAGCGGGTGTGGGTGGAGGAGCTCGGCATGACCGGTACGGGCCGCACCGGCGCGGGCGACGTGGTGTCCCGGCTGGTCTCGCTGGACGAACCGCCCCGGCGCAGCCCCGTGGCCGCCCTGGACGCGGACGCGCTGACCGGCCGCCGCGTCGTCCAACTGCTGGAGGACGGCGGCGAACGGCGCGACCTGCGTGCCGTCACCGAACTCCACACCAGCGACGACGGCGACATCTGCGCCCGGGTGACGACCGAACTGGACTGGTACCGGTGGTCGTGGGGCGGCCGCGCGCCACGCACGCTGGAGGTCCCGGTCCACCTGCTCTGGGTGGAGTGAGCCCTCAGGAGACTTGGCCTCCCCCGCAGACCCGCCAGCCGTCCTGATCGACCATCACGAACCGCCACCGGTCGGAGGTGCGTTCACTGCCGTCGGTGATCGTGCGGACGATTTCGGTGCTCACGGTGGTCTGGCCACCCTCGTTCGCGACCGTCAGGCTGCGCCAGCTGACCCGGATACCAATCGAGAACTTCTTCTCCCGGTCCTGCAGGTCCGCGCGGAACGCCTCCAGCTTCGAGAAGTCGCCGCCCGTCTTGCACATGTACAGGGCGGCCTCCTTGTCGTCCCGCTTGACCAGGTAGGCACGCAGGAAGTTGTCCACGACAGCATCGGGCGCGCTCCGCTTGATCTCGGTGGCCGAGTCGTACAGCGACACGAACACACCCACCCCGCCGAGGCAGAGCAGCGTCATGATGCCCGCCCCCATGGCGAGCCAGAGCCGCAGCCGCCGGTTACGCGGTCGAGGCGGCGCGCCCCCCGCCCCCACCGGACCGGCCCCCACCACGGGACCGGGAGCCGCCGTGGAACCCGCCATGGGACCGGGCGGCTGGGCGGGCGGCGGCAGTCCGGCAGTCGGGTCGGGGTTCTGGGGCGGCTGCACGCTGTCGAGCCTAGTGCGTACCTTCCGCCTCCGGTCGGTTGTGGAGCGTAAGCATCCCGACCTGCGGCGGGGTGGACGGCAGCGGCACGGAACACCCCATCGGCTCCGCAACGGGACCCACCGCCGCGTCTGGGATACGGTTTGAACGCACAGATGGAGGTGAGGGCGGTGGCGGATTCGGCGAGCCGGATTGTTCAGGCCGCTGCCCTGCATCGCCAGGCACAGGCGACCGTGGACGCGGCCGCCGCGGCGCTGCAGGGCCATCCGGCCGCGGCCGCGGACCCGCGCGAGCAGCACCGGCTGGCCGAGGAGCTGCGGGCCGCCGCGCTGGAGCTGGCCCCGGGCTGGCTGAGCGCGCCGCTGGACGCGCAGGCCGCCACGACGCCTCTGGGCGGGCCGAACCCGCCCCGGTTCGTCCGGGTGGGAGTGGCGCAGCCGCTGGACGACGTGCGCTTCCCGGCGATCGTCCCGCTGTTGGGTACGGGTCATCTCACCGTGGACGCGGACGCCCGCGACCCGCGGGTGGCGGGCCTGCTGCGCAGCGTCCTGCTCCGGCTGCTGGCGACCGCACCGGCGGGATCCCTGCTGGTACGCGGGGTGGACGCCTCCGGCGGCGCCGTGTTCGAGCCGTTCTCCACGCTGGCCGACGCGGGGCTGCTGGCCCCGCCCGCGACGGACCGCAACGGCCTGCGCGACGTACTCAGCGAGGCGGAGAAGTGGCTGCGCCCGGCGCGCGGCAGTGCCGTACGGCGGGGGCGCCGCGACCGGCTCATGCTGGTGGTCGTGGCGTGCCTGCCGGAGCTGACCGAGGGCGGCGAGCTGAACCGGATCGCGGCGCTGGCGCAGCAGGGCCCGGAGTCGGGGCTGCACCTGGTCGTCGCGGGCTGGCCGCCGCCGCCGTTGACAGCGGAGACCACGCAGGCGCCACTGCCGCGCACGACGATGGTGTCGGTGCGCAACCCGTACGCGGTGGTGGGCGACCCGCCCGGTGACACGTTCGGGTCGGTGCCGGAGGCGGTGTGGCTCAACGCGCCGGTGTTCCTGGACGAGGACCCGCCGCCGCACCTGATCGACGCGGTCTGCCAGGAACTGGCCGCGCATTCGGCCGCCGCGTCCCAGGTGGTGCTCGCCGACCTGCTGCCCGAGCCGGGCGACGACCTGTGGACGGCTGACGCCGCCGAAGGGCTCGGCACGGTGGTGGGTCACGACGGCGACACCGCGCTCACGCTGCGTTTCAACGACCTCACTCCACACTGGATGGTGGGCGGCCGCTCCGGCGCCGGCAAGACCGCGTTCCTCATCAACGTCCTGTACGGCCTCGGTGCCCGCTACAGCCCGGACGAGCTGGCGCTCTACCTGCTGGATTTCAAGGAGGGCGTCTCGTTCGCCGAGTTCGTGCCCACCCGGCGGGACCGCACGTGGCTGCCGCACGCTCGGGCCGTCGGCGTCGAGTCGGACCGCGAGTACGGGCTGGCCGTGCTCCGCGACCTGGACGCCGAGATGACCCGGCGCTCGGTGGCGTACAAGCGGGCGGGGGTGACCCGCTTCGCGGACCTGCGGGCGGTGGCCGCGCAGGAGGGCCGGGGCCGCCCGCTGCCCCGCATCCTGTGCGTGGTCGACGAGTTCCAGGTGCTGCTGGCGGGCAACGACACGACGGCCGCCGAGGCGGTGTCCCTGCTGGAATCGCTGGCGCGCAAGGGCCGCTCGTACGGAATCCATCTGGTCTTGGCCAGCCAGACCGTGCGCGGCGTCGAGGCCCTGTACGCGAAGCGGGATTCCATCTTCGGCCAGTTCCCGGTGCGGATCGCGCTGCCCGGCGGCGGCGACGTGCTGGAGGCCACGAACGATTCGGCGGCCGGGCTGCCGCTGGGCACCGCGGTGGTCAACACGGCCGGCGGGCTGGGCGGTCCGCGCGGCGCGACCCGCGGCCACGAGAAGGTGGTGCGGTTCCCGGACCCGCATGCGGACCAGGACGCGCTGAGCGACCTGCGGCACCGCCTGTGGGGTGCACGCGACCCGGAGGCCGCGCCGCCGCGCATCTTCGCCGGGTATGCCCGGCAGCATCTCGCCGACGACCCCACCTACCGGGCGGCGCTGGCGGGGCGGGCGGGGCGACCGGCGGCGTTGGTGGGTCGGGTCATCGACGTGCCGCTGTCCAGCGCCGCGTTCCCGCTGGACGCCTCCCCCGGCCGTCACCTGGCGGTCTTCGGTTCGAACCCGGCGGGCGCCGAGGTGCTGGACGCGGCGGCGCGCGGGGTGGCGGCGTTCCATCCGCCGCGCAGCACCCGATTCGTCATCTCGTCGCTGGTCGCCGAGGGCGATGAACTGGCCAAGGACCTCGCCGAGGAGATCAGCCACCGGCAGGAGGTGGTGGTGGTCGACGCGGCCGGGCTCGCCGCCGAGCTGGACGTGGAGCGCCCCGGCTACCGGGTGGTGTTCGGCATGGACGCCGCCGGGCCGGGCACGCTGCCCTCGCTGCGCCGCCTGCTGCGCGAGGGCCCGGCTCGCGGGGCACACCTGCTGTCCTGGTGGCGGGGGCTGCGGCGGTTCTCCGAGGAGACCGGCGGCAGCGCGGGACGCGAGGACGTCGCGGGCCTGGTCTTCCTCAACGTGCCGCAGCAGGACGTGACGCTGATGGTGGGCAGGCCGGTGGACTGGCAGCCCAGGGCGAACCGGGCACTGCTGCACGACCGGCAAGCGGACCGCCTGGTCACGTTCGTGCCGTTCGCCCGCCCGGAAAGCGACGAGTCGTGAGCGACGAGCAAAATTCCGACGCCTGGATCGACTATCTCGCCGCGGCGCAGCGCCTCGACGCGGTGCGCCGGGCCGCCAGCACCGCGGCGGGCGAGCAGGCGGCGACCGTCCAGGCCGCACAGCAGGAGCTTTCCGGGGTACGGGCACGGCTGGCGCCCCAGCACGCGCGGCTCGTCCAGGATCTCGGCGTACCCGAGATCGAGCTGGCGCCGCAGGCAGCGGATCAGGTGCTGGCCGGGCAAGCGGTGGCGGGCGGCCCGGCCGGGGCGCTGGCGGCGCTGCGGCAGGCCCGCGTCACCGCCGACGCCGCGGACGCCGCGCTGCTCGTCGCCGGCCCGGTCACGCCGTGGCGGCCGTGGGCGCGCAACCTGCTGGTGTACGGCCCGTTCGCCGCGGCCGTTCTCCTCGTGCAGATCGTGTTGTACCTGGTCGCCCCGTCCGGTTCGCTGCCCACGTACGCGCTGTTGTGCGGGCTGAGCATGCCGCTGCTGGCGTTCGGAATGGGCTGGCTGACCCTCGGTTTCGTGTACGGCGGCGAGGGCCGCAAGGTCGACCGTACGCCGCTGGTCGGCGCGATCACCTGCCTGACGCCGGTGCTGCTGACCTGCATGGGCGTGGGCCTGCTGGCGTTCTTCCGGTGAGGGGCTGTCGTGTCGAGTGTGGATGAGGTCAAGGCGAACGTGGCCGCGTCGGTGGACGGCACCCAGCGCGCGGTGACCGGCATCCAGCAGGCCACGGATCAGCTCGACGACGCGCTGGCGTTGCTGCGGCTGACCGCGTTCGGTTCGGTGCATCCGTCGGTGGCCGCGGCGATCGCGCAGCTGGAGCAGGCGCGCACCCGGCTGGACGAGGCGGCGACGCTGGCCCGCGCCGCGATTGACAGCGCCGACGCCTACCGCATGATCGTCTAGTTGTACTGACCACGGACGTTGGTGACGGGGAGATCTTGAAATAGGTGAGGGCCTTCGGGTTCGGTGTGGATTGCGACGTCCTACCCCGAACCTGCGGAGGCCCTCATGCCCCACCGTAATGCACCCTTGTCCGAGACCGGCCGGCTGCGTCTGGCCCGCTGCGTGGTCGACGACCGGTGGCCGCTGCGGCGGGCTGCGGAACGCTTTCAAGTCAGCCCGACGACCGCGAAACGCTGGGCCGACCGCTACCGCACCGACGGACCCGCCGGTATGCGCGACCGATCCTCACGCCCACACCACAGCCCGACCCGAACCAACACCCGTACCGAACGACGCATCATCAAAGTTCGGGTCCTGCGCCGATGGGGACCCACCCGCATCGCCTACCTGCTCGGCCTGAACCCGGCCACCGTGCACCGCGTCCTGGCCCGCTACCGCCTGGCCCGGCTGACTCACCTCGACCGGGCCACCGGCCGGGTGATCCGCCGCTACGAACACGAAGCGCCCGGTGACCTGATCCACGTCGACATCAAGAAACTGGGCAACATCCCCGACGGCGGCGGCCACCGCGTCGTCGGCCGTCATGCCGGCACCCGCAACCGCTCGGCCATGCCCGGAGTCAAACGTGTCCGACGCGGAGAACCCCAGCTCGGCTACCACTACCTGCACAACGCCGTCGACGACCACTCCCGCCTGGCCTACACAGAGATCCTGCCCGACGAAACCCGAGAAACCGCGACAGCCTTCTGGCAACGAGCCCACGCCTGGTTCACCAGCCACGGCATCACCGTCAGACGGGTCTTGACCGACAACGGCTCCTGCTACCGCTCACACGTATGGCGCGACACGCTCACCGACGCCGGAATCGCCCACAAACGCACCCGCCCATACCGGCCCCAGACGAACGGAAAAGTCGAGCGCTACAACCGCACCATGCTCGACGAATGGGCCTACGCCCGCGCCTACCACACCGAAGCCGAACGCCGCGAGGCCCTGCCCGCCTGGCTCCACTCCTACAATCACCACCGCGGACACACCGCACTCAACGGCCGACCACCCGCCAGCCGCGTTCCCAACCTCTTGGGTCAGAACATCTAGTTCAGGGTCGAGCGCGGCGGCGCAGTAGCAGCCCCTGGGAGACGGCGACGCCGGCCAGCACGATCGCGGCACCGGCGGGCTGGTTCCAGTGCAGGTGTTCGTGCAGGATCAGCACGCCGACGATCGTGGCGACCACCGGCATCAGGTAGGTCACCGACGTCGAGGTGCTCGCCCCGGCCACCCGGATCACCCGCAGGTTGAGCATGAACGCGATGCCCGTCCCGAGGGCGCCGAGCGCCAGCACGCACAGCACCACGGTGCCGGAAAGCTTGATCGGGTTCGGCGGCGCACCGCCCAGCACCGGCGCCGCCACGGCGAGCATGGCCAGGGCCAGCAGCAACTGCGCGGCGACCATCGAGACGCCGCTGCCGGTTCGTCCGGCGATGAACTTCTTCTGGTACGGGATGGCGACCGCGTAGCACATCGCGGCGGCGAAGCACATGAGCTGCCCGGTGAGCTGGGCCCCGCCGACGCCGCGCCACACGCCGAGCACCACGAGCACCCCGGCGAAGCCGATGCCGATGCCGGCCACCCGGCGCGCGGTCAGCCGCTCGGTGCGGAACACCAGCACGGCCAGCGGCAACGCGACCAGTGGCGTGGCCGCGTTCCAGATGCCCGCCAGCACCGACGACACCCGCTGCTCACCGAAGCCGAACAACGTGAACGGCAGCACCACGCCGACCAGCGCGACCACCGCGAGGTGGCCCCACAGCCGTGGGTCGCGGGGCAGCCGGTCGCGGGTCACCACGAGCACCACCAGCAGCGTCACCACGCCCGCGGCGACCCGGCCGAACGTGAGCCACAGCGGGTGCAGCTCGCGTACGCCGACCTTGATGAACAGGAAGCTGGTGCCCCAGATGACGGCGAGCACCAGATAGCCGGGCAGCCACCGGCTCAACTCGGCGGAGGACGGCGTGGGGCGGCCGTCGAGGGAACCCTGAAGGTCAGGACCGGTCTGCGTCGTCACCCCTGACACTCTGCCGAACGGGTCCGACAATTTCGCGCGGTTTTCAGACCTGGCGGCGCCGTCGCGGTGTGTTCTCGATTACCTGGGTGGGCAGCTCAGCGCGGAGCGTTGATCAGCATCATGGCCTCGGCGCGAACCTTGGCGTCGCTGTGGAACGCACCGCGCACCGCGGAGGTGGTGGTGCGGGCGCCACCCTTGCGGATGCCACGCATCTCCATGCACAGGTGTTCGCACTCCAGCACGACGATGACGCCGCGCGGGTCGAGCTTCGTCATCAGCAGGTCGGCGATCTGGGAGGTGAGCCGTTCCTGCACCTGGGGCCGCCGAGCGAACACCTCGACGAGCCGGGCCAGCTTCGACAGGCCGGTGATCCGCCCGTGCTCGCCGGGGATGTAGCCGACGTGCGCCACCCCCTTGAACGGCAGCAGGTGGTGCTCGCAGAGGCTGATCATCTCGATGTCGCGGACCAGTACGAGTTCCTCGTGGTTGGCCTCGAACGTGGTGGTGAGCACCTGTGCCGGGTCGACCCGCAGGCCCGCGAAGAGTTCCGCGTACGCGCGAGCCACCCGGGTCGGGGTGTGCCGCAGGCCGTCACGGTCCGGGTCCTCGCCGACGGCCAGCAGGATCTCGTGGACCGCCTTCTCGATGCGCGCCAGGTCGACGACCTGCTCCACCGGGGCACCGGTGAGCTTGCCGTCGACCAGGCGCGCGGCCAGATAGTCGAGCTCGTCGTCCGAGTCGACCGGCTCTGTCGAGCTGCCGTCGGTGATCAGTGGGCGCCGTCCGTGCTGCTGTTGGCACTGCCACCCGCGTTGCCGCCCGCGTTGGCGGCCTGGCCGTCTGCCTCGGCCTGCGCCTTGAGCTTGTCGCGCTCGGCCGGGGTCAGCACCGGCGGAGCCTCCGAGGGCAGCCGCTTGCCGAAGCCGTTGAACGGGGCCATCGGCGGGCGCTTCGCGACCCGGGCGCAGATCCGGTCCATGTCCTCACGGGAGATGGTCTCCTTCTCCATCAGTTCGAGGACCATGCTGTCGAGCACGTCGCGGTACTCGACGAGGATCTCCCACGCTTCGTCGTGGGCCAGCTCGATGAGCGCCCGCACCTCGGCGTCGATCTCGGCGGCGATGGCGTCGGAGTAGTCCCGCTCGTGGCCCATGGTGCGGCCCAGGAACGGCTCGTCGTTGGCCGTGCCGTACTTGACGGCGCCGAGCTTGGAGCTCATGCCGTATTGGGTGACCATCGCCCGAGCCAGGCTGGTGGCCTTCTCGATGTCGTTGCCCGCACCCGTGGTGGGCTCGTGGAAGACGAGTTCCTCCGCGGCCCGGCCGCCCAGCGCGTACGCCAGGGTGTCGATCATTTCGGCGCGGGTCTGGGTGTACTTGTCCTCGGTCGGCAGCACCAGCGTGTGCCCGAGGGAGCGCCCGCGCGGCAGGATCGTCACCTTGTGCACGGGAGCCGAGTGCGGCAGCGCGAACGCGACCAGCGCGTGCCCACCCTCGTGGTACGCGGTGATCTTCTTCTCGTTGTCGCTCATCGCCCGCGTGCGGCGCTCGGGGCCCGCGATGACCCGGTCGATGGCCTCTTCGAGATAGTCGTTCGTGATGGCCCGCTTCTCGTTACGCGCGGTGAGCAGCGCCGCCTCGTTCACGACGTTGGCCAGATCGGCGCCGGAGAAGCCGGGCGTACGCCGGGCCACGGCGTCGAGGTCGACGTCCGGGGTGAACGGCTTGCCCTTGGCGTGCACGCGCAGGATGGCGCGGCGCCCTTCCATGTCCGGGGTGTCCACCGGGATCTGCCGGTCGAAGCGGCCGGGCCGCAGCAGCGCCGGGTCCAGGATGTCGGGCCGGTTGGTGGCCGCGATGAGGATGACCCCGCCCTTGGTATCGAAGCCGTCCATCTCGACGAGCAGCTGGTTGAGGGTCTGCTCACGCTCGTCGTGACCGCCGCCCATGCCCGCGCCGCGGTGCCGGCCGACCGCGTCGATCTCGTCCACGAAGACGATGGCCGGGGCGTTCGCCTTGGCCTGCTCGAACAGGTCGCGGACCCGGCTGGCGCCGACACCGACGAACATCTCGACGAAGTCCGAGCCGGAGATCGAGTAGAACGGCACCCCGGCCTCACCCGCGACCGCGCGGGCCAGCAGGGTCTTGCCGGTACCGGGCTGGCCGAACAGCAGCACACCCTTGGGGATCTTGGCGCCGAGGGCCTGATATTTCGCCGGGTTCTGCAGGAAGTCCTTGATCTCGTGCAGCTCCTCGACCGCCTCGTCGGCGCCCGCCACGTCGGCGAACGTCGTCTTCGGCGTGTCCTTGGTGATCATCTTGGCCTTGGACTTGCCGAAGTTGAGCACCCGCGAGCCGCCGCCCTGCATCTGCGACATGAACAGCAGCAGCAGGATCACCAGGATCGCGATGGGCAGCAGGTTGACCAGCAGGGTGAGCAGAATGCTGTCGCCGGAGACCTTGGTGTCGACCCCACCCGTGATCCGCCCGGCGGTCTTGGCCGCCTTGACGTCGTTCCAGACGTCGTTGGTGACCTCGTACGGGTATTGGGTTTCGATCTTGGTGGTCGACTTGCCGTCGAAGTCCTGGGCCTGCGACAGCTCAAGCTGGAGCGTCTGCTCCTTGTCCTTGATCAAGGCCTTCTTGATGCCGGGTTGATTCAGCCGCTCGAGCGCGACCGACGTATCGACGCGCTGGTAACTGGGGCCGCTGGTGAAGAATGAGCTCAGCGCAATCGCCCCGATGATCACCAGAATGATCCAGACCACCGGGCGGCGGAAGAAACGCGTACGTTCCATGCTGTTGTCGGGCGGCACCCGCCCGGACCCTCCTGTATCGGCGTCCTGATCACCTGGGATGTCGTGCGTCCGACGCGCGTGTGACATTGCGCCATCGGTCACTCGACGGTACACCGTGGGTGCCCCGTCCGACCCCGTGAGCCCGGCTGCCACGGGCCGGACCGGCGGGCCCGCCCCACCTACCCATTGCCGGGCAACCGTCCCGAACTGGGGTGAAACGACCGGAGCGGAGGGGTGCGAGCCGGGTTTCTGTGAGTCCGCTGGGAGCGCGTTCAGCTACGGGCGTAGACCTCGGGCCGCAGCACACCCACGTACGGCAGCTCCCGGTAGCGCTCGGCGAAGTCGAGGCCGTAGCCGACCACGAACTCGTTGGGGATGTCGAAGCCGACGTAGCGCACCGGCACCGAGACCTTCACCGCGTCCGGCTTGCGGAACAGCGCCACCACCTCGACGCTCGCGGGCGACCGGGACTGCAGGTACTTCATCAGCCAGGACAGCGTCAGCCCCGAGTCGACGATGTCCTCGACCACGATCACGTGCCGGCCGGCGATGTCCCGGTCCAGGTCCTTGAGGATGCGCACCACCCCCGACGACGTGGTCCCCGAGCCGTACGAGGAGACCGCCATGAACTCCATCTCGGCGGACGGGCCGTGCCGCCCCAGCGCCCGCGCGAAGTCGGCCATGAACATCACCGCGCCCTTGAGCACGCAGACCAGCAGCAGGCCGCCCTCGGCGTCGGCATGGTCCGCCGAGACCTGCTTGGCCAGCTCAGCGGTCTTCTCGCGGATCTGCTCCTCGGAGATGATCACGCGGTCGATGTCGGCGTGGTACCAGGAGCCCTCAGCCATGGTCCCTAGCCTGCCGTATGCGCCCGCGACAGCGGTCAACGGGTCGGCGCTGAAGGGCCCGCTGGCGACCGCGTATCGCCGGGATCCGACCCGTCTGACCGAAAATCCCCTCGGATCGTGACAACCGTCACACTGGGTCGGGCTCCACCCGGACGAGTAGTCCCGCGCGCCGCGCCACCGCCCCACCACCGGGCAGGTGCGTGGCGCCCTGCCCGTGCCAGCCCATGACGAGCGCGTCGAGAGCGTCGACGTGCCGGTGCGACAGGGCGCCGCCGGGGGCGCCCAGCTCGCGCGCCCACGCGTGCAGCACCCGCCCGCGCACCGCCGGATCCAGCGCGGCCAGTGCCGCCACCGACAACCCCTTATCGGTACGGGCGGCGTCCAGCGCCCCGGCGGCCAGCGCGTCCAGCGCCGCGGTGTCCGCAGCCAGCAGGGTGGCCGTCCGCGCCAGGTTGTCCACCACGGCCGGGCCCAGCGCCGCGACCAGCGCCGGGAGCGCCCGCCCGCGCACCCGTGCCCGGGCGTACGCGGGATCGGCGTTGTGCGGGTCCTCCCACGGGCTCAGTCCCAGCGCCGCGCATGCCTTGCGGGTGTCCGCCCGCGCGACGTCCAGCAGCGGCCGCATCAGCCGTCCCCGGCGAGCGGGCATCCCGGCCAGCCCGCGCGGACCGGCGCCGCGGGCCAGCGCCAGCAGCACCGTCTCGGCCTGGTCGTCGCGGGTGTGCCCGAGCAGCACCGCGACGGCGCCCCACCGGACCGCCACGGCATCCAGCGCGGCGTAGCGGGCCGAACGGGCCGCGGCCTCCGGGCCGCCGGGACCGGTCACCTCCACCGTGGCCACCTCGACCGGGTCGAACGCGGCGAGGCGGCCCCACGCCGCCACCCGCGCGGCCCGCTCGGTCGAGCCCTCCTGCAGACCGTGGTCGACAGTGACGAGCCCGGCCGCCAGGCCGAGCCGGGGAGCCACGAACGCGGTCGCGGCCGCCAGGGCCAGCGAATCGGCGCCGCCCGAACATGCCACCAGCACCCGGCCACCTCGGGGCACCGCACCCGCCAGCGCGGACCGTACCGCCTGCCGGACAGCGGCCACCGGGGCCGGGATCCGCGCCACGGCGCCGGTCAGTCGGCCGGTGGCAGCGACGCGGCCGGGCCGTGCACCCGCTCCACCCAGGCGTCCGGGTCGTTCAGCTCGTCCAGCCGGGGCAGGGTCAGCGGGGAGCTGAACACCTTGTTGAATCCGGCCATCCCGACGCGCTCCACGACGCCGTGCACGAACTTGCGGCCCTCGGCGTACTGGCGCATCTTGACCTCGATGCCGAGCAGCCGGCGTACCGCCTTCTCCAGCGGGTTGCCGCTGGCCCGGCGGCGGTTGAACTTCGACCGGATCGAGTCGACCGACGGGATGACCTCCGGGCCCACACCGTCCATCACGAACTCGGCGTGCCCCTCCAGCAGCGTCATCAGCGCGGTCAGCCGATCCAGTACGGCCTTCTGCGCGGGGGTCTGCACGAGATCCAGCACCGAGGAGTGGCTGTCCGAGTCGCGCAGCACGTCCGACAGCGTCGCGACGCCGCGGCGCAGCCGTTCGAAGATGTGCTCGCCGCTCTGCGAGGCGTCGACGAACGCTTGCACCTCCCCGAGGAAGTAGCCCCGCATCCACGGCACGGCGGTGAACTGCGTACGGTGCGTAACTTCGTGCAGGCACACCCAGAGCCGGAAGTCGCGCGGGTCGGCCTCGATCTTGCGTTCCACCTCGACGATGTTCGGCGCGTTGAGCAGCAGCTGGCCCGGATCGTCGGTGAACACCTCGTACTGCCCGAGGACGCGGCCGGACAGGTAGGCCAGCACCGTGCCGGCCTGCACGCCGGTCAGCCGCGAGCCGATCGCGTCGGCGACCGCGCCGGGCGGATTGTCCCCGGTGATGCGGCTGGCCAACGGCACGATGACCTGCTTGAGACCGGTGATGTTGACCGCGGCCCAGTCCTTGCGGTCCACCACCCGCACCGGCGGCACCTCGACCTGCGGAACCAGCCCGGTGTACGCCGCGACGTGCTCGGCGGCCTCGTCGGTCAGTTCCCTCAACTGGGCCACGACGCGCGTGGCCTCCTCGTAGGACACCGCGGGGCCCGACTTCGACAAGGCGCCCGCGGTGGCGGCGGCCAGGTCCCAGTCCACGAACTGCGCCATGCCCACCACCGTACCCGCGCGGGGCCACGGCACAGGTCCGGAGAAAACCCGGAGATCAGCAGCCGCAGTCGACCAGCCGGGCGGCCATCCGGTCCAGCGCCGCCCGCGCCGGTACCGCGTCGCCGGTGGCGTCCGCCATGAACGCGAAGACCAGCAGCCGGCCGTCCTTGGTCACCAGCTCACCCGCCATCGTGTTGACCCCGCTCAGCGAGCCGGTCTTGGCCCGGACGATGCCCTGCCCGACCCGGTTCGGGCTCGGCGTGACGAAACGGGTCTGCAGGGTGCCGGACCAGCCCGCCACCGGCAGTCCGCCGAAGAGGCTGCCCAGCGCGGGCTGCTTGCCGCCCGCGGCGAGCGCCAGCAGCTTGGTGAGCAGGGCGGGGCTGATGCGGTTCTTCCGGGACAGGCCGCTGGCGTCGTACAGATCGGCGGTGGGCAGGCCCAGCTCGCCCAGCTTGGCGGTCATCGCCTCGGTCGCGCCCTCGAAGGTCGCGGGCTTGCCCGCGGCCAGGGCGACCTGGCGGCCCATCGACTCGGCGATGACGTTGTCGCTCTGCTGCAGCATCCAGTCGAGAACGTGCACCAGCGGCGGCGACTGCACCGCACCCAGCTCCGTGCCGGGCGCGACCCCCTGGTCCGGCGCCGTGGACCCGCCGGCCGGGGCCTTGCCGCGGGTGACCGCACCGGCCGGCACCCCGAGCTGCGCCGCGAACGCCCGCGCCGCCGACATGGCCGGGTCGCTGTATCGGGGATCGCCGCCGAACTCGTTGTGCACCGGCTTGATCCGGCCCGCGTTGGTCATCAGCGACTGGATCGCGGCGACCTGGCCCTCGGGGGCGATCAGGCCCGGACTCCAGCCACTGCCCGTGGTGGGTCCGGAGAACAGCGAGGTGTCCACGACCACCTTGGTCGGCTTCGTGTCACCGAGGGCCTTGCGCACCTGGGCCGCGAGCCGGTCGAGCCGCGCCGCGCCCGGGAACTGGCCCTTGCCGTTGACCGCCAGCGTGGGGTCGCCGCCGCCGACGAGCACCACCTCGCCGGGCTTGGCACCCGCCACCGCGCGGGTGGTGAGCCGGTAGGCGGGTCCGCGCGCCGCGAGGACGGTGGCGGCCGTGATCAGCTTGGTGGTGGAGGCCGGGGTGGTCAGGGTGTCGGCGTTCTGCTCGAACAGCGTCTCACCGGTGGCCACGTCCACCACGGAGACGTTCACCCGCGATCCGAGCGCGGGGGCCTTCACCAGCGACGCCAGCGCGTCCTGCACCCCGGCTGCCGAGGGCGCGGGGGCCTCGGCGCCGGCGGCGCGCAGCACCGGCGTCGGGCTGGGGTCGGGGGTGGCGGGCGCCGTCGTGGGCGCGGTGGGGTCGGCCGCCAGCCAGCCGCGTACCGGGCCGGGCCGGGCGACCAGGACGGTCGCGGCCGCGACCACAAGCAGCAGCACGACGGCAAGCGACGAGATCAGGACGGTACGGCGCCGCCGGGGACGCCCGCCGCCGACGGGGCCGCCCGACGCAGGAGGCGCAACCGGAGCGCCCGGCGGAGGCTGCCCGCCCGGCGGAGGCTGGAAGCCAGGCGGGACCTGGCCGGTGGGCGGGACCTGACCCGGAGGCGGGACCTGACCCGGAGGCGGAACCTGGCTCGGAGGCGGGACCTGGCCGCCGGTGGGGGCCGGCGCGACCGGCTGGGCTGTCGCGGCCGGGTTGACCGGGGCGGCGTTCATGGCCGAAACGGCGGGCTGATTCGGGCCGACCGGTTGAACCATGGCTCGGCCGGTCGTCGGGGGCATCGGGGCGGTCGGCGGCCGCACCGGGGCCGGTCCACCCACGGGAGGGACGGTGGCGCGCCCCGCCGGCGGCGGAACGGCCGCGCGGCCGGAGGTACCAACCGGAGGATTTCCCCCACCCTGCGGCGCGCCCGGTGGCTGCTGCCGGGATTGTCCGGGAAAATGCGCGGCGGGCGGCGGATTCTGCGGCGCCCGCGTACCGTCCTGCGGTCCAATAGGCGGGACGACGGTCGGGGCGGCGGACGGCGGCGGCACCGGCACACTGGCCCGGCCGGCCGGCGGGCGCCCAGGTCGGGGCGGCTCGGCCGGGTGGCCGTGCTGTGAATCTTGCCTCCCCACGGGCCCCTCCTCGGACGCGGCTGCAGACTTAGGGGAGACTACTGTCATCCGGCACACCGTTGCGCGCGGATCCCGTGGGCCCCTGCGTGTCCCGCTTCCGCCGCCGGCCACCCGCCGGGTCCAGCGCGGGACGAACAAGGGAGCACATCATGGATTTCGACGTTCTGGTTGAGATCCCCAAGGGTCAGCGGAACAAATATGAGGTCGACCACAAGACCGGCCGGATCCGGCTGGACCGGACCCTGTTCACCGCGACCCAGTACCCGGCCGACTACGGGTACATCGAGGGCACGCTCGGCCAGGACGGCGACCCCCTGGACGCGCTCGTACTGATCCAGGAGCCGACCTTCCCGGGCTGCCTGGTCCGCGCCCGGGCCATCGGCATGTACCGGATGACCGACGAGAAGGGCCGCGACGACAAGGTCCTGTGCGTGCCCTTCGAGGACCCGCGCCAGGAGCACCTGCGCGACATCCACCACCTCGGCGAGTTCGACCGGATGGAGATCCAGCACTTCTTCACGGTCTACAAGGACCTGGAGCCGGGCAAGTCCGTCGAGGGCGCCACCTGGGTGGGCCGGGTCGAGGCCGAGGAGGAGATCCGGGCGTCGTTCAAGCGCGCCGAGGCCGCCGAGGACCACGAGCACTGAGCCCGCAACGAGCCAGAGGCTCAGGGGGCTAGAGGCTGATGTCCCCGACCAGGCCGTAGAGGCCGACCACGGCGCAGGCGACCGGGATCACCGACACCACCACGAGCGTGTCGAGCAGGTCGGCGGCGCGTCCCAGATACGGCGAGGGTGGCCGGCGCGAGTACGTCGCGCCGGCCGCCACCGTGATGAGCGCCAGTACGAACGCCGTACCGCTCACCGCCAGCAGCAGCCCCGCGTCGGCTCCCCACAGCAGGTCCACACCGAGCGCCGCCACCCCGAACAGGCCCGCGCACAGCAGCGGCACCCGCTGGCGCAGCGTGACGAACAGCCGCGACCGCAGCAGCAGCGCCGCCGCGCAGACCCCGACCAGTACGCGCGCCGAGGTCGCACCGTCGGCCGCCAGCACGGTGAACGCTCCGGCCGCCAGCACCGCGTGGCCGAGCAGCATGCCCGCCAGCAGTTCCTCGGTACGGGCCACGGCGGCGAACACCACGGCCCGTCCCGGACGCTCGCGGGCCGCATCCAGCGCCCCGGTCGTCGCGGCCGCGGTGAAGCCCTCGGCCGCCTCCCCGCCGGAGGGCAGGGTCACGGGCGGCGTCGGCATCTTGCCGAACCGGATCGCCAGCAGCGGCAGCATGCCGATCCCGCACACCAGCACGGACAGCAGCACCGCGGCCGCGCCGGCCCCGGACGTGACCATGCTCAGGGCCGCGGCCAGCGCGGCCAGCAGCCCGACCGTGGCACCGGCGGTGAACAGCCGGCGCGCCGCCGCGACACCGACCCCTCCGAGTACGGCCGCCAGCAGCAGCGCCGCCGCACCGGCCAGCAGTTCGGGGCCGCCGAGCCACGGGAGGATCCCGAGCACACCGACCCGGTCACCGGCCTCCGGCGCGACCAGCACGGCGCCACCCGCGAACGCGTACGGCAGGGCGCAGGCGCCCAGGGCGGCACCGGCCTGCGCGTCCCCGTACGCCCGGGAGGCGGTCACACCGGCCAGCGCCAGCAGCACCGCGACACCGAGCCCGACGAACGCCGAGCCGGGCCACTGCGGACCCGCGTGGAGCACCGCCAGCAGGCCCAGCCCCAGCAGTACGGCACCGCCGGCCAGGGTCGCCGCCCTGGTCGCGGCCGGGGTCCAGATCGTCCCCCGGCGGCGCGCCCCCTCGGCGACCGCCTCGACGACGTCGTCGTACTCCAGCTCGGGCCACTGTTCGCGGGCGGGCACGAGGTGCAGCACCTCGCCGTCGCGCACCCCCTGCGGGAACAGGCCCTGCGCGGTGGTCAGAGCCACCCCGTCGGTACGCCGCAGCAGCCAGCCGCCGTGCTTCTCCCCGTCGTCGGCCAGCCCTTCCCCGGCGTGCCGCAGCACCTCGGGCAGCAGCTCCGCCAGCGGGACGTGTTCGGGCAGCGCGACGTCGACCCGGCGCTGGGGCGCACTGATCGTGACCCGAGCAAGACCCACCGTCATGTTGTGCCAACCTTTCGCATGCGCTCGCGCCCCCCGCTTCGCCAGTGCGTTCAGGCCTGCCGTCGCCCCGATCGGTGCTGACGAGGGCTGCGGAACGGAGGGCACTTTACCTACCATGGGCCGACCGCGGTGCCCGGTGACCGGCCGCGGACGGGGCGAAGGGACTGTCTGCACAGATGAGCACGGTGGTGATCAAGCGGGGTGCCCGGCGTCCGGCGCCGGAGATCCCGACGGGTGAGCTGGCGGTCGACGCGCCGCCGGAGATCCCCCAGGCCACCGGGGGCCGCTGGCAGCAGGCTCTGATGGCGCTGCCGATGCTGGGCGGCTCCGTCGCGATGGCGATGATGATGAGCCAGGGCAAGGGCGGCGCCTTCTCGTACGTGGTGGGCGGCCTGTTCGGCGTCTCGTCCGTGGCGATGATGGCCACCTCGTTCGGCAGCAACGGCTCGCCGAAGAAGGCGGAGATGATGGCCGCCCGCCGCGAGTACCTGCGCCACCTGGCCGGGCTGCGCCGCCGGGTCCGGGACACCGCGGGCAAGCAGCGCACCGGCCTGTACTACCGGCATCCGGACCCGGCACAGCTGTGGTCGACGGCGGCCAGCCACCGCGTGTGGGAACGCCGCCCCACCGATCCCGACTTCGGGGTGGTGCGGCTGGCGGTCGGCCCGCAGACCCTGGCCACCCCACTGGTGCCGCCGGTGACCCGGCCGCTGGAGGACCTGGAGCCGATGACCGCCGGGGCGCTGCGGCGCTTCCTGGACGCGTACTCGGTGGTGCCGGACCTGCCGGTGGCGGTGTCGCTGCGCGGCTTTGCGCGGGTCTTCCTGCGCGGGCACGGGGCGGGCGCTGAGGCCGACGCCCGCGCGCTGACCCGCGCGGTGCTCACCCAGCTGGCTGTCTTCCACGCGCCGGACGACCTGATCGTCGCGGTGTGCGCCGGGCCGGAACGCCGGGCGGCGTGGGAGTGGGTGAAGTGGCTGCCGCACAACCTGCATCCGTCCCGCACGGACGCGCTCGGTCCGATCCGGCTGGTCGCCAGCTCCGGGCCCGACCTGGAGCGGCTCCTCGAAGACGTGATCGGCAGCCGGCACCGGTTCAACCCGGCCGGTGGCAGCAACTCCGGCCCGCACGTGGTGATCGTGCTGGACGGCGCCGACCTCAAGGGCGCCACCCAGCTCGACGACGGCATCGACGGCGTCACCGTGCTCGACCTGGACGAGCAGCCGCCCCGCCTGCTGGACCGCTCGCTGCTGGTGCTGGAGGTGCGCACGGCCGCGGGCGCCAAGCCCGAGCTGCACACGTACGCCATGGATTCGGCGGCCGACGTCGGCACCCCGGACCGGCTGACCGAGGAGCAGGCCGAGGCGGTGGCGCGGCGGCTGTCCCCGCTGCGGCTGGCGGCCATGTCGAAGTCGTCGGACACGCCGCTGGCCGCCGAGATGGGGCTGGCGGAGCTGCTCGGCATCGCCGACCCCGACACGTTCAGCGTGGCGCAGAGCTGGCTGCCCCGGCCCAACCGGGACCGGCTGCGGGTGCCGATCGGCATGGGCGCCGACGGCGGCCCGGTCGAGCTGGACCTCAAGGAGTCCGCCCAGGACGGCATGGGTCCGCACGGCCTGCTGATCGGCGCCACCGGCTCCGGAAAGTCAGAGCTGCTGCGTACGCTCGTGCTGGCGCTCGCCACGACCCATTCGTCCGAGTCGCTGAACTTCGTCCTTGTCGACTTCAAGGGTGGCGCGACGTTCGCGTCGCTGGACCGGCTGCCGCACACCGCCGCGGTCATCACCAACCTCGCGGACGAGCTGCCGCTGGTCGACCGCATGGTGGACGCGATCGACGGCGAGCTGGTCCGGCGTCAGGAGCTGCTGCGCAAGGCGGGCAACTACGCCAGCCTGCGCGACTACGAGAAGGCCCGTGCCGGTGGGGCCGCGCTGCCGCCGCTGCCGTCGCTGCTGGTGGTCTGCGACGAGTTCTCCGAGCTGCTCTCCGCCAAGCCGGACTTCATCGACCTGTTCGTCCAGATCGGACGGCTGGGCCGCTCGCTGGGCGTGCACCTGCTGCTGGCCAGCCAGCGCCTGGAAGAGGGGCGGCTGCGCGGGCTGGACACCCACCTGTCGTACCGGATCGGTCTGCGGACCTTCTCGGCGCTGGAGTCGCGCGCGGTGCTCGGCGTCCCGGACGCGTACGAGCTGCCGCGCTCGCCGGGGCACGGTTACCTGAAGTTCGGCACCGAGCCGCTGGTGCGGTTCAAGGCCGCGTACGTGTCAGGGTCGTTCCGCCAGAGCGGCGCGCGCGGACCGGGCGCCGCCGGTGACGGCGCTCCGCCGCAGATCCTGCCGTACTCGACGCATTACGTGCCCGCGCCCAAGCCGGTCGTGCCCGCCCAGCCCAAGCCGGAGGAGATCCCGGCTGGGGAGAGCCTGCTGGACATCATGGTGGACCGCCTCAACGGGCAGGGCCCGCCCGCCCACCAGGTGTGGCTGCCGCCGCTGAACCAGTCGGCCGCGCTCGATGAGCTGCTCGGCCCGGTCACCGCGGATCCGGTGCGCGGGCTGGCGTTCGCGAACCCGGAGCTGCACGGCTCGCTGCAGGTGCCGATCGCGCTCATCGACAAGCCGCGCGAGCAGATCCGCGACGTCATGTGGCTGCCGCTGGCCGGGGCCGCAGGTCACGTCGCGGTCGTGGGCAGCACGCTGAGCGGCAAGTCCACCGCGCTGCGCTCGCTGGTCTGCGGGCTCGCGCTCACCCACACCCCGGCCGAGGTGCAGGTCTACTGCCTGGACTTCGGCGGCGGCTCGCTGGGCACCCTGCGGGACCTGCCGCACGTCGGCGGCGTGTCCGGGCGCCTCGACGCGGTCGGGGTACGCCGCACGGTCGGCGAGATGATGACGCTGCTGGCCGAGCGGGAGCAGCGCTTCGCGGAGATGGGCATCGACTCGATGGCCTCGTACCGGCGGCGGCGGGCGAACGCGCTCGGTACCGGTGCGGAGGCCGACCCGTTCGGCGACGTGTTCCTGGTCGTGGACGGCTGGGCGACCCTGCGCAAGGACTACGAGGAACTCGAACCGGTCATCACCGACATCGCCACCCGCGGCTTGTCGTACGGCATCCACGTCGTGGCGACCGCGACGCGCTGGATGGACTTCCGCCCGGCGATCCGCGACCTGTTCGGGTCCCGGTTGGAGCTGCGCCTGGGTGACCCGACCGACTCGATGATCAACCGGCGGGCGGCCGCCGGGGTCCCGGAGCGACCCGGCCGCGGCATCGTCGAGCACCCCACGGACAAGAACAAGAGCCTGCACCTGCTGACCGTCCGGCCCGAGGTGAACACGCTCGGCGACACCGGGGCGCTGGTCAAGGCGATCGCCACGAACTGGCGCGGGCCAGTGGCCCCCCGGGTGCGGCTCCTGCCGGCCAGCCTGCCGTACGCGGAACTGGATCTGTTCCGCAGCTCCGGGCTGCGGCTGCCGATCGGCATCTCCGAGTCGGACCTGCAGCCGGTCGAGATCGACTTCGCGACGGACCCGCACTTCCTGCTGTTCGGCGACGCCGAGTGCGGCAAGTCGTCGTTCCTGCGGGCGCTGGCCACGACCGTGATGCGCCGGTTCACCCCGGAGGAGGCCCGGATCATCCTGGTCGACTACCGGCGCAGCCTGATGGACCTGCCGGAGACCGATCACCGCATCGGGTACGGCATCCAGGCGCAGAAGACGCAGGACCTGATGGAGTCCGTGGCCGGCTACATGGAACGGCGCCTGCCCGGCCCCGAGGTGACCGCCCAGCAGCTGCGGGACCGCTCGTGGTGGCAGGGGCCGGAGCTGTTCGTGCTGGTCGACGACTACGACCTGGTGGCGTCCGGGCCGACTAACCCGCTGCAGCCGCTGCTCGAATACCTGCCCCAGGCCCGCGACGTCGGCCTGCACCTGATCGTCACCCGCCGCGCGGGCGGCGCCAGCCGGGCACTGTACGACCCGGTCATCCAGCGCCTGCGCGAACTGTCCGTGCCCGGCCTGGTGATGTCCGGCCCGGCGGACGAGGGTGCCCTGCTCGGCCCGGTCAAGCCGAGCGCGCTGCCGCCCGGTCGCGGGCGCCTGCTGACCAGGCGGGAGGGGGTACGGCTGATCCAGCTGGCACACCTGCCGCCGTCCTGATCCGGGGGTGCCGACGTACATCCGGTGCGAATGCATGGAAGGACCCCCGCGACAAGACGCTGAATCGGAGTAATCTCCCTGCATCGACCGTCCATCATCAGAATGGCGACGCCGACCTGTGAGCGCTACGAGTTCGCGACCGCGCGCGTCCCGCCGGCCCCGGCGGGACGCGGTAGAGCCGCACCCCAGCGGCGACGACTTTTGCCCGTCTCCGGCCGGGGGTGACCTTTGGTGAGCCTCCGGCGGCCGCTGCGGCGGATCGTCGCCGCGGCCCTGGCCGGTCTCGTCACCGCGGGCACCTGCACGGCCCCGGCGTGGGCGCTGCCCGCCGAGGTCGGACATCCGATGGAGACGCCCACGCCGTGGCAGGGCGACTCCGTCCGCGACGAGCAGTGGCATCTCAAGACGTTGAACGTGGCCGACGCGTGGACGTACTCGACCGGGCAGGGCGTGACGGTCGCGGTCGTCGACTCCGGCGTGGACGCCCGGCACGTCGACCTCGCCGGACAGGTGCTGCCCGGCCTGGACCTGGTCGACCCGAAGGGTGACGGCGACACCGACCTGGTCGGCCACGGCACCACGGTGTCGGCCATCATCGCCGGTCACGACGACGCCGCCGGGGTCGTCGGGATCGCGCCGAAGGCGAAGATCCTGCCGGTCCGCGTGCTGGACGAGGAGAACCGGTACGACGACGCGATGATCGTGGCCAAGGGGGTGCGCTGGGCCGTCGACCACGGCGCCCGGGTGATCAACCTGTCCCTCGGTGGCAACGGCGCCAGCGCCGCGCTGGCGGCCGCGCTGGACTACGCGTTCGCCAAGGACGTCGTCGTGGTGGCCTGCACCGGCAACGCGAGCGCGTCGCCCTCCAGCGGGGTCTGGTATCCGGCCCGCGAGCCGGGAGTCATCGCGGTGGCCGGCATGGAACGCGACGGAAACGTTCTCTGGTCCGGCTCCATCACCGGCAAGGAGACCGTGGTGACCGCCCCGGCCACCCAGCTCGTCGGCGCCCGGCCGGACGGGTACTGGCGGGTGCAGGGCACCAGCTTCGCCGCGCCGATGGTGTCCGCGACGGCGGCGCTGATCCGTTCCCGGTGGCCCACGATGTCGGCCGCCGAGGTGATCAACCGGATCATCCGGACCGCGAAGGACCGCGGCGCACCCGGCCGCGACGCCACGTACGGATTCGGGATGGTGGACCCGGCGGCGGCGCTGACCGCCGACGTTCCGTGGGTGGCCACCAATCCGCTGGACAACACCCCAGATCCGGGTGTCTCCCGGTTCGGGAGCGCGCCCGCCTCGGGGCAGGCGCAGTCGGCTCCGGACGACGGGCCCGGCACCACGGGCGCCCTGGTTCCGGGGGCCAACGCGGGCGCCCCGATGCCCCAGCAGTCCGCCGCTCCGGCTTCCGAACGCGGCTGGTGGGCGGCGGGCGCCCTGTTCCTCGTCTCGGTGGTGGTCGGGCTGGCCATGCTGCGCCGGTTCGCGAACGTCACCTAGGTTCGCCGCGCGGGCGCCTCCCGCGGAGCGGGCCCGCCGGGTCGGTCAGGCGCAGTCGCCGGTGCGGACCCGCCTGGTGCGTTGCTCGCCGAGCTGCGCCGTACCGGAGGCCTCGGCCGCGGTGAGCGCGAAGCCGACGCTGCGGTCGTCGGCCGCAGCCGCGAAGATGACGCCCATCACCCTGCCGTTCGGCGCGACGAGCGGGCCGCCCGAGTTGCCGCTGCGCACCAGCGACCGGATCGTGTAGATCTCCCGCGTCACGTCGCCGGAGTCGTAGATGTCCGGGCCGGTGATCCGGCTGACCTCCCGCACGCGGGCCGACTGCGCGTTGTACGGCCCGTCGAGCGGGAAGCCGAGCACGATCGCGCTGGATCCGGTGCCGGCCGACTTCTGCACGAACGGCATCACCGGCGCGGTCAGGCCCGGCACGTAGATGACGGCGAGGTCGCGTTTCGGGTCGTAGACCACGACGGTGCCGTCGAGCTGGCCGCGGGGGGTCTCCACCTTGACGTTGCGGGTGCCGGCGACGACGTGGGCGTTGGTCATGACGCGCTCGGGTGCGTACACGAAGCCGGAGCCCTCGATGCGCCGCGAGCAGCTCGGTGCGGTGCCGAGCACCTTGAGGACCGAACGCCGGGAGTTCGCCACGATCTGCGAGTTCGCCAGGGCCGGATCGGGGGCGGCGACCTCGCGGGCCTCCGTACGGGTGAGGCCGCCGAAGACGTCGGGGAAGCCGTTGGTGTCCAGGGTCTGCCGCAACGCCGACGACAGCGCCTGCGCCTGCTCGGGCATCAGCTTGTTGACGCCGCCGAGGATCGCGCTGCTGCGGACCTCCCGGTTGAGCCAGGGCAGCGACGACGAACCCAGCGGCACCGCCACCAGCCACGCCACCAGCAGCACCGCGACCAGCGACACCACCGCACCGCCCGCGTCGTCGACTCGCTGCAACGGGCGGCTGGCGATCGAGCGCCGCAGCCGGGTGCCGAACCACCCGGCCAGCGTCTGTCCCAGCACCGCGAGGGCGAAAATGGACACGAGCGAGACCACGACACGGGTCGCCCCGCTGGCGAACTGGTCGGCGATCAGCGGCCCGATCTGCAACCCGATCAGGGCACCGCTGAAGAAGCCACCGAAGGACAGGGCACCGACGACGAAACCCTGCCGGTAGCCGCTGATCGCGAAGATCAGCATCAGCAGGATCAGAATTCCATCGACCACGTGCACCCGCTCAGCGTAGAAGTGGGATTCCAGGTGTTCATGAGATCACCTCGTCCGGCGCGCCGTCCGGGGTGGCCGGAGCAGGAGCGGGCGAGGGCAGCTCCACGAGCCGTCCGGGCTGCCACGGCCGGGACCACCCGGCCATGTCGAGCAGCGCCGAGATGACCCCGGCGGTGAACCCCCAGACGAGCATCCCGCGCACCTGGAACGCCGGCCCGACCCAGCCGGAGGGGTGGCGGACCCGGATCCGGTTGGCCGGGTCGACCAGCTCGGCCACGGGCAGCCGGGCCACGTGCGCGACCTCGTCGAGCTGGCGGGGATGCACCGGATGCGGCGCGTGCCACCAGGCCAGGACCGGGGTGACCAGGAACGAGCTGACCGGGATGTACAGCGGCGGCAGCAGGGCCAGCACGGTGGCGCTGTCCGGGTCGAGCCCGACCTCCTCGCTGGCCTCCCGCAGGGCGGTGTGCGCCGGGTCGCGGTCGGCCGGGTCGGCCGCGCCGCCGGGGAACGCGGGCTGCCCGGCGTGGTTGCGCATGGTCGCGGCCCGCTGCAGGACGAGCAGGTCGGGCGCGCCCGGAGCGCTCTCGCCGAGCAGCACCAGCACGGCGCTGGGCCGCCCACCGGCGACGGGCGGACGGAGCGGGGTGAAGTCTTCGGTACGGCTGGTGGCGACGCGCGTCAGCAGCGGCTCGAACCAGCCCGGCAGCCCGCCGGGTCGGCCGGTCACCGGGTCACTCCCCGGGCGGTCCGGCCACGGGCGGTCACGGCGCCACCGTCACGCCGGTCCAGTCGCGCACCCGCGCGGCGAGGCTCTCCTCGGTCAGGGGCAGCGGCTCGACGTGCGAGCGCCCCCGGGCGTCGACGAAGACCGTCACGGGCAGCGTGGTGCGGCCCAGCGCGGTGATCAGTTTCCGGTCCCGGTCGTACAGGGTGGGCATGGTCACCCGCTTGTCCGTGGCGAACCCGGCGGCCGCGTCCCGGTCGTCGCCGGTGTCGACGCCCACGACGGTGAGCGTGCCCGCGGACTGCGCGGCCAGCCGCTGCATGGCCGGTAGTTCCGTGCGGCACGGCTCGCACCAGGACGCCCACAGGTTGACCACCGCGGGCCCCCGCAGACCGGCGAGCCGCACCGGGGCACCCCCGGTGAAGCAGGGCAACTCCAGATCCGGCAGCGCCGCCCCAGCCCCGGAACCGCCCGCCTCCTGGCCGCCCGCAGCCGCACCGGCCGCCGACGCTGCGGCGGACGGGGGCGGCGCGGTCAGCGCGGCGCAGTCCACGAACGGCGACGGCTGGCCCGGCGGCGGCGCCGACCGCTCCGAGGCGGTACACGCCGTCAGCGCGAGCGACGTGGCCAGCATGGGCGCGAGCGAAACGGCCAGCCGGCGCGCCCCTCGGGCCCGGCCGCGTACGGTCACGGCGCCTCCGGCGTGACGACGGCGGCAGCCGGGACCAGCTCCGGATCCACTCCGGCCTGGACGGCCAGCTCACGGGCCCGTGGGCCCTTCAGCAGGCGTGCGGCGGCCGGGGCCTCGGTCGGGCCGGTGCCGTACGACGGGCAGGAGGTGGCCAGGGTGCAGGCGCCGCAGGCGGGCTTGCGGGCGTGGCACACCCGGCGCCCGTGGAAGATGATGCGGTGCGACAGCATCGTCCAGTCGCGCTTCTCGATCAGGTCGGCGACCTGAAATTCGATCTTGACGGGATCCTCCTCGGCGACCCAGCCGAAGCGGTTCACCAGGCGGCGGAAGTGCGTGTCGACCGTGATGCCGGGGACCTCGAACGCGTTGCCCAGGATGACGTTCGCGGTCTTGCGGCCGATGCCGGGCAGGGCGACCAGCTCGTCGAGCGTGCGGGGCAGGACGCCGCCGTGCCGCTCGGTCAGCGCCTCACCCAGCTTGATGAGCGAATCCGTCTTGGCCCGGAAGAAGCCGGTCGGGCGCAGGATCTCCTCCAGCTCGGCCCGGTCGCCGGCGGCGTAGTCCGCGGCGGTGCGGTAGCGGCGGAACAGCACGGGAGTGACCTCGTTGACCCGGACGTCCGTGGTCTGGGCGGAGAGGATGGTGGCGACCGCCAGCTCCAGCGGGTTGGTGAAGTCGAGCTCGCAGTGGGCGTCGGGGTGGGTCTCGGCGAGGACCCGCGCCATCCGCCGGGCGCGGCGCTTACGCCCGATCGGCGTCTCGTTCGCGAACCGTTTGGCGGACCGCACCGCAATGGCCGGCCCGGAGGAGGCGGGGGCGGCGGGCGGACGAGTCACCGTGCAAGAGTACGTCGCAGCCCCGACAGCTTCGGTGCACGTACCGTCAGGCGGGCGGCGCGATGGCGCCGTCGTCGGAGATCCGCGCCGCGGTGTCGCCGAAGTCGGCCGCGGACAGCTGCGCGACCAGCTTGCGACCGCGCTCGTTGGCGCTGTCCCGGGTGGGCACACCCACCCCGTTCAGGTACGTGGACTGGAAGGTCCCGCCCGCGAACCGGCCGTCGGCACCGAGCGTGACATGCAGGATGCCGCCGTACTTGAGCACTCCGGAGCTGGACAGGGTCTTCCCGCCCCCGGCGAAGTTCCCCAGGCTGTACGCGATCAGCTTGCCCTTGTAGAACTCCATCCCGCGCAGCACGTGCGGGCCGTGCCCGATGACCACGTCCGCCCCGGCGTCGATCACCGCGTGGGAGAACGCGATCGGATCGCCCCGGTTCTCGCCGAAGAACAGCTCACTGCCCGGCTTGACGTGGTTCTTGTCGGAACCCTCGGCGCCCATGTGCACCTGCACCACGACCACGTCGGCCTTCCCCTTGGCCTGCTGGATCACCGTACGTGAATGGTCGAGGTCGTTGAGGTTGTTCGCCCCCGCGTACGGGGAGAAGCCCACGACCGCGACCTTGACCCCCTTGACCTCCACGACCGTGATCTCGTCCTCGGCGCCGGTGTGCCGCAGCCCGGCGTCCTCCAGGGCGGCGACGGTGTTGCGGTACCCCGCCACGCCGTAGTCCTTGGAGTGGTTGTTGGCCGTGTTGAGCAGCTGGAACCCGGCGTCCTTGAGGTGCTGGGCGTACTCGGGGGGTGAGCGGAACGCGAAGCAGTTGGGGCGCGGCGGGGAGCCGCACTTGCTGGTCCCCGTGTCGCCGGTGAGCGGCTGCTCCAGATTGCCCATGACCAGGTCCGACTTGAGACCTTCGGCGACGGAGTCGAAGAACCCGTCGCCGCCGTTGGCGGGCAGCCGGTTCGGGGCGCTGCCCATGATGATGTCGCCCGTGGCGGACAGGGTGATGGTCCCGTCGGCGGCGGCGGGCTTCGTGCTCGGCTTGGCCCGCTTCGTACCGGTCGGCGAGGCGGCGGCGGCCGGCTCCTGCCAGCGCGGCACGCCGGTCCCGGAGTCGCGGTCGGCCAGGGCGACGCCGCCGAGGCCGGCGCCGATCAGGGCGGCGATCACGATGGTGAGGGTCAGGATCGGGCGGCCGAACAGCCCGGGGCGCGGCGGGGGGTGGGCATTCATCGACGGCGACGATACTGTCGGGGAGCAACCGGCCACGACGTCCGTTCGGCCCTTCGTCGGTCGCCCCGTCGGTCGCCCCCACGGGTCGCCCAGCCAGTCGCCGGGGTCGGCCGCCCGCCGGTCACCCAGCCGGTGGCCTGGTCGTCGCTGGGAGCGACGAAATACCGGTCGCTGGCCGGACCGGTTACGCTGCGGATCTAGATCAAGGGGTGCTCCCCTGTTTCCCGTACGCGTGCGCCTAGACTGATCGAGCGCAGGCGTGGCGCATTCGGAGGTGCGGCGATGGATGAGGTGCTGGCTCGCAGCGGGATTTTCCAGGGTGTGGACCCGGAGGCCGCTGAGGCGCTCGCCAAGGAGATGGACACGATCGAGGTCCGCAAGGGCGACATCGTCTTCAACGAGGGCGAGGCCGGCGACAGCCTGTACATCGTGCTCTCCGGCAAGATCAAGCTGGGACGGCGGGCCGCGGACGGCCGGCAGAACCTGGTCTCGATCATGGGCCCGTCGGACATGCTGGGCGAGTTGTCGCTGTTCGACCCCGGTCCGCGGACGGCCACGGCCACCGCGGTGACGGACAGTCGCCTGGCCCGGCTCAAGAAGTCCTCGCTGCGCCCCTGGCTGAACAACCGGCCCGAGATCGCCGAGCAGCTGCTGCGGGTGCTGGCCCGCCGCCTGCGCCGTACCAACGACGCGCTGGCCGACCTGATCTTCACGGACGTGCCGGGCCGGGTGGCGAAGAACCTGCTCCAGATGGCGGGCCGGTTCGGCACCCGCGACGGCGGCGTGCTGCGGGTGACCCACGACCTGACCCAGGAGGAGCTGGCGCAGCTCGTCGGCGCCTCCCGCGAGACGGTGAACAAGGCGCTCGCCGACTTCGCCTCCCGCGCCTGGCTGCGCCTGGACGGCAAGAGCGTGATCATCCTCGACCCGGAGCGGCTCGCCCGCCGGGCGCGCGTCTGACCTCGCTCACCGACCTGATCCACCACTGAAGGGCCGCCCGTCCGGGCGGCCCTTCGCCTTTTCCGGCAGCGCTCCGCCACCCGCCCGGGCGGTGGTTTCGCGTTTTCCGCGAGCCCCTGAGCGGGCCGGGAAGCAGCCCCGCCCGAGATCCGTGTCGCACCCGGTCGGCCGCTCGTTACGGAGGTGGTCGAGAGGCGATCAGTACGGCGAGAGGGCGCGGGCTTTGAAGACGGTGGGGGGCGGCGCGGCACGCGGTGGGGTGGCGCCATGACCGTGCTGGACAGCGCGATCGACCCGCGCAATCCCGCGTACCTGGAGAGCCGCGGCGCCATGCTGCAGCGCCTGACCGAGCTGGAGACCGCGCTGGAGGAGGCGCGCGCCGGGGGCGGCGAGAAGTCGGTGACCCGGCACCACGCGCGCGGCAAGCTGCTGCCCCGCGAACGCGTCGAGATGCTGCTCGACCAGGACAGCCCGTTCCTGGAACTGTCGCCGGTGGCGGCGTGGGGCTCCGAGTTCGGAGTCGGCGCCAGCGTGGTGACCGGTATCGGCGTCGTCGAGGGCGTCGAGTGTGTGATCGTCGCGAACGACCCGACCGTCGAGGGCGGGGCGGTCAATCCGTACACGGTGGAGAAGATCCGGCGGGCGGCCCGGATCGCCTCCGTCAACCGCCTGCCGCTGATCAACCTGGTGGAGTCGACAGGCGCGGCCGCGCCCGCCGGTCCGCCGCCGGGCGGCGCCATCGCCCGCGACCTGAGCCAGCTCACCGTGGACCGGGTGCCCACGGTCTGCGTGGTGTTCGGCGCGACCAACGGCGACGCCGCCTACCTGCCGGCCCTCTCCGACTACACGATCATGGTGCGCGGGCACGCGAAGGTGCTCACCATCCACCCGCAGCCCGCCCGCGCGGCCGGTCCGAACGGCCGCCCCGCCCCCGAGGTACGCAGCACCCCCACCGTCCCCGCCGGAGTCACCGGCCCGGCCGATCAGCTGGCCGAGGACGAGCGGGACGGGCTGCGCCTGGCCCGCCAGTGCGTACGCCGGTTCAACTGGCGCAAACGCGGACCCGGTCCCCGCTGCACGATCCCGCTGCCGCCCCGGCACGACCCCGAGGACCTGCTGACGATGGCGGCGGCCGACCCGGCCACCGCGTTCGAGCCGCGCGAGGTGCTGGCCCGCATCCTCGACGACAGCGACTTCGACGAGTTCAAGCCGACCCAGGGCACCGCGCTGGTCACCGGCTGGGGCGAGCTGCACGGCTACCCGGTCGGGGTGCTGGCCAACCTCGGTCAGGCGTTCTCCCCCGCCGAGACGCAGAAGGCTGTCCACTTCATCCAGCTGGCCAACGCGACCGCCACCTCGCTGCTGTTCCTGCAGTACACCGGCGCCGCCCCGGCCGCCGAGCCGAACGAGGCGGCCGACGTGCGGCACGGCGCCCCGCTGGTGCACGCCGTGGCGAAATCCACGGTCCCGCACCTCACCCTCATGATCGGCGGGACTCCCGCCGCGGAGGCGGGCGGCATCTACGGCCGGGCGTACGAGCCCCGGTTCCTGTTCAGCTGGCCGGTCGAACGGGCCGGCGAGACTTCCGGGCCCGCCCCGTACCCGGTGGGGAAGCTTCCGGACGACGGCGTCATCGACCCCCGCGACACCCGTACGGTGCTCGGCCTCTGCCTCTCGGCCGTGCACAGCGCGGCCGTCGAGGGTGCCGAGCACGTGGGTGTCTTCCGACCCTGAAAGGCGAAGCAGTGATCCGACGTCTTCTGGTGGCCAGCCCGGGTGAGATCGCCCGCCGGGTCTTCGCCACCTGCCGCCTGGTCGGAATCGAGACGGTCGCCGTCTACACCGACGCCGACTCCGACGCCCCCTACGTCGCCGAGGCGGACTACGCGGTCCACCTGCCGGGCTGCACGCCGGCGTCGACGTACCAGCGCGGTGACGTGCTGATCGCGGCCGCCCAGCGTTCCGGTGCGAACGCCCTGTACCCGGGCAACGGCACCCTCGCCGAGGATCCGGCGTTCGCGGCGGCGGTGACCGAGGCGGGCATGATCTGGGTCGGTGCGCCGCCGAAGACGCTCGGCGTGCTGCACAGCAAGATCGAGACGAAGCGGATCGTGGCCGACGCCGGGGTGCCGGTGCTGCCGACCGAGACGGATCCGGCGGCGGTCACCCAGTTTCCCGTACTGATCAAACCGACCGCGGCCGACGGCGGCCGCGGGATGCGGGTGCTGCGCGACCCGGTGACGCTGGCCGAGGCGGTCGCGGCGGCCCGGCAGGAGGCGGGCGGCGAGGTCTTCTGCGAACCGTACGTGGAGGACGCGCGGCACATCGAGATCCCGATCTTCGCGGACGTGCACGGGGCCGTGGTGCCGTTCGGCGAGCGGGAGTGTTCCGTGCAGCGCCGCTACCAGAACATCGTCGAGGAGACCCCGTCCCCCGCGGTCGATCCGGCGCTGCGCGAGGAGCTGTGCCGGGCCGCGATCATCGCGGTCCGGGCCATCGGGTACGTGGGCGCGGGCAGCGTCGAGTTCCTGCTGGACTCCGACGGCGGGTTCTGGTTCCTGGAGCTGACGCCCAGCCTGCAGGTGCAGCACGCGGTCACCGAGTGCGTCTCCGGGTACGACCTGGTCCGCCTGCAACTGCTCGTCTCCGAGGGCGGCAGCCTGCCGATGCCCGGTCCCCCGCCGATCCGCGGGCACGCCATCGAGGTGCGCATCTGCGCGGAGGACCCGGCGTACGCGTGGCTGCCCGCGACCGGCACCCTGCACCGTTTCGCCGTCCCCGACGTGGCGGGCTCGTTCCGGCCGCTGTCCCAGCCCGGCCTGCGCCTGGATTCCGGGGTGGCGGACGGCTCGGTGGTCGGGGTGCACCGCGACTCGATGCTGGCCAAGCTGGTCGCCTGGGCGCCGACCCGGCAGGAGGCGGCCCGGATGCTGGCGTCCGCGCTGACCCGCTCCCAGCTGCACGGCGTCGTGTCGAACCGGGACCTGCTGGTCCGCGTCCTGCGCCACCAGTCGTTCCGGGCCGGGGACACCGACACCGGGTTCCTGGACCGGCACCCCGAGGTCTTCGCCCCGCTGCTGTCCAGCGTGGACGCCGTACGCGTGTCCTGCCTGGCCGCGACGCTGGCGGGCGCGGCGGCCCGGCGCGCGACCGCGCCCGTGCTGGCCTCGCTGCCCTCGGGCTGGCGCAACGTCCCCTCCGGCTCGCAGACCGCCGTGTACGACGGCCCCGCCGGCCCGGTCGAGGTGGGCTACCGGATGAACCGGCAGGGTGAGCTGGCCGGCTGGTGGGTACGCGCCGTGGACCCCGAGGAGCTGGACCTGGCCGGGCTCGGTCAGGCGCCGACGATCGACGACCACCCGCCGACCGCCGTGGTGCACGCGGACGGCACCCGGGTGATCCTCGACGTCAGCGGCATCCGCCTGTCCTTCGGCGTGCACCGCGTCGGCGACGTGTCGTACGTGGACAGCCCCGAGGGTTCGGTCACGCTGCGCGAGTTGTCCCGGTTCCCGCTGCCCGCCCTGGACACCGCCGAGGGTTCGCTGATCGCCCCGCTGCCGGGTGCGGTCCGCCGGGTCCTGGTCGTGCCCGGCCAGCGGGTCCGCGCCGGTGAGCTGCTGCTCACCCTGGAGGCGATGAAACTGGAGCATCCGGTGCACGCGCCGTCGGCCGGGGTGGTCGCGTCGCTGCCGGTGCAGCCCGGCGCCGAGGTGGACACCGGCGAGCTGCTGGCCGTCCTCGACCCGGAGTAGCCGAGCACGCGATCCTGTGGAGTTCTGGTCAGTTCCTGACCGAAACTCGTCAAGGTCTGCCCGATGGAGTGTCGCCGAAGCCGAACCACTTGCGCTTGGCCCGCTTGGGCTCGCCGGTGTTGACGGTCGGTGTCTCGTCGGGCAGGTCACGGGTCGGTGACGCCGGCGGGACCGGCCGGGGCGGCGCCGAGGACGGTCCCGGCCGGGGCGGCACGAACCCGCCGGTGAAGTACAGACTGGACACCCCGCCCGTGGCGTACGGCGGGTGCGGGTTGCTGGGGCCGAGCTGCAGGCCGACCAGCATGTCGCGCAACTGCTCGGCGTTGGGGCGGGCGCGCGGATCGCTGGCCATCCCGTACCGCAGCACGTCGGTCAGCGAGCGGGGCACCCCCGGCAGGTCGGGGATCGGCCGGTCGAACAGCTCCATCAGGGTGATCAGGCTGGGGCTGCGGTCGGAGTCCCAGCGCGGCGGCCGCCCGCGCATCATCGCGTACAGGCTGGCGCACAGGGAGTACACGTCCACCGCGCCGGAGGGGGTGTCCTGGCGGAACATCTCGGGCGGCGCGTACGCGGGGGTGAGCACCTCCAGGGTGACCGACGAATCGCGCATCTCGCCCAGCACCGCCAGCCCGAAGTCGGCCAGCACGGCGGAGTTGAACTGCGAGTACAGGATGTTGGCCGGCTTGACGTCGCGGTGCAGGACCCCGTTGGCGTGCGAGTGCACCAGCGCGTCGGCGATCTTCACCCCGACGTCGCGGGTCTCCACCGGGCCGAGCGGGGAGACCCGCATCCGTTCCAGGTACGAGCCGTCGCAGAGTTCCATGATCAAATACGGGTGCTGGTCGACGGTCACCCCGACGTCGAACAGGTCCACCACGTGCGGGTGCGACGACATCCGCCCGGCCGCCCGCGCCTCCCGCAGGAAGCGCGCCTGGTCCCGGTGACTGTCCAGGGTGCGGTTCTCCATCTTGATGGCGACCTCACGCCCCACGGAGTCCTGGGTGGCCCGGTACACGGTCGCGTACCCGCCGCGCGCCATGATCGACAAACCGGACATGCCAGGCACGTACGGCGTCGGCAGGGCGCCAGGGGTCTCCGTCACGGAATAGAAAATACGCCAGCCGGTGCCGGGATCATCCGGGCACGTCAGACGCGTACGCGACAGATTCCGGCGGGTCCACGATGGACCCCTCCGCTTTGTTCTTCATGTTGTCGGTGAAGCACAGCCCGATCGTGTCCCGCAACGCCTCCGCCTTGGCCCGCTCACTCACCTGTTCCGTGGAGTACGCGAGCCGTACCGCCTCCTCCGCGGCCTGCTTCGCCTCCCCGATCCGGTCGGCCGCCGCCAGCACCCGGGCCGCCACCATCGCGGCGACCACCTTGCTGCGCACGTCCTCCGCCGGGACCTCGATGGCCCGCTCCACCCAGGTCAGCGCCTCGGACACCCGGCCCTGCGCGAGCAGCGCCGACGCGTACGAGGAGAGGGCCTGGCGCCGCGAGAACAGCAGCGAGGGTTTGCTCATGTCGCTGGCGATCGGCGCCAGCAGCCCCACCGCGGTGGCCGCGTCGCCGCTGCGCAGCCGCGCCTCGGCCAGCAGCACCCGCGGCCCCACCTGCGCGGGCGCCAGCGGGTTGTGCGGCTCCACCGCGGCCATCACCCGGTGCGCGTCGGCCTCCGCGCTGGCCACGTCCCCGCGCTGCAGGGACACGAAGCCGCGCAACGTCAGCGCCATGCCCAGCAGCAGCGGATGACCGGTCCGGTGCGCGTACCCGAGCGCGTCGGTGAGCAGGTCCACTGCGTGTTCCGGCTCGCCCAGTCCACGGGCGATCGCACCGCGCACCACCAGCGCCAGCCCGCGCCCCCAGTCGTCCGACATCGCCGCGAAGTCCCGGTACGCCCGCCGCGCCTCCCGGTCCGCCTCGGCCAGCTCGCCCAGCTCGACAGACGCGTACGCCTCGACCGCCCGCAGCGTGCCCACCGCCCAGCCCTCGCCGACCCGGTCCCCGAACGGCAGGAACACCCGGGCCAGCCGCCGCGACTCATGCAACCGCCCCGCCAGCAGCCGAGCGAACGCCGTGGTGCCCCGCAGCCACGCCCGCCCTGTCGCGTCACCCAGCTCGGCGAACAGCCGCGCCGCGCGCCCGAGGACCGCGTCGGTACCCGCGAAGTCGCCGCGGGTCGTGGTCACCCAGGCCAGGTTCTGCAACGCCCACGCCTGCCCGTGCCGGTCCCCCGCCGCCAGCGTCACCTGGTACGCGGCCGCGAACCGGCTGCTGGCCTGGCTGAGCCGCCCGGCCAGGAAGTCGGCCATGCCCAGGCGCCGCATGGCGTTCGCCCGTTCGGGGGCGAGTTGCGCCTCGGTCGCCACGTCCAGCGCCTCCTGCCAGGAGGCCACCGCCCGCGGCATGTCGCCGAGCGCCTCGTGTGCGCGCCCGACCACCAATAACGCCTCGGCCCGCGACGCCGGGTCGTCGTCCGCCCCGGTGGCGATCTTCTCGCCGAAGACCAGGGCCTCCTCGGCGCGTCCCAGCCGCAGCAGCGCCCTGGCGTGCACGAGCTGATCGGCCAGCGGCAGCCCGTCCGGTGCGAGCGCGACGGCCCGCTCCGCGTACTCGATGGCGGCGGCCGGTTCGATGTTGGCCAGGGCCCGCCGCGCCAGCCGGCCCAGCGCGGCGACGCCGAGCGAGGCGACCCCCCGCACCGCGGCGTCCGGGCGCAGCCGCACCTCGTCGGCCAGCTCCATCGCGCACTCGGCGTGCGTGGCGACGAACGCGTCGCGGTCCTGCTCGCTCAGGCTCAGCCGGCCCGCCGCGTCGTACCCCAGCTCGGTGACCGTCTCCGGCGCCGCCCACCGCGCCAGGTACGCGTGCCGCTCCGCGAGATCCGCCTTGCTGATCCCGTTGTACGCGGCCTCGCGCATCAGCGGCGTGGTGAACGAGAAGCCGCCCCGCACCCGGTGCAGCATCCGGCGCTGCAGCAGCTCGTCCACCGCCCGGTCCAGTTCGACCGTGGCGACCGCGCCCGGACGGGTGTCACCGGCGGTACGCCGCTCCCGCAGCGCCTCGATCACCCCTGTGGGCACCCGGTCGCCGACCACCGCCGCGTCCCGCAGCACAGAGCGCGGCTCCACCGGCAGCGCGTCGATGCGCGCCGCCAGCACCGCCGCGAGGTCGCGGGAGAGCAGCTTGGTGTCCAGCGATCCGGCCGCCAGCTCCCACCGTCCGGAGGGGTCGCCCACGGCGGGGATCAGCGCCCCGCGCTCCAGCAGCAACGTGACCAGCTCGGCCAGGTAGAACGCGTTGCCCTGGGCGGTGGCCAGCAGCCGGTCCACGTCCGGCTGCGCCAACCGGCCCCCGGCCAGGTACGCGGTGAGCAGCCGCGCGGCGTCCGCCCCGCGCAGCGGCGGCAGTGTGTGCACCTCGGCGTCGGCCAGCCGGGTCAGCGCCCCGGCCGTACGGACCAGCTCGGGGCGGCCGAGCAGCAGCACCACGACGGGGCCGTCCAACCGCGACAGCGTGCTGCCCAGCGCGTCGATGGTCTCGCCCGTGGCGTCGTGCAGGTCGTCCACGATCACCACCAGCGGGGCCTCCCGGGCCAGCGCGGTGAGCAGGTCGGCGACCGCCCGCGGCATCGCTTCGGCGTCGGGCGGGCCGCCGCTGGGCTGCCACTGCGCGACCCCGGCGGGGCCGACCGGGGCGGCCGGGGGTTCGCCGTAGCCGAGCAGGGCCAGCAGCCGGTCGAGGTCGATGTCCGGTGCCTCGCCGTCGCGGCCGAGCCGCGCCACGAGCTTGCGCAGCCGCTCCTCGACCACCGGCCGGTTCATCGTGGCGGCCACGTCGCGGGGCAGGCCGACGGACTTGCGGACCAGGTCGGCCAGCGGCGCGAACCGGCGGCGCTCCCCGAACGCGCGGCAGCGCACCCGCAGCACCCGCGCGCCGGTGTGCCCCGCGAACTGGCCGGCCCCCAGGTCGAAGCCCGTGGCCAGCCGCTTGACCTCGGACGCGAAGCGGGTCTTGCCGATACCGGCCTCCGCGGTCATCACCAGCACGCGCGGGGTGCCGGAGTCGATGGCCTCGCCGAGGCGCCCGGCGACCCGGCCCAGCTCGGTCTCCCGCCCCACGAACGGCGCCTCGTCCCCGAGTCCGGAGCGGGTGCCCGGCGCGTCGTGCAGCCCCAGCAGCTCATACGTCGGGACCGGCTCGCGTTTGCCCTTCAGGCGCAGCGGGCGCAGCTGGCGCCACGACGCCACGTGCCGGGTGCCGAGGGTGGTGCGGCTGCCCGCGTACACCGCGCCGACCGCGGCCGCGTCGGCCAGCCGCGCCGCGGTGTTGACCGTGTCGCCGATGACCGTGTACTCCAGCGCGGCCTGGATGCCCGCGACCACCTCGCCGGTGTTCAGCCCGACGCGCAGCCCGAGCGGCGCGCCGCCGCCCCGCTCGTCGTCGAGCACCCGGCGCACCGCCCGCTGCATGCTCAGCGCCGCCCGGACCGCCCGTTCGGCATCGTCCTCGTGCGCGACGGGCGCCCCGAACACCGCCATGATCCCGTCGCCGGTGAGCTTGTCGACGTGCCCGCCGAACGTCTTCACCGCGCCCGCGAGCGCGGCCAGCACCCGGTCGGTGACAGCGCCGACGCGTTCCGGGTCGAGGTCCTCCGACCAGGAGGTGAAGTCGGACAGGTCGCCGAAGAGCACGGTGACGATGCGCCGCTCGGCGGCGGGCAGGGTGGCCGCGGCGGGCAGCGCGGCACCGCAGTTGTGGCAGAAGCGGCCGCCCGGCACGGGGACGGTTCCACAGACCGGACAGGTCACAGCGGGTCCAACTGTTCCGGCAGCCGCGGTGATTCCCGTCTCAGATAGTCGAGTTGGGCGCGGGCGGACGCCTCGGCCGCGAACCGGATGGCCGGGTCGATGTCGGGATAGACCGCGTCGACGATGTCGCCCGGCGTCCGCGCCCCGGCCGCCATCGCGGCCTCGACCTGGGCGAGCCGGTCGCGGCGGTGCGCCAGATAGGCCCGCGCGGCGGCGGCGCAGTCGGCCAGCGCCGGGCCGTGGCCGGGCAGAAGCATGCTCGGGTACGCGGTCAGCATCGTCAGGCTGTCGAGGTACGAACCGAGGTCTCCATCGGGGTACGCCACGACCGTGGTGCCCCGCCCGAGAATGGTGTCCCCGGAGAACACCGCGTCACCCGTACGGAAGCAGACCGAGTCCCGGGTGTGCCCGGGCGCCGGCAGCACCTCGATCTCCCGGCCTCCCAGCACCAGCACCCCGGCGGTCAGCGGTGGAGCACCCACGCAGTGCGCCGGGTCGGCGGCACGCACCGGCACCCCGCCGAGCAGTTCCGACAGCCGGGCCGCGCCCTCGACGTGGTCGTGGTGGCCGTGCGTGATGAGGATGGCGCTGACCGGCCCGTGGGCGGCGATCTCGGCCAGATGCGCCGGGTCGTCCGGCCCCGGATCCACCACCAGGGCGCCCGCCGCGCCGGGCGGTCGCAGCACCCAGGTGTTCGTCCCGTCGAGGGTCATCGGCCCCGGGTTGGGGGCGCGGATCAGCGTCACCCCGTCCGGCAACCGGTCGACCGGCGTGACACCCCGCATGCAGGGCATCGTACGTCGCCGGCGCCGACCGGGCCGACCCCCGAACCGGGCCCTCCCGGCGGCCTGCCCGGCCCGCCGGTGGAGAGGTCCACCGGCGGGCGGAGCGGCAGCTCACCGCGGGTCCGTCGGGCTGATCGCCGCCGGTCAGGCGATCTCGGCGATCACGTCGACCTCGACCGGGGCGCCCAGCGGCAGTTCCGCCACGCCGACGGCGGCGCGGGCGTGCCGCCCGATCTCGCCGAGCACCGCGCCGAACAGCTCGGAGGCGCCGTTGACCACCGCGGGCTGACCGGTGAATCCGGGCGCGGACGCCACGAACCCGTTCAGCTTGACGATCTTCACGAGCCGGCCCAGGCCGACCAGGGAGTCGATCGCGGCCAGGACGTTCAGCGCGCAGATCCGCGCCAGCTCGGCACCCTGCTCCGCTGTCACCTCGGCGCCGACCTTGCCCACGGTCTGCAGTTTGCCGTCGACGATCGGCAGCTGGCCGGAGACGTACACGTGGTTGCCCGACTGCACCGCCGGCACGTAGGAGGCCAGCGGCGGGACCACCTCGGGCAGCGTGAGCCCCAGTTCCTTCAGCCGCGCGTACGCGTCCACGGCCCCACTCCCGCTCACCGGCGCGCTCACGATTTCGCCCGCTTCATGTACGCGACCAGCTGCTCCGGGTTCGGCCCCGGCACGACCTGCACGAGTTCCCAGCCGTCGTCTCCCCAGTTGTCGAGGATCTGCTTGGTCGCGTGGACCAGCAGCGGCACGGTCACGTACTCCCACTTCTGCATTGCCTGCCAGCTCCCTCATCGTCGGCCGCGACGCGGCCACGGCGTCAGCTTAGGGCTCGCGGGCCGGGCATTTTGGTTAGGCTGAGCGGCAGCTCACATCCAGCACGGCAGGGGACACCATGACGCAGGAGCCCCGGGACGACTCCGCCGCTGAGGGCGCCCTTCCGGGTCATCCCCAGCCCGAACCCCCGCTGCCCGAACCAGAGCCGCCGCAGCCCATCCCGCCGCCCGCGCCGGTCCCACCGCCGGAGCCGCCGCACGCGGCCGACGACCCCACCACCGCCCGGCCCGAGTGGCCGCCGATCACACCCGCGCCGGGGCAGACAACGGGTCCCCGGGCTTCGATCGCGGCGGCCGAGGCATTCCCCGGAGAGGCCGGGACGGCGCCGGACCCGGCGTCCGCCCACCCGGCCGACGGCGCGGACTTCATCGACGCGCTGCCGCCGCGCGCGGAGCGGGAGTGGCCGCCGCTCGGCGCCTACCCCGGGGAGCCGGGCCACCCCGGCTCCCCCACCGCGCTCATCCCGGGTGACGAACCGACGAGCGTCCTGCCGTCACCGGCAGGCGGTGACGAGCCGACGAGCGTCCTGCCGACGCAGCCCGACCCGGACGTCACAGAGCAATTCCAGCCGGTCTCCCACCAGCAGACGGCCGCCTGGCAGCAGCCGACCGGGCCGACCGCGGGCTTCCCGGCGGAGCAGCCGACGGAGCCGGTCGGCATCCCGCCGCGCACCCGGCGTACCGGCGTCTGGGTGTCCGCGGCCCTGGCGGCGACACTGCTGTTCTGTGGTGGCGGCGCGGTCTCGGCGTACCTGCTGTTGCGCAACGCCGACCGGGGCAAGGGCGCACCGGATCCGGCGACCGCGGTCGACCGCTTCCTGACCGCGGTCTACACAGAGCAGGACGCCACGGAGGCCGACGGCCTGATCTGCCGCGAGGCGCGCAACGCCAAGCGCCTGGCCGCGCGGGTCGAGCAGATCAAAGGCTATTCGGCCGAGTACGCCTCCCCGACCTTCAGCTGGACCGAACCGGCCGTCGGCACGCACAACAGCGACCTGGCGACCGTGTCCGTGCAGCTGACCATGGCGACCGCGGACGAGAAGACAGCCCAGCAGGGCCTCACGTTCACGGTGGTGCACAAGTCCGGCTGGCTGGTCTGCGACGTCCGCGGGTGATCGGCTGCGGTCGGTCTGACCTACTGTGAAGTAGTGGGTGGGATCGAACGGACCGGCCGCTGGCCGGCACGGCTGCATGTGGTGACGGGCAAGGGCGGCGCGGGTAAGACCAGCGTGGCGGCCGCACTGGCGCTGGCACTGGCCTCCGGTGGGCGGCGCACACTCCTGGTCGAGGTGGAGGGCCGGCAGGGCATCGCGCAGCTGTTCGGCACGGACCCCCTGCCGTACGAGGAACGGCGCATCGCCACGGTTCCCGGCGGCGGCGAGGTCCGGGCGCTGGCGGTGGACGCCGAGGAGGCGCTGCTGGAGTACCTCGACATGTTCTACCGGCTGGGCGCCGCGGGCCGGGCGCTGCGCAAGGTCGGCGCCATCGACTTCGCCACCACGATCGCCCCGGGCCTGCGGGACGTGCTGCTCACCGGGAAGGTGAAGGAGGCGACCACCCGTTCGGTGGACGGGCGCCGGGCGTACGACGCGGTGGTGCTGGACGCCCCGCCGACGGGCCGGATCGGCCGGTTCCTGAACGTGACAGCGGAGACCGCCCGGCTGGCCAAGATGGGCCCGATCAAGACCCAGAGCGACGGCGTGGCCTCGCTGCTGCGCTCGGCGATGACCTCCGTACACGTGGTCACGCTGCTGGAGGAGATGCCGGTGCAGGAGAGCCTCGACGCGATCGCCGAGCTGACCTCCCTGCACATCCCGGTGGGCCGGATCATCGTCAACGGCGCCCGTCCCCCGCTGCTGACCGGCGGCAAGGTGACCAAGGCCGAGCTGCGCCGCGGCCTGGCGGCGGCCGGTCTGCCCGCCGACCCGGCGACCGTGAACGGCCTGCACGCCGAGGCGCGGGCGCACCTGACCCGCCGGGAGCTGGAGGAGTCGCTGCGCGCTGACCTGGTCGAGGCGGGCCGCCCGATGGTGGAGCTGCCGCTGCTGGAGCAGGGGGTGGACCGGGCCGGCCTGGACGAGCTGGCCGAACACCTGCTGGCCGGTTGACCGGGCGTTCCGTGTCCGACCCGCCACAGCACGCAGCGCCGCGCAGGGCGCAGGGGGCGCCCACTCAGTACGCTCAAGGGGTGGCCGCCGCTGATCTGACCGTCTCACACCCGGACGGGCCCGGCCTGGACCGCCCCGGTCTGGACGTGCCCCGGCTGGATGTGGACGGCCTATTGGCCGATCCGGCCATCCGCATCGTGGTGTGTTGCGGCTCCGGCGGGGTCGGCAAGACCACGACGGCCGCCGCGCTGGGGTTGCGGGCCGCCGAGCACCACGGCCGCCGGACGGTCGTGCTGACCATCGACCCGGCCCGCAGGCTGGCGCAGTCCATGGGGCTGACCGAGCTGGACAACACGCCGCGGCAGGTCAAGGGCATCGACACGGACGCTTCCGGCGGCGAGTTGCACGCCATGATGCTCGACATGAAGCGCACGTTCGACGAGGTCGTGCAGGCGCACACCACCCCGCAGCGAGCGGCGGAGATCTTCGCGAACCCGTTCTACCAGGCCATGAGCTCGACGTTCTCGGGCACGCAGGAGTACATGGCGATGGAGAAGCTGGGCCAGTTGCGGGCCCGCGACGAGTGGGACCTGATCGTGGTGGACACGCCCCCCTCCCGGTCGGCGCTGGACTTCCTGGACGCCCCGGCCCGGCTGTCCCGGTTCCTCGACGGGCGGATGCTGCGCCTGCTGCTGGCCCCGGCGCGTTCCGGCCGGAGCGTGTTCTCGCTGATGACCGCGTCGTTCGGGCTGTTCACCCGTGCGGTGCAGAAGGTGCTCGGCGCTCAGTTGCTGACGGATCTGTCGGGCTTCGTGGCGGCGCTGGATTCGATGTTCGGCGGCTTCCGGCACCGGGCGGATGAGACGTACCGGATCCTGCAGGACCCGCAGACCGCGTTCCTGCTGGTGGCGGCGCCGGAGCGCGATGCGGTGCGGGAGGCCGCGTACTTCGCCGAGCGGCTCGTGGCCGAGCGGATGCCGCTGGCAGGCCTGGTGCTCAACCGCACTCACCAGGCCGAACTGACCACCGTGTCGGTGGAGGCGGCGGAGGCCGCCGCGGAGGCGCTGGACGCCGCCGGCGGCCAGCCGGTGACCGCGGACGCGTTGCGGGTGCACGCGAGGTTGCTGCGCCAGATCGAGCGCGAGGTACGGGTCGCGGCCGAGTTCACGGGCGCGTTCCCGGCGGTGCCGGCGGTGCCGGTACCGGCGCAGCCCGCCGACGTGCACGACGTCGACGGACTGCGGACGATCGGTGCCGCCCTCACCGCGTGACGGGTTCCGGGCGTTTCCGGCGGAGTCAGCGTGCCGAGACGAGCACCCGGTCGGCGCTCTTCTCCCTCAGCGCGGCCTCGAACATCTTCCGCCAGCTCGCCACGTACGGGTGGCGCCGCAGCAGCGCGCGGCGCTCCCGCTCGGTCATGCCTCCCCAGACGCCGAATTCGATCCGGTTGTCCAGTGCATCGGCAAGGCACTCGTAGCGGACCGGGCAGCTGCGGCAGATCCTCTTGGCCACGTTCTGCTCGGCGCCCTGCACGAACAGCGCGTCAGGGTCGCCACTCTGACACGCCGCCATGCTGGGCCAGTCGCTGATCATCCCCATGTGTTCACGTCCCCCCTTGCCTCTACCCCCTGACGTCCGGCTGGCTCACGTCCCCCGGGCCGCGCCGACGTCGTGCGACAGTTCGCCGGACCATCATGCTCCGTAGTCGGACGATTACGCAATGTTGTCCCTCAAAAACGTATAGCTCGGGAGTTCCGGGCATGTCGGACCATTCAGTCCGGTGCAGTGACGGTGCAGTCACGGTGCAAAGTCGGAAAGGTGCTGCGCGCTCACCGGCGGAGACGGCACAATCACCCTGGGCGAACCGTGGCTTTCGGGCAGGCAGACACGGGCATACGTCGCGTACCCTGCTGGCGTGACCTCCTGGATGCGCCGACGCGACCACAACATCTTCGCCAACGCGACCTCGCTGCTGATCTGCGGCCTGCTCGCGGGTGTCGTCGTTGCCGCGGCCGCCTTCCCGGCGGTCGCCATGACCGGCCTGGCCGCCAAGGCCGGCGGCGAGACGTTCTCGCAGCTGCCCAGCGAGCTGAAGCAGGCCACGGCGCCGCAGGTCAGCCGGATCTTCGCCTCCGACAACAAGACCCTCGTCGCGATCATGTATGACGAGTTCCGCAGCGACGTGCCGCTGCGCGACATCTCGATCAACATGCAGCACGCGATCATCGCCGCGGAGGACCACGAGTTCTACCACCACAACGGCGTCGACATGAAGGGCGTCGCCCGCGCCTTCGTGAACAACAACAACGGCAAGTCGAAGCAGGGCGCCTCGACCCTGACGATGCAGTACGTGCGCATGTCCCTGGCGTACTCGGCGACCAACCCCAAGGAGGTCATCGACGCCACCCAGGACACCCCGCGCCGCAAGATCAACGAGATGAAGTACGCGCTGCAGATCGAGAAGGAACTCACCAAGGACCAGATCCTGGAGCGCTACCTCAACGTCGCCCCCTTCGGCAACGGCGCGTACGGCGTCTTCGCCGCCAGCCAGGTCTACTTCAACAAAAAGCCCAAGGACCTGACCGTGGCCGAGGCGGCGCTGCTGGCCAGCATGGTGAAGGCGCCGACCGCGTTCAACCCGACCACGCCCGGCGGCTACCCGCAGGCGCTGAACCGGCGCAACTACGTGATCGGCGACATGGTCGAGCTGAAGTACATCACCCAGGCGCAGGCCGACGAGGCCAAGAAGGTCGTGATCGCCCGCACGGTGCAGCGGGCCACCAGCGGCTGCAACGCGGTGGCGAAGAACAACTGGGGCTTCATCTGCGACTACTTCTACCGCTGGTGGCTCAGCCAGGAGACCTTCGGCGCCACCCCGTACGACCGGGAGCGGCGGCTCAAGAGCGGCGGCTACCGCATCCAGCTGGCGATGGACGTCCAGGCGCAGAAGGCGGCGCGCGCCCGGATCCTCGACCACATCTCCGACAAGAACAAGGACGCCCTGCTGCTGGCCGCGGTCGAGCCCGGCACCGGCAAGGTCCGGGCCCTGGCCGCGAACCGCAAGTTCAAGCTGGACGACCCGAAGAACCCGCAGAACGAGATCTCGTCCGACCCGGCGAAGGCCCGCAAGGACATCCGGGGCAGCTACCCCAACACCACCAACCCGCTGCTCAGCGGCGGCGGCGACATCACCGGCTACCAGGCCGGCTCGGTGACCAAGATGTTCACCATGGTCGCCGCGTTGGAGAAGGGCTACCCGCTCGGCTACACCATCAAGGCGGAGAAGCGGTACAAGTCGGGCTACATCATCAGCCCGAGCAGTCCCGCCGCGTGCCCCGGCACCCACTTCTACTGCCCCTCCAACGCGGGTGGCGGCGAGGAGGGCGTCTACAACATGTGGACCGGCTTCGGTAAGTCGGTCAACACGTACTTCGTGCCCCTGGAGGAGCGCGTCGGCGCCGAGAACGTCGTCGACGTCGCCAAGCGCTTCGGCATCAAGTTCCGGGCGAAGAACGACGCCGACATCGCCAACAACAAGGACGCCGCCCACCAGTGGGGTGCGTTCACCCTCGGCGTCTCCGCCTCCACCCCGCTGGACATGGCCAACGCGTACGCCACGCTGGCCGGTGACGGCATGTACTGCGAGCCGACCCCGGTCGAGCAGATCAGCACCCACGACGGCGAGAAGATCGACGTCGGCAAGCCGCACTGCACCCGCGCCACCAGCGCCGACGTGGCCCGCGCCGCACTCGACGCGACCCGCTGCCCGGTCGGCGACTCGGCGCAGCTCGGCCACTGCGGCGGAGCGACCGCTCCCGGCGCGCACAGCGCAGTGGGGCACCCCGTGTTCGGCAAGACCGGCACCACCGACCACGACAAGACCGCCGCGCTGATCGTCGGCACCACATCGATCGTGGTCGCGGGCTATCTGGTCAATCCGGACTGGCCCGACCACCGGGACCGGATGTCGCACGGCATCGTCAACCCGGCCGTCTGGGAGACCGTCGCCGACTACATGGACGGCAAGCCGAAGGAACAGTTCAAGAAGCCCGGCAACGAGAAGATGGCGTACGGGGACCAGCGCTCCATCCCCGACGTGACCTGTGACGCGCTCAGCGACGCCCGGTCCCGGCTCGACAACGCCGGCTTCAGCCCCACGATCGGCGCGGACGTGGACTCCAAGTGCCCGCTCGGCACCGCCGCCGGCACCAACCCGCCCAACCGCACGATCAAGGGCGGCGCGGTGGAGATCCTGGTCAGCAACGGCAAGTCCGACGCGCCGCCGCTCGTCGGCACGCCGCCGGGCCAGACGCCGCCGATCATCCAGTTCCCGGGTACGAAGAAACCGAGACGCTAGGCACGCGACAACGACGACGGCCGGGGCCCCGAACAGGGCACCCGGCCGTCGCCGTCTGCTGCCGCCGTACCCGTCAGCGGCCCGTGATGTGTCAGCCGAGCTGGCGACGTACCTCCGCAGCCACCCGGCCGCCCTCGGCCCGGCCGGCCACCGCGGCCTGGGCCGCCTTCATGGCCGGGCCCATCTGGGCCTTGCCGGTGAACCCGCCCGCCTGCAGCGCCCCCGCGACCAGCTCGGCGATCTCCGCGTCGCTGAGCTGCTTCGGCAGATAGCGGTCCAGGATCTCCCCCTCGGCGGTCTCCTTCGCGGCCGCCTCGGCGCGCCCCGCCCCGGCGAACGCGGTGGCCGCCTCCCGGCGCTTCTTCGCCTCCTTGGTCAGCACCGAGATCACCTCGTCGTCGCTGAGCTGACGGGCCTCGGTGCCGGACACCTCGGCGGTGCGCACGGCCGAGAGCGCCATCCGCAGCGTGGCGGTGGTCAGCTCGTCGCGGCCCTTCATGGCGGCGTGCAGGTCATCGTTCAGGCGGTCTTTCAGCGTTCCCATGGTGGGTCAAACTACCCTGGCCGGTATGCGAAAGCGCCCCCTTATCACCCTGGCCGCCGGTACCCTCGCCGCCGGCGCCGCCACGTTCGCGTACGCCTCGCTGGTCGAGCGGAACATGTTCACGCTGCGCCGCGTCGACGTGCCGGTGCTGGCGCCCGACGCCGAACCCCTGCGCATCCTGCACCTGTCCGACCTGCACATGATGCCCGCCCAGCGGCGCAAGCAGGACTGGGTGGCCGCGCTCGGCGGCACCGACCCGGACCTGGTCGTGGTCACCGGCGACAACATGGCCGACCCCGAGTCGGTGCCCGGCGTCGTACGCGCCCTCCAGCCGTTCCTCGGGCTCCCCGGAGCGTTCGTGTTCGGCTCCAACGACTACCGCGGCCCGGTCTGGGGGAACCCGCTGCGGTACCTGCTGCCGGAACGGGAGTACGTCCAGGGCGTCGACCTGCCGTACGAGGCGCTGCGGCAGACCTTCACGGACGCCGGCTGGGCAGACCTGAACAACGCCCGTACGGTCCTGAAGGCGGGCGGCCGCTCCGTGGAACTGGTCGGGGTCGACGACCCGCACGTCGACCGGGACGACTACCCGTCCGTAGCAGGCCCCGCGTCGGCGGGCGTCGACCTGCACATCGGGGTCACCCACACCCCCGCCTCCTGGGTCCTGGACGCGATGGCCGCCGACGGCTTCACACTCCTGCTGGCCGGACACACCCACGGCGGCCAGGTGTGCGTCCCGGGGTACGGCGCCCTCACCACGAACTGCGACCTCCCCACCTCCATGGCCAAGGGCCTGCACCGCTGGCCCGGCTCGGACTCGTGGTTGCACGTCTCCGCGGGGCTGGGCACCCACCCCACCGCGCCGATCCGCTTCGCCTGCCGTCCGGAGGCCACTGTTCTCACCTTGATACCGCGCTGACCTGCGGTTTCATCCGCAGGGGGATACCGGATTTGCCTGGGCGGGGCGGTCGGATACTATTGCTCCGCACGCTCGGGGTGTGGCGCAGCTTGGTAGCGCGCTTCGTTCGGGACGAAGAGGCCGTCGGTTCAAATCCGGCCACCCCGACCAGAGAAGTTGCAGGTCAAGGCCCCTCCCCGGAGGGGCCTTCGCCGTTCTACAGGGACGGACTGCCATCGACAGGCAGCGAATGAGCCGCAAAGGCAGCGAGCACTCGACGTCGTTGATCAGCGCGCCGTCGGCCACCAGTCACATCGCGCACGAGTGCCGCAGGCCGTGGAAGCGCAGCGTCGTCACAGACTTCGCCCCTCAACCCACGCCCGGATCGACCGATTCTTCCGGAGTGGTACTGGGACGCCGGATTTCGCCGCTGATAGTCGGGCTGCTGATCGCACTTGTCGCCGCGATCTTCGTCGGGCTCGGCCTGTACGACGTTCTCGGTGGCTGGGTCGCGGTCGGAATCGACTACCTTCCGGTAAGGGGCGCGGCCCAGGCATTGCTGGACGGCAACTCCGTCTTCACCGACCACCTGTTCGTCTATCCGCCGACGGCGGCCGTGGTGCTGCTGCCGACCGCGCTCGGCTCGCAGACCGGCGGCTTCGTCGCCTGGGTGCTGGCCGGCGTCGGCGCCCTGCTGCTGGCGGCGGGGATGGTCGCCCGCCAGGCGCCGCGCGAGCACCGCCTGACAGTCTTCGGCGTCGCGATCATGGGCCTGCTCGGCGGGGTGATCGCGAACCGGTCGCTCTTGCTCGGCAATCTCAGCGAGCTGCTGGTGCCGGTCGCTGTCGGCGCGCTGCTCGCCTTCCGCCGCGGCCGGTGGGTGCTCGGCTGCGCACTGCTGGCCGCCTCGCTGCTAGTCAAGCCGCTGCTCGCGCCACTGGTGCTGGTGCCAGTGCTGCACCGGCGGTGGATGCCGCTGGTTACGACGATGGTGCCAGCCGGTGCGCTGTTGCTGCTCGCCATGGGCATCGTGCCCGGCGGGATGACATTTCCGAGCGTGTTGCGCTACTGCCTCACCGGCACCAACCTGCACGGCGACAACGCGATCAATAACCTGTCGCTGCGCGGCTGGGCCGAGGGGCAGGACGCGCCGCACGCGCTCGGCCTGGCGGCGGCCGCGGTGACGCTGGTGGCAATCGTGGGGCTGGTGTGGCGGGGAGTGCGCGCGGGAAACCGGCCGTCGCCGATCTGGCTGGGTGCGGTGCTGCTGTTCGGCACGTTCCTGGTCGGCGGCATCTCCGAGGTGCACTTCCTGCTCATCGGGTACGCGGTCGTCCTGCTGCACATCGTGGTGGACCGGCCCCCGGTGCCGCTGTTCGTGCCGGGTCTGGCATTGCTCGGGATGCCGGAGGCGTACCTGAGGCTGGTGCTCGGACGGGGCACGACCGCCCAGGGCTGGCTGGTCTGCGCCGAGATCCTGCTGCTGGCGGCGCTTCTGATCGCGCCGACGGTCAGGCGGCCAGCGACGGTGCCAACGACCGCCCTTCACCCGGCAGCAGCGTGCGGCTGCCCGACGGTCGAGTCACTGGTTCCGGTCCCGGCGCTTCCCGCGGCAGGACGATCGGACCTGCGTGTTGGAGACACCTTGGAGACGGCTCGGCTGACAAGGGATTCGAACACCACCGCCGACCGACACATCCCGAGGCCCTGAACTGGCATTTCCCCTCCCGGGCAGGTCGACGCGGCGAGTATCCGTGGACGGCTGCGAGGGTGGCCGGATGGCTGCGTATCCGCAGCCGTTCGACGTGGATGCCTTCCCAGCCGTGCGGCATTGTCGCCGGCGAGGGAATTCGGCTACGCCGTCTGGAGACTGCCGGCCCGGGTGCTGGCGTCGGTCCGCCGCGATGGGATGCGCGGGGAACCCCGGCGCACCGCCAGGGTTCCCCGATGCCATGGTCACGCCCGTCTTTCGTACGGTCCTCCCTTCCGAGTTGCTGGTTGTGGAAGGGTCAGGCGTTGATCGCGGTGGGTTCGCTGTTGTTGACCGCCACGTTCACCTTGCGCGGCTTGGCCTTCTCCAGTACGGGGATCCGCAGCACCAACACGCCGTTGTCGTAGCCCGCCTGGATCCGCTCGCTGTCGAGCACGTCCGACAGGATCAGCTGGCGGGAGAACACGCCCAAGGATCGTTCCGACGCTTGCAACTGCGCGTCGTTGCCCAGATCCAGCGGCCGCCGTTCGGCCTTGACCGTCAGCACGTTGCGCTCGATGTCGACGTCGATGCTGTCGGGCGAGACGCCGGGCAGGTCGAACGCCACGATGAACTCGTCGCTCGTGCGATACGCGTCCAGCGGCATCGCGACCGGCCGCGACCAGGTGCCGGACTGCGGGTCGCCCAGCATCTGCCGGGTCCACCGGTCGAGTTCACGGAACGGGTCAGTGCGCACCAACATCGGTTCCACCTCCGAATCTGCTCACCAACAGGGGTGCCAATGCGCTCTGACACCGTTGTACCATGTCATCGGAACGACGACAAGAAGCACGTCATCAACCAGATGACCAGCGAGAGGTGGCGGCATGAGCGGACACGAGCATCACGACGCGCAGGCCGCGCTCGCGCTGATCCTGGCCGCCACCACGCCCACCCGCGACGCACCCCCTTCCGGCGCGCCGGCCATGATCGCGTTAATCGCGCTGCGCCAGTTGCGTGAACTGCTCGACGTCTGCGAGCCGCAACTCATCGCCACCGCCCGCGCCGCCGGCATCAGCTGGGCCGACCTCGCCCCCGCCATGGGCGTGGCCAGCCGCCAAGCCGCCGAACGCCGCTACCTACGGATCCGCCGCAGCGACCACGACGACACCACCGCCACCGCCGACGAACGCGTGACCGCCGAACGCGACCGCCGCGCGGGCACCCGCGCGGTTACCGACTGGGCCCGTACCAATAGCGCCGACCTGCGGCAGCTCGCCGGCCAGATCACCGCGCTGACCGATCTCGGCCCGCACGCCCAGGCCAGTCTGGACCGGCTCCACCACGCCCTCGGCGCCGCCGACCCGGCCGAACTGCTGCCGCTACTCGCCGACACCCACCACTACCTCCAGCCCCGACACGCCACACTGGCCGAACGGATCACCACCGTCGCCGACAACACCGACCAGGTACGCGATGCCACCCAACGGCGCCGGGAACGGCAGCGCCGAACCCCGATTTCCGAACCAGCCGAGTCCGAAGACTGACACCGGCGCGGGTCACGACCTGCGACGGTCCACACCCACCGTTTGACCAACCGGCCCGGAAGGCTCGACGTGTCCAGCCTCGACACCTCCGACAGCGACCCGCAGCCGGACGTACAGATGCCGGCAGACATCGACCCCGCGATCGTCGTGACCGTCAAGGGCGACATCGACCTCGCCACCCACCACCACCTGCAACAGGTCGTCACCCACCTGCTGCAACACCGCCCCTGCCGCCGCCTCGTGCTGGACATGGCCGGCGTGACCTTCTTGGACGCCGCCGGCGTCCGCGCCCTACTCGCCTGCCACCACACCGCCCAGCAGCTGGGCACCCGGCTGGAGATCCGCTCAGCCGGCGACATGGTCCGACGGGTCCTGACCATCTGCCGACTCACCGGTCCATTTCACCTCGGCCCGCCGTGAGGATTCCGACTGACAGGTGCGCGGCGGTAGGAGCGTGCGCCTCGCCGCCCCGGTTCGGATCACCGGCTTTTCTCCTGCAGTGGCAACACCCGAACGGCAGCGCGGCGCCGCAGCCCGGACTTCCGGGAGACGCCGCCTCGCCAAACCACCGCGCGCGTCACATCGCAACGATTCGGCTGGGCCGGATCGGGTACTGCGCCTGAATGCCAATGCCCACGCTGGTCAAGACTTCGGCGGCGGTGACAGCTGCGGCGCTCACCGGTTCGCTGGTTACGCGACCCGGCTCGCTCTGGTACCGGTCGCTGGCCAAGCCTCGCTGGCAACCGCCGCCGGCTGCCTTCCCGATCGTCTGGACAACCCTGTACGGCCTGCTCGCGGTCGCCAGCGCCCGCGTGCTGGACCACGCTGCGGGGCCCGCACGCGCGAGATTCACCCGGACCCTCGGTGTCAACCTGGCCCTCAACGCCGGCTGGCCCCTCGTCTTCTTCGGCGCCCGCGCGCCGCGCGCCGCGCTGGCCGAGAGCGCCCTGCTCACCGCGTCCACCATGTCCCTGCTGAGCCGGGCATGGCGTGTCGACCGTGCCGCTGCGGCGGCGGTCGCCCCCTACGCCGCCTGGACGACATTCGCCACCGCACTGACCGCTTCCATCGCCGCGCGTAACCGGGGGCGGTGATCACCCGGCGGCGCGATCGGCTCTGGGCACTACCGCTGCTGCTGGCCGTCAAGCGGTGAGGGCGGGCGTTGCGCTGCAGGCGGCAGGGCGTCCGGCACGGAGGCGACGCTGAGCGCCGGTGTGGAGGCGAGGATACGCAGTGCTGCCTCGATCCTCGGTGCTACCGGGCGTCGGTGACGCCTCACCCAGGCCAGCTCGGCGAGCGCGTCGCGCAGTCCGCCCCGGCCCTCGCGGCTGCCCAGGCACCGCAACGCCGCGCGGGCGCCGACCCCAACCGGCCGGCGCGTCCAGGTGGTGAGCAGATCGTTGCGCACCTGCCGTCGGCGCCGGGCGCCCGGATCCCGGCCGGTCGCCTGCGGGAAGTGCCGAACCACTAGGGACGGCACGTACGCCAGACCCCAGCCCCTGCTCGCGAGGTCCATGGCCAGCAGCGCCTCCTCGCCGTACATGTGAAGTTTGGCCTCGAACCCGCCGACCGCGAGAAACGCATCCCTGCGCACGGCCGCCGCACAGGCCAGAAAGCCCAACACCGACGGACCCGGCAGGTCCGCGGCCGTCCCGATCGGTGCGGCGGCCATCTCGGCGGAGACGGTGTCGAGGTGGCCCCGCCGGCCGACGAGGACGCGCCCGGTGAGCAGCGCGGCCCGCGGATGAGCGGCGAACAGGTGCGCCGCGGACCGCAACGCGTCGCCCTCCCAGTAGGAGTCGTCGTCGGCGAAGGCCACATACGGCGTCTCGGCTGCGGCCACGCCGATGTTGCGGGCGGCCACACCGACGTTCTCCGCCAGGCGGATCAGGCGGACGTGGGGAAAATAGCTCTGCACCATCTCCGGAGTGCTGTCGTCCGAACCGTTGTCCACCACGATCACCGGTGCCGCGTGTCTCGGCAACAGCCGCATCAGCTGCTGGCAGCGATTGCGGGTGGCCACGACCACGGTCACGGAGGACACGACGAGGATGCTCCTAGACCATGGCCAGGGTATAAGCGACCTCGTCGACGAGTTCGCGGGCCAGGAACCCGGTCCGGCCGTAGCGAGGGGCGAGGCGCTGGCCGCTGACCGCATGCGCGAACGTCGCCCAGCAGGCCGCCTGGGCGGCATCGGCGCCGCGGGCGAGCAGACCGGCCACGATCCCGGCGTGGACGTCGCCGCTGCCAGACGTGGCCAGGCCGACGTCGCCGCTCTCCTCACGCCAGCACCGACCGTCCGGCGCGGCGACGTGGCCGTGCAGCGCGACCACTGCGCGGTATCGCGCTGCGATGGCTCGGGCGGTCCCGGCCAGGTCATCGCCCACATCGGCCTGTTGCGCCAGGCGTGCTGCCTCGGTGATGTTGGGGGTCAGCACGACCGGCTGCGTACGGCCCGCCAGCAGCCCATCGTCGGTGCTGAGGGCGCCCAGTGCGTACGCATCGAGCACGACCGCCGTGGTCTCTGCGGCGGCGTCGAGCACCTTGGTCATCAGCGCCGCTGTTTCATCGACGTCGTCGAGGCCGGGCCCGAGGGCGATCACATCCGCCTCGGCGGCCAGCTCCAGCAGTGCGTCAGGGGCGTCACCGTGCCGTTCCGGCAGGCTCACGACCTTGGCCTCGGGCACCGCGATGCTCAGCGACGCCGCGGTGGACGCCTCGACGGCCAGCTGCAGTCTCCCCGCCCCGGACCGCAGCGCCGCCACGCCGGCCAGCAGGACTGCTCCGGGCGTGTCCCGGGAACCACCGACGATCAGCACGGTTCCGCGGTCCTTCTTGTCGCCCTCGGGGTCGGGCAGGGGCCACGCACGCAGCAGCCGCGGGGTGACCACCGCTTCGTCAGCCGGGTTCGGCATGGACGTCCTCCTGAACGGTCGCAGGGGTCCCGGCGGCGTGCAGGTGCTCGACGTGGTTGAACAGCTCCGGTTCCAGTACTCCGTCGACCCGGCGCCAGCTGGAGATCGAGCAGTTCGCGATGCGGTTCGTGTGGGCCAGCGTCATCAGTTGGGCCTCGTCCAGCCCCTCGGCCAGATACCGCACGAGCAGGACGGTGGCTTCGTGGCCGAACAGAAGCACCCGGCCGTCGGGATGGTCCTCGCGCAGCTCCCGCAGCAGCATCCGCAGCCGCAGAAGCACATCGGTCCAGGACTCCCCGCCGGGCGGGCGGTAGTAGAACTTGCCGTGCCACCGGCGGCGCGCGTCCTCCGCCGGCTGCAACGCGGCCACCCCGCGCGCGGTGAGCAGGTCCAGGACCCCGAGTTCCCGGTCGCGCAGCCGTTCATCGACCACCACCGGCACGTCGAGACCGGCCAGCACCGCCGCCGCCGTCTGCCGCGCCCGCCGGTACGGCGACACGACCGCCACCTCGGGACGTTGAGCCGGCTCTCGGGCGGCGATCCACCGCCCGAGAGCAACGGCCTGGTCCTGCCCGAGCTGCGAGAGCGGCACGTCGGCGTCCCGCTGCGGGATGTCGATCCGTTCGAGACCGTCCTGCTCGGCCAGCTGGGCGGTCCGGTTGCCGGTGCTCTCACCGTGCCGGACCACGCCCAGCCACCGCAGCTCATCCCTTCGCCTCACGGCCCGTGTCGTCACTGCTGGCTGTCGCCGCTGCCGGTCCGTTCCTGCGCCTCGTCGACACCCTTGTCGATCTGGGACGAGTACTTGTTCCCGGTCCGGTCGTCGACCTGTTCCCCAACCTTTTCGAGTCCCTCGTCGACCTGCTTGTCGTGCTGGTCGACGAAATCCTCGGCCTTGTCCATGAAGCCCATCTCTGCCCCCTTCCGGCGGTTCCTCAGGAGTGCGACGCTGCTTGCTTGACCTGTTGCCCAGCGTCGCGCGCCGACGACTGCGCCTGCTCGCTGGTCGTCTGGGCGGCGTCCCGGGCGGTCTGCTCGACCTGCTGCACCGCCTCCTGAGCACTCGCCTTGAGGTCCGACCCGATCTCGGACGCGGCGTCCTTGACCCGGTCGGTCAGCTCGCCGGAGTGGTCCCGGATCTGCTGCCCGACGCGTTGCTCGGCGTCGGAGGTGGGGATCAGGGTGGCCGCCAGCAGGCCGGCCCCGAACGCGATGATGCCGGCCGCCAGCGGGTTGCCCTGCGCCTGCCGGGTGACCGCCTGCGGTGCGCCGCGGACGGCATCGACGGCCTCGTGCGCCTTCTCCCCCACCGCGTTGCCCGCATGCTGCGTCTTGTCCTGCACCGTGCTCAACGCGCCGCCCGCAGCATGCCGGGCCTGGTCCGAGCTGCCCATGACCTTCTCCTTCACCGCCGTCCAGCGGCGTTGCGCGACCCGCTTCGGGCTCGTCTTGTCGGCCAGCAGGTCCACGTCCCGGGTCAGGGACGCCCTGGTGTGCTCGATGTCCTGCCTCAGCCGGTCGGGTTCTTCAGCCATTGCGCGTCCTCCTTGATCGTGTCGACGGTGCGCCGCGGCATGGGATCCACGGTCTTGAGTTGGCTGCGGCCGGCGGCGTACAGCACCGCGCCGATCACGCCCCAGAGGACGGCCACGATGAGCGCGGCCCAGCCGGCGTCCATGACGTTGGCCAACGCGAACACCAGGGCAAAGCTCACCAGGACGATGGCCAGGTAGCCGGCGAAGCCCGCGCCGCCCAGCATGCCGGCGGCTCTGCCCGCCTTGGCCGCCTCATGTTTGAGCTCAGCCTTGGCCAGTTCCACCTCCTGCCGGAACAGCCGGGACAGATCGTCGCTGATGTTGCCGATCAGCTCACCGACCGACGTCTCGCCAACTTCGGGCCGGTCGGGGTACGGCCGGGTCATCGCACGCCCCCCGGGTACGCCTCGGAGCCGTAGTCCTCAGTGACCGCCACGGGGACGCCGGTACCGGTCGCGGCGTACTCGCTGGGGGTGGGAGCGCTCGGGTATCCGGGCGCATAGCCGGCCGTGTTGCCGCTCCGCGAGGTGAACGTGTCGCTGGTCGGCTTGGCCTGTCCGGAGTGGTCGTCAGCCTTGGTCACGCTCTTGCCGAGGCGGCCGACCACGAAGCCCGCCGCCAATGCCGCCGCCAGGAACGCTCCCGGACGGCGCCGCGCGAAGTCCTGAACCTCCTGCAGAACCCCCTCCGGCCCGTGCCGGTCGAGGTAGTCGGCGAACTGCCGGCCGCTGTCCGCCACCCGCGACACGACCGTGGCGGCCGGCGAGTCGGCGCGGTCACCCCGCATCTCGTCGAGCTGGTCCGCTGTCTGCCGGATCGTGCCGACCAGCCGGTCGTTCTGGCTCCGGGCCTGCTCCCCCAGGCGATCGCGTACCTCCGAGGCGAGGTTGCGGGTCTGGGCTGTCGCCTCCGCGGCGACCCGCTGCGCCTGGTCCTTCGCCGTGTCCTTCACCTCACCGGCAGCCTGCCGGGCGGCTTCCGTACCTGCCTGTGCCACCTGCTTCGCCTGCCCCTCGGTGGACGAGCCCGACGACGCGCTCTCGGATCGCGGCGCCGGTTCGGGCGGTGCCTGCGTGTAGGCCGAGCCCGGCGACGCTGGCGGAAGGTCGAGGTCAGGGCCGCGGCTGCGGACACCAGGGCTGGACGGAATGTCACTCATGGGGACCTCCAAGGCGTTGTCGGTATGCCCTCGCTCCGACACCTACCCGGCGCACGACCGCCTATGCGCGGAACCTCGCGCAAACCAGGGACAGCGACTCCTCGCCTTTCCGCAGGTCTCTCCTGGTCGCCACGCGCGGCCTGGTGCCCCCTCGAGGTGAGGGTCCCGCCATTGATCGATCATCTTGACTTGGCGTGCCAGGATGTCAGCCGCCCATGATCCTTTACCTACGGGGAACCAGCGTGCAGTCCTCACCGAGCGCCACCCGCATCGCGACCGTCGTCTGCCTCGCCGCCACGGCACTCGTCGTGACGGCATGCGACGGCGACAAGCCCTCCGGTTCCCAACCGACACCGGCTCCCTCCACCACCTCGGCTGCCAACAGCGCCGACGCGGAGACTGCATTGAAGCGGGCGTTCAGTACCAGGGAAGCGCTGGGCAGCGGCGCAGGCCAGCTCGAACCCCACGTGGGCAACACACTGGCCACCACACCCAAGGGCGTCCTCAACGTGACGTTCGCGTTCGTCTGCACGGGTGGGGCAGTGGTGACGCTGCAGGTGGGCACCGTTGCCAACACCGCTTCCTCGACCACGGCCACGCAGAAGTGTGACGGGTCGATCCTCCAGCAGAGCGTCGCACTGCCCAAACCGGACGCCGTCACGTTCACGGGCGTTGTCACGGGCACGCAGCCCGGCGGCTTCGCCTACGGGTACTACGTCGAGAAGAAGTAACTGTCGTAGCTCAGGACCACGATTGAGACCGGCGCCGGCCCGCCCATACCACGCAGTTGGGTAGGGCGGGCGCGCCGCTATCGGAGCTTCGGGTCAATCATCCGCGCGAGACAGCCAAGCCGAGGCGTCGCCATTTTCAGCTTCGGTGCGATAAGACTGGTGGCTCTGCCGTCGGTAACGGTCGGCGTGAGCAGCACAACAGACACCGGGCGCGGTGGCTTCTCGGTCGTGCGTGTGCGGATCGCCAGTCGCACGTTCAGGGGACTGGGCGGAACCGCACAGCGACTATCGGCTGTCCCGCATGAGCGCGCGCAGGACGGCACGCATCGGCGTTCGCCGCGGGGAGGTGGGGCTGTCCCGCGCGGCGATGAAGGCTTCCTTCGCGGCGAGCGCTTCGGCGTGCTCACCCCGGACGGCGTGCAGCTCGGCCTTCTCCTGATACACCCGCACCAGAACCTGCCGCAGGCCACGCTCTGTGCACTGCTGGTGGGCGGCCTCCAGGCTCGCCAGCGCCCGGGCGGTTGCGCCCAGACCGCGCTGAGCCCGGGCCAGGGTCAGCAGGAATTCGGCCATCTCCTCGGCGTCGTTGGGCCCCGCGCCCTTGTAACGGGCGATGCAGACCTGCATGGTCTGCTCAGCCTCGGCGTACTCGCCGTTGGTGATCTGGATCGCCCCGATCGTCTCCAGCTCATCCGCGTCCAGGTAGTAGCCGCGCGCTGCCGCGTGGCTCTGCATCCGCCGCGCGACCTCCCCGGCCCGCACGGACTCGCCGGTCTCGTGCTCGGCGTAGGCCCAGTTGTTCAGCACCACGGTGAGCCGTTCCCACTCATGGAACTCCCGGGCCAGTTCCTCCGCCTGGCGGTAGTACGGCCGAGCCGCGTCCATGTCACCGTTCTCGGCCAGCGCATCAGCCAGCCGGACCCGGTGCCAGATCTGCATGGGCGCGGTGGCGGTCTCGTCGAGCAGATCGACGGCGCTGCGCGCGTGCCCGAGGAACTTGGGCCCGTGACCGGACAGCCGTTCGATGTTGGCCCGGACCAGGTGCGCCCGCGCCTGCAGCCGGCGGTCGCCATGCTTGCGTGCCCAGGTCTGAATGCCCTTGATCTGCCGGGCGGCTTCCGGGACGTCGCCCGTGCGCCTGAGCATGTCGATCCAGCACAGCCGGGCGCGCATGAGCAATGCCTCGTCGCCCAGAGCCTCCGCCCGCCGTTCGAGTTGCACCGCGGCGGCGTACCCCGCGGCGGCATCCATGATGACGCGGTCCTCCAGGGCGAGCAGGGCAGCCGACAGCTGCTCGGCGTTAGCCGCGCTGCTGTCCACCCCCAGCTTGTTCACCGTAACCTCATCGGCCGCTGGTTCCGGATGATGAGAGTCTGCCGGGCGAGGGGCGCGCTCGCACCTGATGGCCCGGCCTACGCAAGATCAACGACGACGAACGGGGTGCCACCGTCCGCCGCTGTCCCCTCGACCTCGACCTGCGCGGATGAATAGATCACGTTCGGGCCGGTACACAAGAGCGAGATCCTCACCGCGGTCCAGCCGTGACGATCACCCAGACTGCAAGCCACTGCCGTACGCGGCATGGGGCCGCCTCCTGCCGCCCACCGCCCCGGCCCTCGCGAGAATGTGCGAACACTTTCGCGGCCAGTGGCGAAGAGGGGTTGAGAGGACGGTGACAGCCGATGGATACGGACGTAGACATGGACTTGAGTCGCTACGCCCGAGTTACGCCCATCATTGCCCCGCCGCGCGGCGATGACACCACCCGGATGAACGGGAACGGGCGCGCCGACGCCACGTTCCCCACGGACGCCCAGAAGATCGCCGAGGCCAGGCGGTCGCCGGAGCAGTTCGCGGCGGTCTTCGACCGGCACTACGCACGGATCTACGCCTATGCGGCCCGGCGACTGGGCCGTGATCTGGCCGAGGACGTCGCGTCGGAGACCTTCATGGTGGCCTTCAGCCGGATCGACGGCTACGACACGAGTCACCCGGATGCGGCGCCGTGGTTGTACGGCATCGCGTCGAACCTGATCGCCCGCCAGGGACGGGCCGAGGCGAAGCGGTACAAGACGCTGGCCAAGCTGTCGCCGGACGAGACGATCGGCGACCACGACGACGCGGTCGCCGGGCGGCTCGACGCCGCGACGGCGAGGGGCCGGCTGGCGAAGGCGCTCCGCCGGCTGTCCACCGGCGATCGCGACGTCTTGCTGCTGGTCGCCTGGGCAGGGCTCAGCCAGCCCGAGGTGGCGACGGCTCTGGACATTCCGGCCGGCACGGTCCGGTCGCGGTTGCACCGCGCGCGGCAGGAGATGCGTACGGCGCTTGGGGGAAGGGGACTGCAGTGAACGAGATCGACGTACTTCAGGATGTCTTCGGGCCGGACGAGGCGCCTCCGGTGCGGGCGCACGACCGGGCCCGTGCGGCGCTGCTGGACCGGCTGAGCGGTCCCAGCCCGGCGGCCCGGCGGCGGCCCCGCTGGGCGTTGCGGATCACGGCGGCCGTGGCGACCGCGGCGGCCGCCTCCGTGGGTGTCGTGGCGGTGGAGAACCTCAACACGGCCGCGCCGAGCACGACCGGGCGCAAGACCGAAACGCCGGGCGTCGCGAGTCGGCCGTTGCTCCCGCAGCTGCCGTACGCCAAGCCGGCCGCGGCGGCCGAGGTGCTGGAGAACGCGGCGTTCACTGTCGCGCTGAAGCCGTGGGTGAAGCCGCGCCCCGACCAATTCGCCTACATCGAGCGGACGCAGACCTTCAACGACGCGAAGCTCGACGGGCAGGCACCGAACGCCGCACTGGTCAAGGGAAAGACCCATGAGACGCGCTTCGAGTCGTGGGTGCGCATCGACGGCGGGGTGCACGCCGAGCGGATCGACGGCGGAAAGGTCAAGGTCGCGGACAACGCCCAGTTCTCCACGCAGTCCTACGACGAGCTGGCCGGGCTGACCTCACCGGAGAAGATCGATCAGTATCTCGCGACGCCGCACCGCTCCGGCTGGGCGGATCCGGGCATGATGATCCTGCAGGAGGTTCTCCCGCCGGACGTCGAGGCCGCGGTCTTCCGCTGGTACGCCCGCAAGCCCGGCGTGAAGATCGACACCAACGCCGTCAACCTCGACGGTCGCCCGGCGGTCGCGGTGACCCTCAACGTCGACGGATGGTCCAGGGACGAATTCCTGTTCGAGCCGAAGACGTACCAGTTGATCGGTGTGCGCTCGGTGGTCGTGAAGAACCACAACAACGAGGCGCTCGACGGCACCCTGCGGTACAAGAAGGGCGACGTGCTGAACCTGGAGATCCGCAACCGGGCCGGGATCGTGGACAAGCTCGGCGACACGCCCTGACACCGGCGCAGGCATTGATGCACGCGAGGGCCCGGGGTTCGCAACCCCGGGCCCTCCGTGCGCGAAAGGGTCAGGAGCGCAGGGTACGGCCGGGCGGCTGGCCGTACGTGTGGTGGTAGGCGGCGGCGAAGCGGTGCGGGCGGGCATACCCCCATCGGGCCGCGACCGCGGCGACCGTGGTGCCGTCGCCGGGCTCGGCCGCGTGCAGTTCCTCGTGCGCCCGAGCCAGCCGCACCTGGCGCAGGTAGGCCATCGGGGTGATGTCGCGGTGGCGCCGGAACGCGTAGTGCAGGGTGCGCGGCACCACCCCGACCGCGTCAGCGATGTCGCTCAGGGTGATCGGCCGGTCGGCGTTGGCGTCGATGAAGGTCAGCGCCCTGCGGACCGTCGCCGGTGTGGCCGGATCGCGGGGGGTGCGGAGTTCGGTGGTCATCGTGGTGTTCGGGAACGTCGCGAGCACGCTGGCCGCGACCAGCTGCTCGGCCGCGGACAGCACCAGCGGGTGGCTCAGGGCCCGGGTGTAGATGCCGCACTGTACGTAGTTCGCGGTGCTCAGCCAGTGCCGTTGGGCCTCGGCGGACAACGGCTGCAGGGCGGTGAAGCGCACCTGCGCACGGTCCAGGCCGGTGGTCTCCTCGGCGACGCGCAGCAGCACGTCCAGGGCCACGCAGACGTTGCCGACATCGTGGCAGTCGAACCGTCCGCGCGAACCGTAGGGCGGAATCAGCAGCGTGTCACGCTGGCCGACCCGTACCTCGCCGCCACCCCACCGCACCAGGCCGCGGCCGGAGATCAGGTGCGCGATGGAGATGTACGAGATCGGCGGGCAGTCGACGTCGAAGCTGACAGCGGTGTACCGGGTCCGGACGACCTGGAGCCCCGCGAGTGCGCCGTACTCGGCGTGGAAGCTGCATCCCCGGGCCCGGGGACGTACCCGGCGCTCGTGATCGGTGTAGCGGGCCGCGAGCCAGGCCCGGAACTCGTCCGCGTGGCGGGTCGCGAACCGGACGATGTGCGGGGGCGGCCCCGCGCCGGGCACAGGGTCGGCGTGCTGATCCGGCATGGCGCCTCCACGGGCGGCACGGTGCGGCGTCGGCCCTCCACCTCCGGGGTCGCGAGGACTGCATCCACCCTTGCACGCCGTGCCGGAACTTGGAAAGTGGCCCTTCCGGGGCATTCAGGCGAGGCGTTTCGATTGCCCGCCCCTGTGCCACGCTGGTCTGTTCTGACCGGTCCACCAGGGAATGCAGTGTGTGCAACACTTCGCCCTGTTTAGATGCCTCAATGTCGTGAGACTCTGAGTAAGGCGCCGTCGCCGCGGCCGGCCACGGGCCCGACCCGGCCCGTCGATCACCCTGGGGGAGCCATGAGGCGCGACCAGCCACCATTCCTGCTGTCCAGTGCCCATCGACGAGCCGACCCCGCACCAGCCCGCCAGCAGACCGTCACGGTGCTGGGGGACTTCGACAGCGCCGTGGCCGAGATTTCCGTACATGGCCGCTGGGACGCCGACCTGAAGGCAGCGACGGCCGAGGTGCTGTGCGCCTGCCTGGTCGCTCAACCCGCCGCAATCATCGTCGACCTGCATGATCTGGGAGACCCGACCGGGGCCAGCGCCCCGCTGTGGGGCGCCGCCCGCCTCTGGGGCGCCAACACCCCGCCGCCGGTACCGGTGGTGGTGTGCCTGCCCACCGCTGCACCCCTGGCGGCGATCCTCACCCGGTGCGGTGCCCGCTGGGACGTACCCGTGTACGCCTCGGTGCCGGAAGCCCGGGCCACCCTGCGGAGCCGTACGACTCCGTCCGAGCGGCTGATCCTGCACCTGTCCCCCGAGGTGGAGGCCCTGTCCCTGGTCACCCAGACCATGGGCGTCGCCTGCACCACCTGGCGGCTGCCGGCCCTGTGCCGCGCGGCCACCGCCGTGCTGACCGAGCTGGTCGCCAACGCGATCGAGCACGCCCGTACCCATGTCGATGTCGCCGTCACGCGCCACCGTGCCGGTCTGCACCTGGCCGTCCAGGACGGCGATGCCCGCTATCCGTCCCTGCCCCGCGATGTCGGGGGCGATCCCGGCGACCCGGCCCGCCGCGGCTACGGGCTGCGTCTGGTGCACACCACGGCGGCCGCCTGGGGTGCGCTGCCGACCCGCGTCGGCAAGATCGTCTGGGCGACGCTCGGTACGGCGACGGGCGCCGCGCCGGCCCCGCACCAGCCCAACCGCACGGCCCTCGGCCAGGGTCGCGCCTAGGGCGTGCCCGGCAGTGCTTCCGGCGGGCCGGACAGGCGCGCCAGCACCGCCCCGGCACCGCCCAGGCGATCGACGAGTGCGGGCGAGACGTACAGCGACTCCACTGTGTCGTGATCCAGGCCGTTGAGCGTCGCCTGCGAGGACTTGCCCGCGTACAGGTGCAGGTGCAGGAGTCCCAGGCTCTGCGGGATCGGCTCGCCGTAGCGTTTGGTGCCGGTGGTGCCGTCGTACGACAGCAGGAAGGACGTGCCCGCGGCCACCGCCTCGGCCAGATGCCGGACGAACGAGTCGCGATCGAGCCCGGCCATGTACCGGTGATCGCGCGTGCGGGAAACCCCCTGATACGGGGGGTCCAGGTAGACGACGTCCCTCGCGGCCGCACCGAGCAGCATCTCCGGGTACGTGCCGGCCACCGCGACGGTCGACGGATTCAACGTACGTGACGTGCCGATCAGCCGTGCCCGCATGGTGGCCGGCTTCGCGCCCAGGCGGCGGTGATCGGCGCCCTGGTTGAAGGCGCCGTCCCGGTTGTACCGCACGGCGGCCTTGACGCAGCGCGCCAGCAGGTACAGCAGGAGGTGGGCGTCGCCGGTGGCGTTGAATTTCGCCCGGATCTCGTCGTAGTAGGCGCGCGGGTCCGCGCGCTGCTCATGCCAGAGGCGCTCGTAGTCGTCCGCCAGCGCGGCGGGCTCCTCCAGAATCCGGACCCACAGCGCGATGAGGGGCTCGTTGACGTCCCCGATCCGGGCGGCGCGAGGAATGCCGACGTGCCGGGCGGCGATGGTGATCGCCGCCGATCCCGCGAACGGTTCCACGAGCGTGTCGGTGTCCGAGGGCAGCAGCGGGACGATCGCGTGCGCGAGTAGTCGCTTGCTGCCCTGATACGGGATCGCGTGGGGAACGTTCTCCAGCGCGGCGAGTCGCCGGGGCGGCACCGCGTTGCCCATCACGTCCGCCAGTCTGCCGCACCGACCAGCGGCTGTGTCGGACACCTCGCCGCAACTCCTTCAGCGGCTACGGGCCCGGCCGATGAAGGAACGGACGTAAGGGAGGGGTGTGGCTTGGATCACAGCGCAAACGGCGCCGAGCAGCTGTCGGCAGCCCTGCTGGAGGCCGAGGACTCCATCGTCTGGGACTTCGACTCTGGCCTGGCCACCGCGACCGACCTCCAGCGGCAGGCCGAGGAGCTGGGCGACGAGATGCTCGTCGCCCGCGCCCGCCTCTGCCGGGCGAACCTGCTCATGCGTACCGGCGACATCGCCGCGGCGGCTCGGCAGGTCTACGAGATCCACGACTGGGCGACCGCCCACGGCGACCGCCGGCTGCGCTCGCGCAGCCATCTGGCCTGCGCGAACGTCGAGCGGCTGTTCGGCGACCTGGCGAAGAACCTGGAACACACGCTGAGCGCGGTGGAGCTGCTCGACGAGACGGCCACCCCGTTCATGCAGGTGTGGCACCGCACCAAGCTGGCCGACGCGCTGGCCATCACCGGCGCGATGGACGCGGCCCGGCCGCGCTACCGCCAGGCCGAGGAGCTGGCCCGCGAGCTGGGCATGCCGCAGCGGCTGGCGATCCTGCTCAACAACTGGGCGTACGCCGAGTACGCCGCCGACGAGTTCCCCCGCGCGCAGGAGGTGGCCGCGCGGTTGCAGGAGCACGCCGCCGAGCACGGCATCGACCTCGACCCGACGGCGCTGGACACGATCGGTGCGATCCAGATCGGCAACAGCCAGTACGCGGAGGCCGAGCAGACGATGCTGAAGTGCATAGAGCTGCACCACGCGGGCCAGTGCGACGCCGCCGACGACCTGGCCGACTACCTGCTCACCCTGGCCCGGGCGCAGCGCGGCCTCGGCGCCACCGACCGGGCCCAGTCCAGCCTGAACGCCTCCCGCGAGCTGTGCGTCGAACGCGAGCTGCACGAGGTACTGGTCCGGGTGCACCAGGAGCAGGCCGAGCTGCACGGCGCCCGCGGCGAGTTCACCGAGGCGTTCGAGATGTACAAGGTCTTCCACGCCGCGCACGAGAGCCTGCGCGCCAGGCAGCGCGAGGCCCAGGCGCAGACCCGGCAGGTCATGTTCGAGACCGCCGAGGCGCGCGAGGAGGCCGAGCGCTTCCGCGAGCAGGCGCGCCGCGACCCGCTGACCGGCCTGCGCAACCGCCGCTACGTGGACGAGGAACTGCCCGCCCTGATCGCGGCGGACCCGGAACTCACGGTGGCCATCGTCGACCTGGACTACTTCAAGCGGATCAACGACGAGCTGTCCCACGACGTCGGCGACCAGGTGCTGGTGCAGGTCGCGAAGATGCTGGAGACGGAGCTGGCGGCGATCGCGCCGTACGGGTTCGCGGCCCGGCTGGGCGGCGAGGAGTTCCTGCTGGTCCTGCCCGCGACCGCGGTCCCCGTTGCGACCGACCGGCTCGACGACATCCGCCGGACCATCCGCGCGTACGCGTGGCGGGAGATCACCGGCGAGCTGCCCGTCACGATCAGCATCGGCGTGGCCGGCGTACACGAGGCTCCCGACCTCAGTCAGCCGGCGCTGCTGTCCACAGCGGACCGGAACCTCTACCTCGCCAAGCGCACGGGCCGCGACCGGGTGGTCTCCGCGCAGGCGCGGGAGGCCCGCAAGCGTACGTACCGCGACCTCGACGCGGCCTGATCCGGCGCCGTCAGGCGCCGGCTGGGGTGGCGGGTCCGGCCGTGGCGACCTCGAAAGACGCCGCCGTCACGGGCAGCACGCGGCCGCGCTGGGCGGCCACCAACTCCGGCCCGGCCTCGACCAGGCCGCCGCAGCACAGGCAGTCGAGCGATCCGAAGCCGTCGCAGGCGGGGCAGACGATCCAGGTGGATGCCGCGTGTGCCGCCACGCATTCCCGCGCCTTACACCAACGCCGTCCACACCAGAGACACACCTGTGCGAAATTCAGTCGCAGGGGTTTCAAACCCAGCCCGTCGGCACCGATCGGCATCCGCTCTCGTGGCATCGGTCTTCCTCCCACAGCGACAAGGGTCGGCGCACCGGAGCGCGCTTCCCTAGTGAAGGAACCGCAAGCCAGCGTAGGGGATTCACTAGAGAAGTCAACGCTTGCGCGCCCCCTCTAGTCGTTGATCAGGTCATATACGAAGACGTAGGCCGTACCGTCGAAGGTCATGTCGTTGATCTCAATGGGACGGTCGTCGGCGGTGAACGCCACCCGCGTGATCGTGACGACGGGGTTGCCGGTCGGAAGGTCGAGCAGGCGGGACTCCTCCGGCGTCGGCATCCGAACCGCCAGTTCCTCCACCCAGCGCTCGGGGCTCAGCCCCATCTCCCGCAGGCGCCCATAAACGCCACCCGGCCCGGGATCCGGTTCCGCGATCGGCGTCCCGTCAGCGATCTCCCCCGGAAGGTGGGACGTCGCCAGTTGGACGGGCTTGCCCTCGACGCGGTAGCGGCGGCTGCGTCGCAGCACGGACGCACCGGGCCGGATCTCCAGCAGCGACGACAGGCGCTCGTCGGCGGCTGTCGCGCCGACGAAGAGCACCTCGGTCGTGTGGGCGCGGCCGCCGAGTTCGGCCGTCTGGATCGTCCCGCCCGAGGTCCAGCGTTCCGTACGGAGCCGTCGCGATCCGTACCGATAGACGGGTTGGAAGCGCCGCACGAACGTGCCGACCTTGGGCACGGTCTCGACCAGGCCGCTGTTCCGAAGGACACCGAGCGCCTCACGTGCCGTCACCCTGGCGACGCCATAGCGCTTGATCAGATCGTTTTCTCCCGGCACTCGCGCACCCGGTTCGAGCCGACCCGAGTCGATCGCCGCGCGGAGATGCTCGGCGATCTGCTGGTACACCGGCCCCGCGTCCGGCGCCAAGTCTCGAAGGAAGTCCACGGCCCCTATCCCTCTCTAGGGAAGCGAGATTACCCCCATCCAGCTCGGCAGCCCCGCCCGTAACCGGCTCAGCGGTTCAGGGTGTCGGAGGGGGCGACGCCGTAGGCCGCGCGGTAGTAGGCAGCGAACCGGCCCAGATGGGCGAACCCCCACCGGTGCGCGACCGCCGCCACCCCGGTCCGGGACGGGTCGGCCGTACGCAGCTCGTCATGCGCGCACGCCAGGCGCACCTGCCGCAGGTACCCCATGGGCGTGGTGCCGACCTGTTCACTGAAGCCCTGCTGCAGCGTCCGTACGCTGACGCCGGCGCTGCGGGCCAGGACGCTCAGCGTGAACGGCTGGGCCGGATCGGTGTGGATCGCGTCGATGGCCCGCCGCACCGGCGCGGACCGCGACGGCCCCGCGGGCTGGTGCAGCGCCTCCCGGTCGGGGTGGTCGGCGGTCAGCAGCAACCCGCGCAGCACCGCGTCGGTCATCGGCTGCATCACCAGCGGGTGGGTGGCGAGCCCGTCCGGGTTGGTGATCTCCGAGGCGAGGGTCCGCACCAGCCGCGCCCAGCCGCGTTCCGCCGGGCCGGTGAGGTCCAGGCTGGCGCCGAACCGGATCGGCCCCTCGACGGCCCGGCCCAGCAGCGCGGACAAGGTCGTCTCCAGGTCCTGCTGCTGGACCGCCACCGTGTAGGTCAGGGAGGCGTCGGACGAGACGGCGTGAATGTCGCCGACCGGCTGGTAGACGGCCGCGGTGGCCGGACTGATCTCGATCTCGTGGCCGCGGTGGCGCGTCCGCATCCGGCCCTCTTCCGCGAACCCGACGGTGTACCCGCCCGACAGGTCCGGCACCTCGACCCGCACCCCGAGGTTGTGGAACGCCCGGTTGACCCGCAGCGGGCCGAAACCGAGCTGCTCGTACCGGCAGTGGTACGGCTGCCCCGCGGACAGCACCGCGATCTCCAACGGGAGCAGCGCCCGCTCGATCATCGACCGCGCCTCGTCCACGTCTCCTGTTTCGAAGGAGTCGAAAACTACTGTGGACGGCCGATGCATTTGCCGATTATCGGCCCGGCAGGTTGCGAGATACCAGGGCGCCGGAGCGAGGCTCCGGCGCCCTTGATCACACCTGGAACTGGCTGACCAGGAGGTGCAGCTCGCTGGCCAGGCGGGACAGCTCCTCGGCCGTACGGTTGGCCTCGCTGACCCCGGCCGTGGTGTTCTGCGCCACCTCGGCGACGCCGGCGATGGTCTCTGTGATGTTCGTGGTCCCGGAGGCGGCCTCTCCGACGTTGCGGCCGATCTCGCTGGTCGTGGCGGTCTGCTCCTCCACCGCTGACGCGATGGTGTCCGAGTACGTGTTGATCCGCTCGATGACCGCGGCGATCTCGCCGATCGCGCTGACGGCCGCGTCGGTGTCGGTCTGGATGGCCTGGATCCGGCTGGAGATCTCCTCGGTGGCCTTGGCCGTCTCCTGCGCCAGGTCCTTGACCTCGGAGGCCACCACGGCGAACCCCTTGCCCGCCTCGCCGGCCCTGGCGGCCTCGATCGTCGCGTTCAGGGCCAGCAGGTTGGTCTGCTCGGCGATCGAGGTGATCACCTTGACGATGTTGCCGACCTCGGCCGACGACACACCCAGCTTCGCCACGGTCGCGTTGGCGGACTGGGCCACCTCGACGGCGCCCCGCGCGATCTCCGCCGCGTCGGTGGCGCTGCCCGCGATCTCGCGGATCGAGGCGGTCATCTCCTCCGCGGCGACCGCGACCGTGTCCACGTTCGCGGACACCTGCAGGGCCGCCGACGACACCAGCTCGGCCCGCGAGCTGGCCTGCTCCGCGTCGACCGCCATCCGCGCGCTGACCGCGGCCATCTGCTGGGCCGTACCGGCCAGGCTCTGGCTGCTGCCGCCGATCTGGCCGATCGTGGCCCGCAGGGTGCTGGCGGCGCGGCCCAGCTCACCGGCCATCACGCCGATCTCGTCCGTCGCGTCCGCGTGCGCGGAGCAGGTCAGATCGCCGTCGGCGATGGAGCGGATCACGCCCGACAGGGCCCGTACGCGCCGGGACACCCCGCGCGCCACCAGCAGCCCGAAGACCGCCGCCAGGGCGAGCCCGACCACCAGGATCACGACAGTCACGGTGCGCGCGGTGGTGTACCGGGCCCGCGCGTCCGCGGCGGCCTTGGTCGCCGCGTCGTTCTCCTCGACGATGAGCTGGTCCAGCTCCGACATGGCCGACTCGGCGACCGGGTTGAGGGAGTGGTCGCGGATCTCCGAGACATCGTTGTGGTTACGGCTGGCCGGGATGAAGTCCGTGTCCCGCACCGTGCGGTACCGCTGCCACGCCGCCACCAGCTCATCGAGCCGCTTGCCGTCGACGGTCGTGTTCCGGTAAGCCGCGACGTCCTTGTTGAAGGTCACGTCGCCGGCCTTCATGGCCTGCTCGTACCCGCTCATCGCGCCGTTGGTGTCGGACAGCGCGTGGTTCAGCACCAGGGAACGCATGTCACCGATGTCCACGGCGATCCTCCCGAGCTGCTGGCTGGGGACCACGCTCTGGGAGTACAGCTCCTGGGCCAGGGTGCTCAGCCGCGACATCTGCACGATCGCGAAGATGCCGACGCCCGCCCCGACGACCGCCAGAACCACTACGATCAGCATGAACTTGGTGTACATGGGGCGGTTGAGGATGAAGCGCGTGATAGCGCCGGGTCGCTTGCCAGACTCTCGGGCGGCGGCAGTCATCAGCGGGACCTCATCAAGGGGATGAACGGTTTAGGCCCTGTTTATCGGTCAAAGAAGCGCATTCTTGACCTCTACCCAGCGTAGGGTCGCGCGAAGATCACCGACCGTGACCTCGGGCGCGGCAACGCGCCCGCGTCCCACGTCCGGGTGACGCCTGCGGGGTGTACGGCGGATCCGGTGCAGGATGAGGTTTCCGCTCGGTGACTGGGGTGGGACTGATCGGGAGGATGCGGATGACGAGCCCGTTTGGAGTGCGTACGCACGACGACGGCGACGGGGTCGCCCGGCTCGTTGTCCGCGGCGAGATCGACAGCGACGTCAGCGCCGCACTCACCGAGGCCATCGTCGGCGTTGCCGGGCAGCCGGGGGTGACAGAGCTCGTCATCGACCTGGGGCACGTCTCGCTGCTGGCCGCGGCCGGTGTCCGCTCCCTGCTCGAAGGGCAGGTCGCGGCGGCCCGCCACGGGTGCACGTACCGGGTGGCGAACCCCCACGGGATCGTCGAGCGGGTGTTACGGGTTGCCGGCGTGATCGACCTGCTGGGGGTGGGTGCCATCCCCGCGCCGGCGCGCCGCTGAGCGTCAGGCCGCCGCTTCGAGGTCGGCGCGGGTGAGCAGGGGCCGCAGCGTGATGCCGGCCTTGGCGAGCGCCTCCGCCCCGCCCTCCTGCCGGTCGATGACGCACACCGCGTGATCCACGTGGGCGCCGAGCTTGCGCAGCTCCTCCGTGGAGATCACCACCTGGCCGCCGGAGGTGACGACGTCCTCGACGACGAGGACCCGGCGGCCGGCGACCTCGGCCCCCTCGGCCAGCCGCGCGGTGCCGTACGCCTTGGCCTGCTTGCGCACGAACGCGCACGGCAGCTTGGCGTGCCGGCCGAGCGCGGTGACCACCGCGATGCCGCCCATCTCCAGCCCGGCCAGCACCTCGGTGCCCTCGGGGATGAGCACCGCGAGCTGCTCCGCGAGCCGGTCGAGCAGCTCGGGGTCGGACTCGAACTGGTACTTGTCGAAGTATTCGGTGGCGGTCCGGCCGGAGCGCAGGACGAATTCGCCGGTCAGCCGGCTGACGTCGCGTACCTGGCGGGCGAGGTCGGTGTCGGTCACAAGGTCACAGCCTGTCAGGCGCGGCGGACGGCCGCGCAGCCGGGGGCGCCGGACGGTCACCCGAAGGCGTACTTGCCCCGGACCGGCCTTGCACCTTGTCCTGTTTAGAGTAATTTGCGACCCATAGACGATGAGGCCCTGAAAGGAGTGTCGTGACCCCCTTCGCGTTTCTGTTCGTCATCGCCCTCGCCGGGTCGTCGTGTTTCGCGCTCGGCCGCGCGCTGGGCCGCGGCGAACGGTACGAGAAGGGCTACCGCGACGGATTCCGCGACGGCGAGACCGGCTCGCTGGCCCGCGCCGCCCGGCTGATCCAGCTCAACAACCGCCCGGCCGTCGCCCCGCCGCTCGAATCGCTCGTGCTGCCGCACCCCGTGCCGCACCAGCTACCGGCGCGCGCCGTCGGACCGGCGGTCGTCGGGGTCCCGGCCCGCCCACAACTGGCGTTGTAGGTCGGCCCGCAGCGCTATAGATCCGCGGCCACCAGCTCGGCGATCTGGACCGTGTTGAGGGCGGCGCCCTTGCGCATGTTGTCGCCCGTGACGAACAGGTCCAGCGCGCGCGGATCGTCGATGGCCCGGCGGATCCGCCCCACCCAGGACGGGTCGGTGCCCACGGCGTCGATCGGCATCGGGAACTCGCCCGCCTCCGGATCGTCGACCACGATCACCCCGGGCGCGTGCCGCAGCACGTCACGGGCGCCGTCGGCGTCCAGCTCGGCCGCGAAGACCGCGTGCACCGCGATCGAGTGACCCGTCACCACGGGCACCCGTACGCAGGTGGCGGACACCTTCAGGTCGGGCAGCCCGAGGATCTTGCGCGACTCGTTGCGCATCTTGAGCTCCTCGGACGACCAGCCCCACTGGGCCAGTGCCCCGGACCACGGCACGACGTTGAGCGCCAGCGGCGCCGGGAAGGGGCCGAGGTCGTCGCCGACGGCCTGGCGGACGTTGCCCGGCCGGGAGCCGAGCGCCCGGTCCCCGGCCACCTTGCTGAGCTGGTCGTGCAGCACATCCACGCCGATCTGCCCGGCACCGGACACCGCCTGGTACGACGCCAGCACCAGCTCGCGCAGGCCGTACTCGCGGTGCAGGGGGGCGATCGCCATGATCATCGCCATGGTGGTGCAGTTGGCGTTCGCCACGATGCCGCGCGGGCGGTGCCCCAGCGCCTCCTGGTTCACCTCGGGCACCACGAGGGGTACGTCGGGCTCCATCCGGAACACCGACGAGTTGTCCACCACGGTCGCGCCGCGCGACACCGCGACCGGCGCCCACTCCAGGGACACCTCGTCCGGCACGTCGAACATGGCCACGTCGACCCCGTCGAACGCCTCCGGTGTCAGCTCCCGCACCACCAGGGTCTCGCCCCGGCAGGTGAGTTCCTTGCCCGCCGAGGCGGCGGATGCGATGAGCCGGATCTCGCCCCAGACGTTGCGCCGCGACGAGAGCAGTTCGAGCATGACCGTGCCGACGGAGCCGGTGGCTCCGACGACCGCGAGCGTGGGCGCCGCCACGATCAGCGCACTTCTGCCATGACGGCTTACCGTCCGGTGCCGGCGTAGACCACCGCCTGCTCGTCGCCGCCCAGCTCGAACTGCTCGTGGACCGCGCGCACCGCGGTGTCGAGGTCGGTGTCGCGGCACACGACGGACACCCGGATCTCGGAGGTGGAGATCATCTCGATGTTCACCCCGGCCTCGCCGATGCAGGCGAAGAACGTCGCGGCCACGCCCGGATGCGAGCGCATGCCCGCGCCGATCAGGGACACCTTGCCGACGTGGTCGTCGAAGAGCAGGCTCTTGAACTTGATCTGATCCTGGATCTTGTTCAGCGCCGCCATCGCGCCCGGGCCGTCGGCCTTGGGCAGGGTGAAGGAGATATCCGTACGGCCGGTGCCCTCGGTCGACACGTTCTGCACGATCATGTCGATGTTGATCTCGGCGTTGGCCACCGTGTTGAAGATCCGGCCCGCCGCGCCCGGCTCGTCGGGCACCCCGACGATCGTGATCTTCGCTTCGCTGCGATCGTGGGCAACACCGGTGATGAGCGCCTGTTCCACGGAAGGATCCTCCATCGATCCGGTGACCAACGTGCCTGGCTTGCTGGAGTAGGACGAGCGTACGTGGATCGGCACGCCGAACCGGCGGGCGTACTCCACGCATCGCAACATCAGCACCTTCGCCCCGCCCGCGGCGAGTTCGAGCATCTCCTCGTAGGTGATCTTGCTGATGTGCCGGGCGTTCGGGACGATACGCGGGTCGGCGGTGAACACCCCGTCCACGTCCGTGTAGATCTCGCAGACGTCCGCGTGCAGCGCCGCCGCCAGGGCCACCGCGGTGGTGTCCGAGCCGCCGCGGCCGAGCGTGGTGATGTCCTTGGTGTCCTGGCTGACGCCCTGGAACCCGGCGACGATCGCGATCGCGCCCTCGTCCAGCGCGGTACGCAGCCGCCCGGGCGTCACGTCGATGATCCGGGCCCGGCCGTGCACAGAGGTGGTCAGCACCCCGGCCTGCGACCCGGTGTACGAGCGGGCCTCGTACCCGAGGTTGTGGATCGCCATCGCCAGCAGCGCCATCGAGATGCGCTCGCCAGCGGTGAGCAGCATGTCGAGTTCCCGGCCGGGCGGCAGCGGGCTGACCTGGTTCGCGAGGTCGAGCAGGTTGTCCGTGGTGTCACCCATCGCGGAGACGACCACGACCACGTCGTGACCGGCCTTGCGGGCGTCCACGATCCGCTCGGCCACGCGTTTGATGCGCTCGGCGTCCGCGACGGAGGAACCGCCGTACTTCTGCACCACCAGACCCACGGCGAACGACTCCCTCCAGCGGCCCACGTGCGGGCGCCGCCGAGGTCGGCGGCGCCATTCAGGTCCGGACCAGCCTAGCCGCGGCCGTCTCACACTTCGACAGGCGATCCCAGAATCCGGCCGTCGGTACGACACGCCGGGGCCGGTTCCGCCCGTACGGCCGGGGTTACGGCCCACGGAGGCGAGAATGTCGCGGTGCGTCCCACCCCCGTTGTTCGACGCGGTTTGTCCGCGTTGACCGCCGCCCTGCTGGCCACCGGCGTCACCGCCTGCGGCGGCGCGGCACCGGCGACGCCGCCCGCCAGTTCGTCGGCGCCCGCGGCGGACCTGCCCGACCCCGGCGCCGCCCGGGTCGACCTCGCCGCCCGCGCCGCCCTGGCCCAGGACCACCGGTACGCGGCGCTGTACCGGTACACCGCGCCGGGCCAGGCACCGCGCGACGTCGTGGTCACCGTGGCGACCGACGGCAGCTGGCGGGTCGACATCCCGGGCGGGGCGCTCGGCGGCACCGCGGACGTGTCTGTCGTGCAGACCGCCGCCGGGCTGTACCAGTGCTCGCTGCCCTCACCACTGCAGCCCGTGGTCGCCTCCTGCGTACGGGTCGGGGACCCGGGCGACCGGATCCCCCGCCCGTACGATCCGAAGGTCGAGCGGGTCTTCCGGCAATGGCTGAGCGTGTTCACGGACCGCCGGGCCGCGCTCTCGGTCACCCAGGCCAAGCCGCTGGCCGGCGCGGAGGGGCAGTGCTTCGCGGTCGACACCATCTCGGCGTCGCTGAGTGCCACCTTCGACGTGGGCATCTACTGCTACGCCGACGACGGGCTGCTCACCGCGGCCCGGCTGGACTTCGGCCAGCTCGTGCTCAACGGTTCGGTCGCCGCCCCGCCGCCCCGGGTCCAGCTCCCCGGCCCGGTACGCGCGGGCGACCCGCTGGGCATGGACGCGCCCCCGCCACCGCCGAGTGTGCTCCCGTCGAGCCTGGTCCCCTCGGCCGAATGAACCCGCCGGGGTCCCACGATCCGGGCGTAGAGTTAGCGATGACCGAATTGATCACGTAGGGTCATCTGCGACATGTGGTACGCGCTCCTTCTTCGCTGCCGCGACGAGGCCCCATCCCTGGCCGGCACCTCGTCGCGGAGTTGACGCGCGCCGGTCGGCCCATGGCACTGATCACCTCGCCTTTGCCGCACCCGCTGACCTGAGGAGCACACCCATGTCGTCCGACGTCTCCGATGATCCGATCGCCCGGCAGCGCCCCAGCGCGATGCCGTTCCACCGCTATCGGCCGTACCTGAATCAGTTCGCTGTTGATCTGCCCGACCGCCGCTGGCCCGGCCGCCGGATCGAGGCCGCCCCGCGCTGGTGTGCGGTGGACCTGCGCGACGGCAACCAGGCACTGATCGACCCGATGTCGCCCGAACGCAAGCGGCGCATGTTCCAGCTGCTGGTGCAGATGGGCTACAAGGAGATCGAGGTCGGCTTCCCGGCCGCCAGCCAGACCGACTACGACTTCGTCCGGCAGCTCATCGAGCAGGACCTGATCCCGGACGACGTGACCATCCAGGTCCTGGTGCAGTGCCGCGAGCACCTGATCGACCGGACGTTCGACTCGCTGCGCGGCGCCAAGCGCGCGATCGTGCACTTCTACAACTCGACGTCGATCCTGCAGCGGCGCGTGGTGTTCGGCCTGGACAAGGACGGGATCACGGACATCGCGACGAGCGGCGCCCGGCTGTGCCAGAAGTACGCGGAGATCTACACCCCGGACACGGAGATCTTCTACGAGTACTCCCCCGAGTCGTACACGGGCACCGAGCTGGACTACGCGCTGGAGATCTGCTCGAAGGTCATCGACGTCATCGACCCCACCCCGGCCCGGCCGCTGATCATCAACCTGCCCGCCACGGTCGAGATGGCCACTCCCAACGTGTACGCCGACTCGATCGAGTGGATGCACCGCCACCTGCCCCGGCGCGACAGCCTGGTGCTGAGCCTGCACCCGCACAACGACCGCGGCACCGGTGTGGCCGCCGCCGAGCTGGGTCTGCTGGCGGGCGCCGACCGGATCGAGGGCTGCCTGTTCGGCAACGGCGAGCGCACCGGCAACGTCGACCTGGTGACGCTGGGGCTGAACATGTTCGCCCAGGGCATCGACCCGATGATCGACTTCTCGGACATCGACGAGATCAAGCGGGCCGTCGAGTACTGCAACCAGCTCCCCGTGCACGAGCGCCACCCGTACGTGGGTGACCTGGTCTACACGTCGTTCTCCGGCTCGCACCAGGACGCCATCAAGAAGGGCTTCGCCGCCCTGCAGGCCGACGCGGACGAGGCCGGCAAGGGCGTGGACGACTTCGAGTGGGGCGTGCCGTACCTGCCGATCGACCCGAAGGACGTGGGCCGCAACTACGAGGCCGTCATCCGGGTGAACTCGCAGTCCGGCAAGGGCGGCGTGGCGTACATCATGAAGGAGGAGCACAAGCTCGACCTGCCGCGGCGGCTGCAGATCGAGTTCTCCGGTGTGGTGCAGCACGTCACCGACGTCGAGGGCGGCGAGATCTCCCCGCAGCAGATGTGGGACATCTTCGCGGCCGAGTACCTGGTCGACCACCAGCAGTTCGGCATCGTCGGGCTGGAGCGCTACTCCACCGCCACAGTGGACGGCAAGGTCGAGATCGATGCAGAGGTCAGGCACCGCGGGGCGCGGCGGGCGCTGCTGGGCGTCGGCAACGGCCCCATTGATGCGTACGTGCAGGCGCTGAAGCCGCTGGACGTGCAGGTCCGGGTGCTCGACTACCACGAGCACGCGCTGTCCTCCGGTGGCGACGCCCAGGCCGCCGCGTACGTCGAGTGCGAGGTCGGCGACACCACGGTGTGGGGCGTCGGCCTGGACGCCAACATCGTCACCGCCTCGATCAAGGCCCTGACCAGCGCGGTCAACCGAGTCCGATAACGACGGTCGCGGCGGCGCGCACTGCGATGCGTGTCGCCGCCCCGAGGTCCGGTCGGGGTGCCGCTGGCGTCAAGGTCCCGTTCGGGCGACGCGCCGGACGATCCGGACAGCGGGTGACAGGCCTGACCATGCGGGCGTTGCGCTCATACGATGACTGCGTGTCTCCCCGCGCATTCATCCCCCTCGCGGCCACCCTCGCGCTCGTCCTCGCCTCCGCCGGCTGCACCGGCACGCCCGGAAACCCGGCCGCCGGTGACCCCAACCCGACCGGCCGTGCGCCGGGAACAGCGGCGGAAGCCGAGAAGCAGCTCGACGGGCTCGCAGTGGCCGCGCCGGGCTCGATGCGCGGCTACAGCCGGGCCAAGTTCCCGCACTGGCAGTCGACCGGCGCCAACTGCGACGTCCGCGACTCGGTGCTCAAACGCGACGGCACCAAGGTCAAGACCTCCGGGTGCAACGTCGTCGGGGGCACGTGGACCAGCGTGTACGACGGCAAGGTGATCAACGCTCCGGCGCAGGTCGACATCGACCACGTCGTACCGTTGGCCAACGCGTGGCGATCCGGCGCGTCGGCGTGGAGCACGCCGCAGCGTGAGCAGTTCGCGAACGACCTGGACGATCCGCAGCTCGTGGCGGTGTCGCAGGGCTCCAACCGGGCCAAGGGCGACCAGGATCCGTCGACCTGGAAACCCCCGGCCCGCGAAAACTGGTGCGAATACGCCCGGGATTGGGTAGCGGTGAAGAGTCACTGGAAGCTGACCATCACCTCGGCCGAGAAGGCCGCCCTCGACGACATGCTGGAGACCTGCTGATGTCCCACCCGGCCGACCCCTCCGCCAGCCCTCCGACCACCGTCGGCACCCCGTCCGCCGCCGCCGGATCCGCGGCCATCACCGGCCCCGCAGCCGCCGCCGGTCCTGCCGCCGGCCCCACGGTCACCGGCGACGCCGCCGCGGCCACCAGCCGGACCGCCGATTTCACGGCCGGGCCCGGCGGTGTGATGACCGATGAGGTCGGCGTCGTCACCGGCGACCTGACCCTGCGCACCGAGCTGTCGGGCGGCGAGGTCACCCTCCACGTGCAGTACAAGGACGCCGACGAGTGGTACGTGGTCACCGGCGGCCGCACGCGGCTGAGCGACCCGGCCGACCTCGACGCGGTGCACGCGATTGCGTTGGGCCTGCTCAACCGCCCGGAGGGCTGATCGCACGGCGACCGGAGGTAGGGCAACAGCCGCCCGATTCGGGGCGGCGGAACCGCGTGGTCGTCCCTAGCATTTAGGGGCTCCGACATCCCTCGGTTCTCCCAAGGAGTCATCTTTGCCCCGCTCTGCCCCCTCTCGTGCCCTTGTGTCGTCCAGAATCGCCCTCGCCGGTCTCACCGTCGTGTCCGTCGGCGCCCTGGCGACGCCCGCCAACGCCGCGACCTCCGGCGTGGTCTCCGTCGTGGAGACCACGAAGGTGCAGTACAAGGCGGCGAAGGGCGCGACCAACACCGTTGTGGTCACCCGGTCCGGTCGCACGATCACCATCGACGACCGGGTCCCGCTCACGGCAGGCAAGGGCTGCAAGGCCGTCAAGGGCGATCGGACAAAGGTGCAGTGCACCCCCGCAACCGCCCCGACCCGGATCCGGGTCTACCTCGGCGACAAGAACGACTCCGTGGTGAACCAGACCGACCTCGGGATGAGTGCCTACGGCGGCAGCGGCAACGACCGGCTGACCGGCGGCCCGCGCAGCGACAACCTGCACGGCGGGACGGGCGGCGACAAGATGTGGGGCCTGGGCGGCCGCGACTATCTGCTCGGCCAGGACGGCAATGACCGCCTGTCCGGCGGCGACGGCGACGACAACCTGGACGGCGGAATCGGCAACGACACCCTGTACGGCGGCAACGGCAACGACGACCTGTGGGGCATGGAGGGCGACGACGCGGAATATGGCGGCGCCGGCCGCGACGTGTTCTGGGAAACCTTCGATCCGTTCGTCTCGGACGCTGACCGGTTCTCCGGCGGCAGCGGAGGCGACGATGCGGTCGCCTACGTGGGCCGGGACAAGGCGGTCACCGCCGACGCCGACGGAGTCACCGGCGACGACGGCGCCAAGAACGAGCACGACACCATCGGCACCGACGTCGAGGAGATCGACGGCGGCGCGGGCAACGATCTGCTCAAGGGCACCGGCCGGCGCGACGTGCTCTACGGCGGCCGGGGCAACGACACCCTGCTCGGTGGCGGCGGCAACGACTTCCTGTTCGGGCAGGCGGGCAAGGACCACCTGGAAGGCGGCGCCGGCAACGACCTCCTCTCCGGCGACGACAACTACTACGGTGGCCCGGCGACAGATGTGCTGCTCGGCGGTTCGGGGCAGGACACCGTCACCTACACGGACCACAGCGCTGCGGTCACGGTCGACCTCGACGGGTCGGCGGGTGACGACGGCCAGGCCGGTGAGCACGACACGGTCGGTGCCGACGTCGAGGGCATCGTCGGCGGCGCGGGCAACGACAAGCTCACCGGCAACGCGGCGGACAACGTGATCTACGCGGGCTCCGGCAACGACGTCGTCCACGCCGGGGCGGGCAACGACGTGGTCGTCGGTGAGGATGGCCGCGACTCGCTCTACGGCGAGGCCGGCGACGACGAACTGGACGGCGACGACGCGTACAACGTCGGCGTGCCGGACCGGCTGGACGGCGGCGCCGACGCGACCGCGGCCGGGGACCTCTGCCGGCCGGAGGAGAACGACGTCGTGGTGAACTGCGAGCGCGACCGCCCCTGACGTAAAGCGAAGCGGCTGCCGACCCGCTGGGGTCGGCAGCCGCTTTCGTGTCAGATCAGGCGGAGGCGCCCGCCGGGCTGCGGCCCTGCACGGCCTCACCCTCGACCACCGGGAAGTGACAGGCCGTCTGGTGCGACGCCGGGTCACCCGCGCGGGGCACCAGCGGCGGCTCCTCCGTCGCGCAGATCTCCTGCGCCTTCCAGCAGCGGGTACGGAACCGGCAGCCGGACGGCGGGTTGATCGGGCTCGGCACGTCGCCGGTGAGCAGCACCCGGTTGCGCTGGGCGCGGTCGCGACGGCTCGGGTCCGGCACCGGCACGGCCGACATCAGGGCCACCGTGTACGGGTGACGCGGGCTCGCGTACAGGGCGTCGCGGTCGGCGATCTCCACGACCTTGCCCAGGTACATGACCGCGACGCGGTCGGAGATGTGCCGCACCACGGACAGGTCGTGCGCGATGAAGACGTACGTGAGGTCGAACTCGCTCTGCAGGTCGTCGAGCAGGTTGACGACCTGTGCCTGGATCGACACGTCCAGGGCGGAGACCGGCTCGTCCGCGACGATCAGCTTGGGCCGCAGCGCGAGCGCCCGGGCGATGCCGATGCGCTGGCGCTGGCCGCCGGAGAACTCGTGCGGGTACCGGTTGTAGTGCTCCGGGTTCAGCCCGACGAGTTCCAGCAGCTCCTGCACGGCCTTCTTGGTGCCCTGCGGGGTCGGGATCTTCTGGATCTGCAGAGGCGCCGAGATGATCGAGCCGACCGTGTGCCGCGGGTTCAGCGACGAGTACGGGTCCTGGAAGATCATCTGTACGTCGCGCCGGAACGGGCGCAGCGCGGCCGTGGACAGGTGCGAGACGTCCCGACCCTGGAACATGATCTTGCCGCCGGTCGGCTCCAGGATCCGGGTGAACAGCCGTCCGGCCGTGGACTTGCCACACCCGGACTCGCCGACCACACCCAGCGTCTCGCCGGCGCGCACGGCCAGGTCGATGCCGTCGACCGCGCGCACGGCGCCCACCTGGCGCTTGAACAGCCCCTTCGTGATCGGGAAGTGCTTCTGCAGGCCCGACACCTGAAGCAGGTTCTCGCTCATCGTCTTGTCACTCCCGCTCACAGGTTGGGTGCCACGTCGCGCTGGAAGAGTTCCCAGCGCTGCTCCGGCGACAGGTGGCACGCGGCCGCGTGGTGTCCGCCCCGCAGCACCGGCACCTCGGTGAACGACCGGTCGCCGTTCAGCCCGGCATAGGGGCACCGCGGGTGGAAGGCGCAGCCCGAGGGCAGGTTGATCAGGCTCGGCGGCGAACCCTTGACCGGGTTCAGGCGCTCACGCAGGTCACGGTCGAGGCGGGGCATCGACCCCAGCAGACCCCACGTGTACGGGTGCTGCGGCTGCTCGAACACCGCGTGCGCGGGGCCCCGCTCGATGATCTTCCCGCCGTACATGACGATGACGTCGTCGGCGAGCTCGGCCACGACGCCCAGGTCGTGGGTGATCATGATGACCGCGGAGCCGAACTCCGCCTGCAGGTCCCGGATGAGGTCCAGGATCTGCGCCTGCACCGTCACGTCCAGGGCCGTGGTCGGCTCGTCCGCGATGAGCAGCGAGGGGTCGTTGACCAGCGCCATGGCGATCATCGCGCGCTGGCGCATACCGCCGGAGAACTGGTGCGCGTAGTCGTTGAAGCGCCGCTCCGGCTGCGGGATGCCGACCCGGGCCAGCATGTCGATGGCGCGGGTCCGCGCCTCCTTCTTGCTGGCCTTGGGGTTGTGCACCCGGTACGCCTCGACGATCTGCGACCCGACCGTGAAGTACGGGTGCATCGCGCTCAGCGGGTCCTGGAAGATCATCGACATCTTGCCGCCGCGCAGGTTGCGTACCTGCTCGTCGGTGGCCGTGACCAGCTCCTGGTCGTCCAGCCAGATCTGCCCGGACACCTTGGCGTTGCTGCGCGTACGGTGCAGGCCCAGGATCGCCAGCGACGTGACGCTCTTGCCGGAGCCGGACTCGCCCACGATGCCGAGGGTCTTTCCGCGCTCCACGCTGAACGAGGAGTCCGACACGGCCTTGACGATGCCGTCGTCGGTCTCGAACCGGACCGTCAGGTCCTTGATCTCCAGGTACGGGCGCCCCGCCTGGTGGGCCGGGCGGGCAGCGCCGGCCAGCGAGTCGATCGACATGTGGTCTTCCTCCTCAGCCCAGCCGCACGCGCGGGTCGATGACGCCGTAGAGCAAGTCCACGATCAGGTTGATGATGACGATGAAGAACGCGGCGATCAGGGTGACCCCGATGATGATCGGCAGGTCGTTGCCCCGGATCGCGGTGAGTGCCTGCAAGCCGATGCCGTGCAGGTTGAACGCGGTCTCGGTGAGGATGGCGCCGCCGAGCAGCGCGCCCAGGTCCAGACCGAAGATCGTGATGATCGGGGTGAGGCCCGAGCGCAGCGCGTGCTTGCTGATCACCGAGCGCTCCCGCAGACCCTTGGCCCGCGCCGTACGGATGTAGTCCTCGCCGAGGGTCTCCAGCATGTTGGCGCGGGTGAGCCGGGCGTAGGTCGCGGCGAACAGGAACGCCAGGGTGACCCACGGCAGGATCAGGCCGGACGCCCACTTCGCCGGATTCTCCGTGAACGGGGTGTACGAGGGATTCGGTAGCCACTCCAGCCAGTACACGAAAATGGCAGAGGAGAGCAGCGCCGTGAAGTAGATCGGCATCGAGACGCCGGCCAGCGCGGTGGACATCACCGCACGGTCCAGCAGGCTGCCTTTTCGCAGCGCCGAGATGACGCCCGCGCCGACCCCCATGATCAGCCAGATGACGGCCGCGCCGATGGCCAGGGAGATGGTGACCGGAAGGTCGCCCAACAGCTTGGGGGTGACCTCCTCGTCGGTCTTGAACGAGTACCCCATACACGGTGCCGGGCAGTGCGTGACGTCCGGGCCGTTGGCGTAGTCACGGCCGACGACGAGCCCTTTCAGGAACTTGCCGTACTGCACGATCACGGGGTCGGCCAGACCCAGCTTGGTCCGGATGCCCTCCACGGAGACCGCGTCGGCGGTCTTGCCGATGTAGAGCAGTGCCGGGTCGCTTCCGGTGATCTTCGGAACCATGAAGAAGATCCCGAAGGTCACCAGCGTGACCACGAGCAACGTGAGTACGGCGTTGAGGAGGCGCCGAATGATGTATGCCAACACGACGTTCGGCCGAACAGCGGGCGGGCGCCGATCCTTGTGGGACCGACGCCCGCCCACCGCGGGCGGCCTTCACCTGCCCTTCGTTCTTCCCGGCACGTGCGTGCGGGCGGGGATGTTGCTACTTGCCGCTGACGCCGAGCGCCTGGAAGTCCACCATGCCGAAGGCGTCGTGGATGTAGACGTTCGTCAGGCGCGGGTTGCGGTAGTTCAGCGCCTTGTCGAACACGAACGGCAGGTAGTAGGCGCCTTCCATGACCTTGGTGTTGATCTGGCTGTACAGGCCGTACGCCTTGGTCAGGTCGGTCTCTGCCGCGGCCTGGTCGAACAGACCGTTGATCGCCGGGTCGTTGATCTCCGGCAGGTTGAAGTTGCCGTTCGGCAGGATGAACCGGCCGTCGACGAGCGCCTGCAGGTAACCGGTGCCGGAGGGCCAGTCGGCACCCCAGCCGGCGATCATGATGCCGTAGCCCTTCTTGTGCACGTTGTCGGGCGAGCCGACCACGGACGCGATCTGGGCACCGTCGTACTGGTCGATCTTGGCGTTGATGCCGACCGTCTTGAGCGACGCCTGCAGCGCCTCAGCGGTCTTGATCTCGGCCGGCTTGTTGTTGCGGACCGCGATCACGGTGTCGAACCCGTTCGGCTTGCCACACGCCTGCAGAGCGGCCTTCGCCTTGTCCGGCTGCGGCTTGCCCTGGGCCCGGCCGTACGGGTCGTACGACGGGTCCGCGCCACCGATGTTCGGGGGCAGCATGTTCGTGCCGATGTCGCCACCGGCCACCGGGCCACCACGCGCGGCCTGCAGCGCGGTCGGGTCGGAGGCGTACATGACGGCCTTGCGGCACTCGACGTTGTCGAACGGCGCGACCTTCTGCGACATCGCGGCGTACCGGATGAAGCCGGTGATCGGGGTGTCCGCGTTGGCCCGAAGGTTCGGGTCCTGCAGGATCTTCGCGCGGGCCGCGGCCTGCACACCGGTCTGGCCGACGTCGAGGTCCGCGGTGCCGGCGATCAGGCGGCTGTCCAGGTCATCGGCGTTGGTGGTGATGGTCAGGTTGATCGCGTCCGGCAGCGCCTTACGGATCGTGTCGGTCGACTGGTCCCAGTTGGGGTTGCGGACCCACTTGACGCTCTTGCCGGGGTCGTACGACTGGATCATGTACGGGCCGGAGGACGCGGGCTTCTTGCCGTACTGCGCGCCGGTGTCCCGCTTCTGCGGCACCGGGCCCGAGCCCGGCATGGCCAGGATGTAGGGGAAGTCCGCGAACTGCTTGGCCAGGTGGAAGACGATCGTCGAGTCGTCCGGCGTCTCGACGGCCTTCAGGCCCAGCTTGTTCGGGTCGGTGTCCTTGTACGGGCCCTTGTACTCGTGCTTCGGGTCGAGCAGGTCGATCAGGTACACCGGGCCACCGGGCACGACGTCCTGCGCGAAGACGCGCTCGACGCCGTACTTGATGTCCTTGGAGGTGATCGGCGTGCCGTCGTCGAACTTGATGCCCGGCTTCAGCTTGAAGGTGTAGGTCTTCTTGTCGGCGCTGATCTCCGGCTCGGCCGAGGCCAGGTCGGGCTGCAGCTTCAGGCCGTCCTTGCCCACCGCGCCCGAGTAGTCGACGAGCTTGCGGGTGTAGAGCCGGTTGAGGTCCCACACGAACGCGTAGTACCCGCGGACCGGGTCCCACGAGTCGGCGTCCTGCGCGCTCCAGAGTTCGAGCGTGCCACCCTTGGCGGTGCTCGGGTTCACGACCGAGGTCGTGGCCGCGTTATATGTGCCTTTAGCGGTGGAGCTGGTGCCGCCGTTCTTGCTGTCGGACCCGCCACCGCACGCGGCGGTGGTGAGACCCACAGCGACGGTCAGACCCGCAACCGCCACCACCCTCGCCTTACTAGCCACCTGTCCTCCTAGTTCCTTGAACAGCGGAGCCTCGCGGCTCCGCGGATCGTGCGATGGCCGTCGGCCCGGTGGTCACCGGGCCGGCGGTGTCACCGGGCCTTCGGGTCGAGCGCATCGCGCAGGCCGTCACCGAAGAGGTTGAAGGCCAGCACGGTGATGAAGATCATCATGCCCGGAACGATCATGTACATCGGGTCGGACTGGTACGTGGCGATAGCGTCCGACAGCATGCCGCCCCAGGAGGGCCACGGCGGCGGGATACCCACGCCGAGGAAGCTCAACGCGGCCTCGGTGAGGATGTTGGTCGGGATGATCAGCGTCGTGTAGACGAGGATCGGCGCCGCCAGGTTCGGCAGCAGTTCCTTGAACAGGATCCGCGGCGAGCGGGCACCGAGGCTCTTGGAAGCCTCGACGAACTCACGTTCCCGCAGCGACAGCGTCTGACCGCGGACGATACGGCCGATGTACGGCCAGCCGAAGAAGCCGATGACCACGACCAGGATGGCGACCCGCGACCAGCGGTCACCCAGCCCGAACATGGTGTCCGGCAGCACCGAGACCAGCGCGATCGCGAACAGCAGCTGGGGGAAGGCCAGGAGGAAGTCCATCACGCGGCTGATCGCCGAGTCGACCCAGCCGCCGAGGTAGCCCGCCGACAGGCCGAACAGCACGCCCAGCAGCGTGGAGAAGAAGGCGGAGAGGAAGGCGACCGACAGGGAGGTCTGCGCGCCGTACACGATCCGGCTGAACACGTCCCGGCCGGAGGTCGGCTCCACGCCGAGGATGAAGTCCTTGCTGACGCCGCCCCACCCGCCGACCGGCGTCCCGAAGGTCGGGTCGATCTTGTCGATGTGGAACTCGTCGATCGGGTGGCCGAACCACCTGGTCAGCAGCGGGGCGATCACGGCGATGAAGGTCAGGAAGACCACCACGACGCCGCCGGCCATCGCGACCTTGTCCTTCTTGAGCCGGCGCCAGGCGATCTGCTTGAGCGAACGACCCGCGATCGCCTTCTCGCCAGGCTCCCGCGCGGCGCCGTCCGAGGAGGATAACTGCTCGGTGGTCGCCTCTGGGCCGATCGACATCTACGCCGGTCCTTCCCCGGCCGCCGATGCCCGGACCACAGCACCCGTCCGACAACGCTGCCGACCGGATGCGATGGCTCCCGTAGCGCCCGGCAACCGATCGGTTATCGCAAGCCTCGAGTGCCGACCCTCGAATCCCGGCCAGGTCCGGCCGGATTTCCGAAGGCACTCGACGGCGGGTGTGCCGCCATCGCTAGGAACATTCACCTACAGCTTGGCCGGGGTCAAGGCTGCAGGGTCGACACGGTCAGTTCCGTGTCTCCACCGTGATGTCGTCGTGACCTCCGCGCGTTCCAAACGGACGGTATCGCGGAGATGGCCTGGTAGGAAGCGAAATGGACGTAACGGGGAGGAATCTCAGACGGCCCGGCGGCCCTCGAACGCTCGACCGAGCGTGATCTCGTCCGCGTACTCCAAGTCACCGCCCACCGGCAGGCCGCTGGCCAGGCGGCTTACCGCGATGCCCATCGGCTTGACCATCAGCGCCAGGTACGTCGCCGTGGCCTCCCCCTCCGTGTTCGGGTCGGTGGCCAGGATCAGCTCCTTGACCTCGCCCGTGCCCAGCCGCGCCAGCAACTCGCGGATGCGCAGGTTGTCCGGCCCGATGCCTTCCAGCGGGTTGATGGCCCCGCCCAGGACGTGATAGCGCCCCCGGAACTCGCCCGTACGCTCGATCGCCACGATGTCCTTGGGCTCCTCGACCACGCAGAGCACCTCGTTGGTGCGGCGCGGGTCGCGACAGATCCGGCACTGCTCCGACTCGGCCACGTTGAAGCAGATCGTGCAGAACCGGACCAGCTCCTTGACCTTGCGCAGCGCGGTGGCCAGCCGGTTCACGTCGGCGGGGTCTGTGGACAAGATGTGGAAAGCGATCCGCTGGGCGCTCTTCGGGCCCACGCCCGGCAGCCGCCCCAGCTCGTCGATCAGGTCCTGGATGGCACCTTCGTACACGGAATCAGAACCCCGGCAGACCCAGGCCGCCCATGCCGCCCGTGACCGGCCCCATCGTCCGCTCGGTCAGCTCACGCTGCGCCTCGGCGGCGTTGTGCAGGGCGGCGAGAACCAGGTCCTCCAGGGTCTCCAGGTCCTCCGGGTCGACCACCTTCGGGTCGATCTTGACCGACTTGTACTCCCCCAGGCCGGTCACCGTCACGGTCACCAGGCCGCCGCCCGCGGTGCCGGTCAGCTCGGCCGCGGCCAGCTCGGCCTGCGCCTGCGCGACCTGCTGCTGCATCTTCTGGGCCTGCTTCATGATCTGCTGCATGTTCGGCTGTCCACCAGGACGCACGGCCGGCTCCTCGGGTCGTCGGTTTTTCGCCCGCTCAGCGTAGTGGGCAGCGCCGGTGTCCGCGCGGACGGCGGCCGTCCGTGTGGACGGCGGGTCACGCCTCGCCGATCTTCTCCGCCCCGAACGCCTCCTGCAGCAGCCGTACGGCCTGCTGCTCGCTGCTCTCGCGCGCGGTCTTCTCGTCGATCACGTCGTCGAGCGGCTCGTCACCCGGATCGAATCCCTCGTACGCCGCGACGCCACGCACCGGACCGTCGTACTCGGGGTCGTACGGCGGCTCCTCCGCCGGGGAACCGTCCGACCAGCCCCCGGCTCGCTCGTTGGGGGCGGTGCTGGTCGGCGCCGATACCGCCGCCGCACCGGCGCGGGCACCGCCCGACCTGGCGGCGTTCGCGGCGGCGGCGCGGGCGGCGGCCAGTCCACCGGAGGCGGCAGGTGCACCGGAGCGGACAGCGGTCGACCGGGCCGCATTGCCGTTCGCCGCCGGTCCACGACCGCCGGCACCCGGATCGGTGGTGCCCGCCCCGCGACCGCCAGGTCCCGAACGAGGATCGGTGGTGCCCGGCCCACGACCGCCGGGTCCCGGACGGGCATCGGCAGCGCTCGGCCGATGATCGTCGACTCCGGCTCCGGCCCGGCGGGCGCTGCCGGATGCTCCGCCGCCCTCGCCGGGCTCACCCGGGGCTCGGTCGCCGGGTCGGGTCGGAGCATGGTCGCCGGGCTGGCCTGGAGCACCGTCGTCCGGGGTCGAGGCCGGTGCCTGTGGTGACGTCGAACCGCCGCCGGGCCGCGCCGGCTCCGGCCAGTCGTCGCCCTCATCGCTCGGTGCGGGCTGGGGTGCCGACTCGCGCCGGCGGGTCGGACCGGAGGCGGCGCCCGCCGCTCCATCACCCGTCGTGCCGCCGTTACCGGCACCGCCGCCCGCCGGAGCGGATCCGGGCTGCGGCGACCGGCGAGCGTCCGGCGCCTGGCCGCGCGATCCACCCTGACTCGGCACGGGGCGCCGGGCCGCGCCGGACGGGCTCGCCACCCCACCGGCCTCGCCCGCCACATCGCAGCGGATCTGCCACTGGCCACCGAGCGACTCGTACAGGGCGTCGGAGATCAGGGTCGGATCGGCGGCCACCATCTTGGCGTGCGCCGGGAACCGGAAGGTGAGCACGACCGTCTGCCCGTCGAGCTCACGAACGGTGGCGCCCTGAGCCAGCGCGGCGATCTTCTTACTCTTGCGTCCGACGGCCGTCATGATCTCGGGCCACGCCTCGCGGACCGAATCCACCGTGAACCGCCCCGGCTCGGCGCCCGTGGCGGCCGCCGGCGGGCCGTCCGAGGCTTCCACCGAACCGTCCACAGCCGCTGGCCCGCCCGTGGCCCGAGAGCCATCCGCGGCCGGGGACCCGTCCGCGCCCGCCGGTGGCTCGACACCGTCGTGGGACCCCGCAGGGTCACGGGATTCGGCAGCATCGCGGGACTCGGCACCCTCGCCAGAATGGGCGGCGTCGTGCGACTCGTTGAAGGCATCGGAGTCGGCTACATCGTGAGCCGTCGAGGCCGGGTCCGTCGAGGCCGGGTCCGTCGCGGCCGCGTTGGGCGCGGCCGGGTCCGGTGCAGCCGTTGCCTGGCGTTCGCGGCCCGCCTGCTCGGGATCGGCGGGCGCAGAAGGGTCGGCAGTGGTGCGGGGCTGCGTGGCGGCCCGACGCCCGGCAGCCGCCGCGGCGGCCCGGGCTGCGGACAGCCCGGTGCCACCACCTGACTCGGCACCCGGCTGCCGTACCGCCGACGTCGCCGGATTTCCCTCCGCCGCGGGGGACGGCTGGCCGACCGCCGGGGCAGCGGCCTGTCCCATCGCCTGTGCCGCCGGCGGGGCGGCCGCCGCCGCGGTCCCGGCGTCGCCGCCCGGGGGCAGGCGGCGTTCCATGCGTTCGAGGCGCTGCAGCAGCGCGCCGGTCGAGTCCTCGGCGCCCGGCAGCAGCATCCGGGCGGTGACCAGCTCCAGCAACAGGCGGGGTGCGGTCGTGCCGCGCATCTCGACGAGCCCGTTGTGCACGATGTCCGCGCACCGCGACAGCGTGGCCGGGCCCAGCCGGGTGGCCTGCGCGCCCATGGCCTCCAGCTGATCGGCGGGACCGTCGATCAGGCCCTTGGCCACCGCGTCCGGCACCTGCTGGAGCACGATCAGATCGCGCAGCCGTTCGAGCAGGTCGGAGGCGAAGCGGCGCGGGTCGTGACCGGCCTCGGCGACACGGTCGATCGTCGCGTACGCCGCCGCGCCGTCGCCGGCCGCGATCGCGTCGCACATCTCGTCGATGAGCGCGCCGTCCGTGACGCCGAGCAGGGCGACAGCGCGACCGTACGTGACACCCTCCGGCCCGGCGCCCGCGATGAGCTGATCCAGCACCGAGAGCGTGTCCCGCGCGCTGCCGCCGCCCGCGCGCACGACCAGCGGGAAGACCGCCGGCTCCACCTGGATCCCCTCGGCCTCGCACAGCTGAGCCAGGTAGGGCCGCAGCACCGCCGGCGGGATCAGCCGGAACGGGTAGTGGTGGGTCCGCGAGCGGATGGTGCCGAGCACCTTCTCCGGCTCGGTGGTGGCGAAGATGAACTTGACGTAGTCCGGCGGCTCCTCGACCAGCTTGAGCAGCGCGTTGAACCCGGCCGACGAGACCATGTGCGCCTCGTCGATCACGTAGATCTTGAATCGGCTGCTGGCCGGGGCGAAGAACGCCTTCTCGCGGAGCTCGCGGGCGTCGTCGACGCCGCCGTGGCTGGCCGCGTCGATCTCGATCACGTCGATCGACCCGGCCCCGTCGTTGGCCAGCGACTGGCAGGACGGGCAGACCCCGCACGGCTCCGGTGTCGGGCCGTGAATGCAGTTCAGGGAGCGGGCGAGGATCCGGGCGCTGGAGGTCTTGCCACAGCCGCGTGGCCCGGAGAACAGGTACGCATGGTGCAACCGGCCGCTGCGCAGCGCCTGCGACAGCGGCTCGGTGACGTGCTCCTGCCCGATGACCTCGGCGAAGGTGCGGGGCCGGTACTTGCGGTAGAGCGCGAGTGCCACTCCTGCCGCCTCCTCTCGACCGCGCCATTCTCCGCCGAGGGTGTGACAACACCAAACGGCGTCCCGCCAGGGTGACCCGGGACGCGTCACCGGGAGGCCCGTGAGCAGGGCGCGGGAGATGAAGAGACCCCCCGTGCACCCGCCAGAGCCCGCTTATCCTTGCTGCCTTCCGGCCCTGGGGAGGTTCACGAGATGCACGCCGCACGAGGGGCTGCCCATCAGCGTACCCAACGCCCGGAGGTGGGACCCAGGGTGGTGGCGCAAGCGGGCCCGTACGGTTCTGTATCCTGTGCGACGGAGGATTCGCCTAGAGGCCTAGGGCGCACGCTTGGAAAGCGTGTTGGGTTAACACCCTCACGAGTTCGAATCTCGTATCCTCCGCCACGCTGACCAGGCGAAACGCTGAGGGCCGGACCCTGACGGGGACCGGCCCTTCGTCGTTCCGTCCCAGGTTCGGCCCGTCCCGGGCCTCGGGGACCCGTCATGGCCCGCACCAACTCAGCGGAACGACTCCAGAGCTAACGACGCCACAGCCCAGAGCAGCCCTCCTGCGTCGTCAGTTCCGCTACGTCGCCCACTTCCGTCGCCGCGCCCTGGTCATCGACACGCCGAAATGGCCTGCCGGGGGCGGCAGGCCATTCCTGTGCGAGCGGGCCGTTCCATCCGGCGTTGCCGTTTCGTGCCGGAGCGTCTTGGCCCTCAGAAGGTCGGACGATGCCAGGTGAAGAGGCTGTTCCCTGAGGGGTATTTGCAGGAGTCGTACTGGATCAGGTCCGCCCCGTCGAGCTCGGAATTGCTCGCGACATTCAAGCACAATCCGCTATGGACGTTCTTCAGCACGTAGTAATCTTTTCCGTAATAGTTCTGGTCCATACGGGTCAGATCCCACCGCTCGTTCATGGCGAGATCCGCACACGTGTACTGGATTACCTTCGCGCCGTTGACCATGGAAGCGCTCGCCACATTCAGGCATTTGGTGCTGTGCTCGTTGTGAAGGATAACAGTGTCGCTATCGATAAACTCGAAGTCCCAGTACTGATTTGTCGGCTTGTCCTGAGCCAACTGGCAGGTGTACATCTGAGCCTGGCCGCCGTCCCGCATTGTCGCGCCCGCTACCTCCACGCAGCGTGGGACCTGGCCATGGAGGGCGCTCGGGTTATAGTGCAAATCGTCCATCTTGGTCTGGATAACCCATGGGCCAGTGGTGGGGTACGCCGCCCGGGCTGGCACGCCACCAAAGCCCACAACTGAGAGCGTTGCGGCCAGTGCGGCCGCCGCAACGGAACGTATACGGGTACGGATTTGCACGTCGGTCTCCATGGTTCGCCGTTCGCTAGCAGCGACATAGAACATGAAGGACTGTCGGATGACAACCCAGCGGCTTTCAAGAAGTCGAGATATGACCGGATAGCCGGCTGTGGGCCAGTCGCGCCGTTTCCGGTGGGTACATAACAAGAACGCGGCCTTCTGGTGATTTCCCGGGTGTGCGCACATGCGGACGTTTCGAGCGGCGCCGGTGCCCCACCGTCGACCACGATTCTGCGAGAATCAACGAATCGATGATCGTGGGGTAACCGCGCGAAGATCATGTCCCGGATCGCCGATGTTCCCACGGCTTCATCGACCTCTACTTCAACGGCTCCACGACGTCCGGCTGGCAGCGCTGCGAGGAAACCGGCCGGCACTACCTGTCGCTGTAGTCAGCACGCCGTCACGCCGCGATCGACGTGACCCGCCCGCGCCCCCACAAGCGAGGCAAGTGGCGATCCGTCACCAGACCGCCTTGCGCCGGGCACGGCCGATCCGGGTGGTGCCGAGGTCGGCGCGCTGCCCGGCGGCGTAGCCGTCCCGGTCCCCGGACCCGGACAACCGGCGGGCGCGCCCCGCGGTCAGCTTCGGGTACGCGGCGGCCTGCGCCCGGTCCACCAGCGCACTCCGGTCCGCCAACACGAGGGCGACCGACCGCCCGCTGTGCCGCGCCGCGGTGTGGGCGTGTTCCGCGTCGGCTTCGGCGCGAGCCTCGGCCTCCCGCAGCCGGCGGTGGATCGCCGTGGCGTACCCGGCGTACCAGGACCGGCGGTAGGTGGCGGGGTGCTCGCCCCACGGCACGTATGCGGCGGCGAGCGCGTGCGCGGCCTGCACCAGCAGCGACGTGTACAGCAGCTCGACCCGGTCGAGGTCGGCACCGAACCCGAACAGGTGCATCGAGATCAGCTTGCCGTCGCCGGGGGTGTGCTGGGTACGCCGGACGGTCCTGCAGCGCAGGGCGTGGGCGATCCCGGCGAGCAGGCCGGCCTTGTCCCGCGCGTACGGGGCGTCCATGGCGATCACCCTGTCCCCCACCACGTCGGCGCTGGGGACGACGTCGGCCAGGAGGGCCTGGTCGATGCCGTACTTGGCGATGAGGGCGGCGGCCTTGGCGGTGAACGCCTCCGCCTCGGCCGGGGTGCACGCCTCGTCCTCGGCTTTGGCCAGCAGCTTGCGGACCTTGTCGAGCATCCCCGGATCCGGGCCGGGCGGACCGGGCATCGTGGTGTCGGCGGTCATCGGTACTCCTTCGGGCGCGGCTCACGCATTCTCCCCGACGCCCGCCGGGCCGTTCGATCGTCCTCGGGCGGACATGGCACAGGGCCGGACCCATGGTGGATCCGGCCCTGTGCGGGTCCGTCCTACAGCGACGGTACGAGCTTCACCGAGTTGATCGGCGTGAGGTTGGCGACCCGGAACCTGAAAGGGTTCCGGGTTGACGTGCGCGCCGGCGTGATCCCGCTACAGCTGGCCCGCCGCGATGGCGTCCTCGACCTCGGGGAAGATCGCGAAGTACCGGCTCAGTCCCACAGTCTCCATCAGCCTGACCAGGAACGGGTTCGCCCCGGCAAAGCTCATCCAGCCGCCGCGCGCGGTGATCACCTCTTTGCTGATGATGAACGCGCTCAGGCCGATGGAGTCGCAGAACTTGAGGTCGGTGAGGTCGACGACGATGCGGGGAACCGGCCGCTCGAGCAGCTCGGTGAGCTTGGCGCGCAGGGTGGGGGCGGTGTCGGCGTCGAGCTCGCCGGTCAGGCGCAGCACGGCGACGTCAGAGCGATGATCAGTCACTGTGGCCTGCATGAAAGTCACTTTCGTCCCGGTTCTCTGGATTCAGAGGCTAGGCCAGATCACGATTGCATCGGCGCACAGCCGGTCCGTCCTGTCTCCGGACGAGGTGTGGCATTACGCAGCCGGATGCCGCTGAAGTCGAGCGTGCTGGTGGCCACCGCGTCCATGAAGCCCCACAGGTTGGTGAGCAGGCGCAGCTGGATGCCGGCGCTCGCGTGCAGGGCCAGGAGGTCACCGACCGGTTCGGCGGGGCCGAGCGGCGCGACCGGTTCCACCGCGACCATCGCGTGTGGGCGTGGCTGCCCGAAGGGACGAAACGGCGCCGCGGGCAGCCGGTACGCGTACAGCCGGACCTGTTGCATGCGGGCCAGCCAGCCGTACTCGATGGCGTGGACGCGGCGCGAAGTGGGTGATCGACGGGTTCTCGGAGAAGTGCAGGACCTCTCCCGGTTCCGGGCGCATCGTTCGTTCTAGCACCCACCGTGGAGGCCGGGAAAGTGATCGGGCCGGACCCCGAGAGGGGATCCGGCCCGATGACGTTCGGCTGTGCCGTGAAGGTTGAAGCGTTGCGGCGCAGCCGGGTTATCGGCGCTCTACAGCTGGCGCCACTTCCAGCGCGGACCACGCCACGCGTCGGCCAGGATCAGGGCGGATGCCCGTCCCGGACACTGCTGCACCTTGGACTTGCCGGAGGGGCCGCCCATCTGGGCCTCGACCTCCCAGGTCTCGCCATCGGTGCGGACGTAGACATCCCGGCGCGCGAGCCGGTTGTCGCCATTCCACCAGTGCTGCTCAACTCTCACCTGGTCAACCCTAGGGGAGACATTGACGTGTGTGACCAGGCGAACTTGTGAAACTTCCTCGCTGCCCGGTCGAAGCTGGGTTGTCCGATCCGGTGGTTTTGGCCGGTGTGACTTGCGCGTGAGCCCCATGTTCAGGGCAGTTCACTCATGGACACTCTGAGTAATCGAAGCAGCTCGCAGAGATCGACTCCGTCGCGACGTAACGGGTACGACACGCGTACGGCGCCTGATCAGCTATTGGATCATGTCGGACGGTCCCCGAACGGGTGCACGGCCCGGTCGGCGGCGCTCAGCGCGGCCGGGAAGTTTTCGCACAGAGCGTGATCAGCGACGAATCTCGTGGCACACCCAAAAGCACGCCCAAAAAGCACACCCGGCCCCGGAGACTCTGCGTCTCTCCGGAGCCGGGCATGAGGCGTTCTTGAGTCCGTCCCGCCAGGATGAGAATGGTCGGAAAGCGGTCAGCCGATGGCGACGGCGGCCGAATTCTCGCCGCCGTCGGCGCGATAAGCGACCAACTGGTAACGGCCGGTGGTGCCTGCCGGGTCCGTCCACTGCTCGGTCGCCGTGCCGGTCACCAGGCCGAGGCGGTCCAGCAGGTGCGTCTCGCCGGTGGCCGCGTTCTCGACCATCAGCAGCGACTGGACCCAGACCGTCCCGGGCGGTGCGACGGCGGAATACGAGCTGGTCAGCCAGCCGGTCGCCGGGTCCACCGTGGGCATGGTCTGTGTGCCCAGGCGCGAGACCTTCCCACTGCCGTCGATGAAGGCTAGGCCCGCGCGGACCTTGCGGCCGACGCTGTCGGCCTGGAAAGACGCCACAGACGTGTACGTCGTGCCGACCGTCGCCGGCAGCTTGCGGCTGTAGGCGCTGATCTGGCCGTTGCCCGTGGCGGTCAGCGCCAGCGAGGCACCACCCACCGCGCCCGCGATATCCGTACGCGTCACCTTCGACGCGGTGCCGGCGGTCCAGCCGGCCGTGCCCGCCGCCGGGTTCTCCAGGCTGGCCGCGTCCGCGTCGAGCAGGTTGCCGGGGATCGTCGCGCTGCCCACGGGCAGGTCCGCGACCTGGGCGCCGTCGCGGTACACCCGGAAACCGGCGATCGGGTTGGTGGTCGCGTACGGCTCGTCCCAGGTCAGGCCGTTCGGGCCGACCGTGGCGTTGACGGGTGCCTCGGGTGCGAGAGCGCCGAAGCGCACCGGCGCCGCGATGATGCCTTCGGTGGTGTTGCCGGTGCCGTCCGGGCCGGTGAGCACGGTGCCGGTCGGCGTGCTGGCGGTGGTCGACTTGCGCGGGCCGAGCTGCAGGCCGTACCAGGTGGTGTGGATGGCCTGGTCGTCGACGATCGTGTTGCCGTACACGGAGTCGTTGCGGCCGACGCCGAGGCCGATGCCCGCGGTGTCGAACCAGCCGCCGCCGGTGTTGTAGGTCGTGGCGCCGCCGAAGCCGGCGTCGACGATGCGGTTGCCGACGATGGTGTCGGGGGCGTCCTTGTCCCGGGCCAGGCCGAAGACGAGGACACCCGACAGGGCGGGCCGCTCGATGACGTTGTCGCGGATGACGTTGTTGCCGCCGATCCGCACGACGTGGTCGGCCGGGTCCGTGCTGGCGTCGTTCCAACCGCCGATGTTGCCCGGCGTGTTGTCGGCGTCGTTGTAGTCGTCGTACTTGACCAGCACACCGACCGTCGCCGAGCCGAGGATGCGGTTGCCGGTGATGACCGCGTCGCGCGGGTTGGTGATGTCCTTGTTGGGCCCGCTGTGCGCGTAGTTGGCGTTCGAGGTGAGCGTGATGTGCGCGCCCTCGAGGGTGTTGCCGGTCGCCGTGGGGGACGCGACGCCCTCGAAGTACATGTTGCCGTACTCGTTCTCCTTGCGGGCCGCCGCGACCGTGGGGGTCGTGTGCACGATGTTGTCGCGCACGGTGGTGCGGATCGCGTTGGTGAAGTCGAAGCTGTTGCCGCGGATGGTCGCGTCGAACTGGTTGCGTTCGATCACGGTGTCGTCGTTGCGGCCGCCGCCACCGATGTTGTCCTCGCCGTCGGACTCCGCGCCGCCCCAATTGTCGAACCGGTTGTCGACGATACGCACGCCGGTGGTCGCGCTGACCCACAGCTTGAAGTACTCGAAGTTGGTGAAACGCACCTGGCGTACGGTCCAGCGGTCGCCGACCGAGACGCCTCCGGCCGTGCTGTCGCTCGTGCCCAGCGCGGCGCGGAAGTCGCACATCTGGCCGGGGCGGCCGGGCAGGTCGGCCGGTTCCGGGGCGCCCGCGCCGGTACGGCAGTTGCCGTTCACGGTCAGGTCGGAGACCAGGTTCGTGCTGCCGGCCTCCTTCTTGTCGTTGTGCCGCACGAGGAAGCCGTAGTTGAAGTTCTTCCAGTTCACCGTCGGGTCGGCGACCAGGCTGGTGGTGGCGATGCCGCTGCCGCGCAGGTTCACGTTCGGGGGCAGCTTCAGACCGTTGGTGAGGCGGTACGTGCCGGCGGCCAGGAGCACGGTGGCGGTGGTCGGCGGGGTGACCACCGTGCCGTCGGCCGCCACGACGGCCGCGCGTACGCGGGTGGCCGCGGTGTCCACCGCCTGCTTCAGGGCCGCGTAGTCGTCGAGCGCGCCGCCGCGGGGCGCCGGAGCGAGCACACAGGTCGGGTCCGCGGCGCAGCCGTCGGCGCGCAGCGGCGCCGGGCTCCCGGTCGAGACCAGCGAGTACGCCGGTGCGCCGAGAGCCGCGGCGACGGCGGGGGTGGCCGTCACGGTCAGGGCGGTCGGCAGGGCCGCGGTGGCGGCGAGAACGGCCGCGGCACGGCGTGCTCGGGAGGGGTGGAACAGGCGCATCGAGGCTCCGGTCACGATTGCGGGTGGGGTGCGAATCGGGTGCAACCGTATGAGTTGCCCACCAGGCCCGCCTCCGCCGAACGGACCACCGGGGTGACTGAACGTCAATCAGTGCTCAACACTAATCGTGATGTGACCGATCACACACCTGGCAGGAATCCCGCCTCGCCACGCAGGAAAGTGACCTCGAACCCCGCCAGGTAATCCTCACGCTGGGTTAGGAAGCGTTGAGTGTGCGGTTGCTGTTCGTGCGCGTCGAAGGCGGCGCGGTCGGCGTACAGCTCGTAGAAGACGCGGAGCAGCGGCTCGTCCGGCACGGCATGCACCACGTACGCGAGCGTGCCCGGCTCGTGGCGCGCGATCTCCGGCAGCGTTCGCGCGACCAGCGCGTCGAAGGACGCCGCAGCCTCCCGATCGCGCAGCCGGAAGCGCACGATCAGGCCGAATCCACCCGCAACCGCTCGTTCACCCACCGTCGCACCGTACGCGACGGAAAGCACCGGCACGCCGGTGACCTGCGCTCGGGCGGCCGATTTCGGCGGACGCACGTGCCCTGACCTGGTCAGCGACGCCCCCACCGGGCTTGACCCCGCTGACAAAATCGTCGATCGACGATCGACCCGGAGGGGAGAGCCATGAACAGCACGAGGGTCCGCCTGATGGGCGCAGTGGCCGCCGCGGCGTTCGCGCTCGGCGGATGCGGGACGTCGGACACGGACGCAAAGACGCCCGTGGCCGCCGCGCCGCCTCCCGGCGCCGGCGCGAATGCCGAGCCGACGGCCGAGAAGGCAGCCGACCCGGCGAAGGTCGGCTTCGACGACGAGGGCTACGCCTGCGGGCTACTGACCCGAGCCGACGTGGAGACACTGTTCGGCGGGCCGGTCGGTGACGCCGAACCCAGCAGCGTCGGCGCCAGCCGGTTCTGCCAGTGGAAGACCGTCGCGGGCGACCCCTGGGTGTTCCTGCAGGTCGGGACCCCGTCGAACGGGGCCGACACGGAGTACGCCCAGCTCCGGAAGGCGTTCAAGGAGGCCAAGGACATCCCCGGCCTGGGCAGGAAGGCGTACTCGTACTACCACCGCGGGGAGACGCACGTGTACGTGCGCGTCGACGACAAGCTCGTGAAGGTCGCGGTCCAGTACATCAAGGACCGGGCAGTGACGCCCGAGGCCGACGTGGCCCGGGTGACAACCCTCGCCCGGCAGGTGGTCGGACGCATGTAGCGTCCGGACCTATTCGAAGGTGACCGTGCACGGCTGGCGTGTCGGGTGGGCGCCCGTCCGGACCGTGAGGGTGCCGGCGGCATACGACCAGCCCGCTCGGGACAGCGCCCTGCCGTTCACCTGAACGGTCTGCGGGGCAGCGGCGCCCGTGAACACGACCGTCCACTCCCGCGTGCCCGGCCGACCGGCGTAGCGACCCCGGACCGGCGCGACACGGACGGTGTGCAGGCCGCGCGACTCGCGATAGGTCAGCTCCGTCGTGGCGTGGGCGGCGTGAACGGTTCCGTCGTCCTCGTAGAGGGTGGTCCGGCCGTTCGCGCCCACGGCCACCGAGACCGTCGTTTGCGCGTCGCCGGTGCGGGTCGTCACGATGCCGCCGGAACGCTGGAACACCGGCATCGTGTCCAGCGTGGTGGTGACCTGCTGCGTCGTGCCGCCCTGGTACGTCGTACCGGTGAAGTAGTCGGTCCAGGTGCTGCCCGGCGGGAACCACACCGGCGTGGTGGTTCCGGCACCCGGCTCGGTGGCGGGCGCCACCAGCAGGTCCGCGCCGTACATGTACTGGGCTCCGGCGCTCGCGTACGCCTCCTGCTGGTCGGGGTAGGCCAGATACATCGGCCGCGTCACGGGCATCCCGGTCCGGTTCGCCTCGGCGGCGGCGCTGTACGTGTACGGCAGCAGCTGCTCGCGCAGGCGCAGGAACTTCACGGCCGATGCCTTCGCGGCGGGGCCGTACTGCCAGGGCAGGCGGTCGCTGTGGTTGGAGTGGAGGCGGTCGACGGGCTGGAACGTGCCGAGCTGGACCCAGCGCGCGTACAGGTCGTCGGGCAACTTCGTGCTGCCGGGTTCGGAGCCGGGCTCCTGCAGCCCGTACGTGTGACCGCCGATGTCGTGGCTGACGGCCGCCAGGCCCGTCGCCGCGGACTCGCCGGGCGTGTAGCCGACTTCGAACCGCAGGGTCTCCCAGTCGGAAATCGTGTCGCCGGTGAAGTGCAGGGTGGTGCGCTTGTCGGCCCACGGGCCGGTCGGCACCGTGGTCGGGCTGCTGTACCCGCCCGCCTGCAGCGAACCGTAGGCGCGGGAGAACGCGAAGCCGTTCTCGGTGGCGTACTGCTGGTTGATCCAGGCGTCGGGGGTGACGCCCGGCAGCGAGGAGCGGCTGGCGTCGCAACACCAGTCGAGCCACCAGAAGTCCACACCCGACGGCGCCATGGACCGGTGCAGGCCGAGGTAGGCGGCGAGCTGATCCGGATCGGCCCAGTCGAAGACGTAGCAGTCGGGGCCGCTGTTGCAGCCGGTGCGCTGGAGCTTGCCCTTCGCGGTCGCCTGAGCGGCGGCGAACCTCGGGTCGGCGCCGCGGATGCTCGGGTGGATGTTCAGGCTGGTGTGCAGGCCCTCTGCATGCGCCCAGTCGAAGAAGCCCGCCGGGTCGGGGAACCTGGCCCGGTCGATGTCCCAGCCGTTCCACTTGTCGCCCGCCTTGAAGTCGGTGTCGACGACGAGGACGTCGAGGGGGACGCCCTCGGCGCGGAACCGCGGCACGATCGTCTGCCGGAAGTCGGCCGCGCTGTGGTCGTAGTACTCCGAGTACCACACGCCGTACGCCCAGCGGGGCAGCAACGCGGTGGGGCCGGTGAGGGCGCCGAGTTCGCGCAGCGCCCGGGCGTAGTCCTGGCCGTACGCGAAGACGTACCCGTCCTGGTAGCCGCCGGGGTGGGCGGCGCGCTGCGTGACGGTACGCGTGCCCGGGTCGAACAGCGCCGACGCGGTGTCGTCGAGCAGCGACCAGCCGTCCGCGTAGAGGATGCCGGGTGCGGTGGCGGCGGAGCCGTCGACGCCGTCGAGCGAGCGGCGGTACCCGCCCAGCGGCGCGTGCGGGGCGAGCAGCGGGGCGGTTGCCGGGGTGACGGCCACCGTGTCGATGTTGATGTTGCAGCTGTCGTCGGTGGGGCAGCCCAGCTGCACGGTGTTGGTGCCCGCGGCCAGCGTGACGGGTACCGCCACGGTGCGCCAGTAGTCCCAGCCGCTGGTCGGCGCGAGCGTGGTGGTCACGGGCGCGGTGCCGCCGATCCGGACCGTCACGTCGCGGGCCCGGACCGGCTGCTGTCCGGCGCGACTGTTGGCATAGCGCAGCTGCAGCCGGTACGTGCCGGCCGCCGGGACTCCGGTCACCGTGAGCGTGTCCGACGCGCCGGCCCGCTCCAGGCCGGCGAGGAAGCCATCGCCCGAGTAGCCGTTGTGGTCGGCGGCCGACTTCGCGCCGCCCGCCAGCGCGCCGCCGTCCGCCTCGCAGAGCGAACCGAATGCGCACGGTACGGCCTGCGGCGGGGCGGGTTGCGGGTACGCCTCGCCGGGCCGGAGCACCGCGGCACTGTCGACGTTGACGTGGCCGGAGTCGGCCGGGTCGCGCCGCAGCGCGATCTCGTGTCGGCCGGCGGCCAGGGTGAGCGGTGCCTCGGCGAGCGCCCACGTGTCCCAGGACCCGGTGCTGGGCAGCGTGAGCTGTGGGCCGGCGGTCCCGTCGACGGCGACCGTGAGACGGCGGGTGGTGTTCTGCCCGTCACCGCCGACGAAGTTCGCGTACCGGGCGGCGTACCGGTAGGTCCCGGCCTCGGGAACGGTCACCGCGAAGGTCGTCGCGTCACCCGTCGCCTCGAACCCGGCGGCGAAGCCCCGGCCCGTGTAGCCGCCGTGGTCGCGGGCGACGGCGACACCCTGCAACTGTCCGGACTCGGCCTCGCACAAGGCCGCAGGGACGCAGGCCGGCGGGGCGTGGTCGGCCCACGGCGCGGCCTGGACGGCCTGCCGGCCGGCGGTGAACTGGACCGTCAGGTTGTCGGCACCGAACGACCCGGACCCCACCTTGTAGCGCAGCGTGACGGCACCGGTGTCGATGGTCAGCCAGTCGTCCTTCGTCCCGCTGCGGATCTGCGCGCGTTGCCGGGCGCCCGGGCGGTTCACGACGTTGAAGGTGGCGGCGTCCACGAAGCGGGAGTCCCCGGCGTACTCGGTGCGGATCAGCGTCGGGGACAGCACCTCGAAGCGCGCCTGCCCGGAGATCACCACGGAGTCGGTGCCCGCGGCGTCGGCCGGTGCCGGACCGCTGAGCAGGGCCACCACCGTCAGGGCCGCCGTGATGGCGGCGAGGTGCCTGGACAGGACGCCGACGCGCATCGAGTTCCTCCAGTCTGCGGCGGGGCGACCCCGCACCGGCCAGTCACTCCCGACGCACGTTTCCAGCGACGTTCATCAATGTCAACGCACTTATTTCACCTCAGGAAGTAACTCAGACACCTAGCGCTTCGGCCCCCGCGGGGCGGACCGACCGGGGCGGGACGCGGAAACGCCCGGCGTCTCACGGGGAGTCGCCGGGCGTCTGCTCTGCAAGCTGGCGGTGGTGAAGGGATTTGAACCCTTGGAGGGCTTGCACCCTCACACGCTTTCGAGGCGTGCTCCTTAGGCCGCTCGGACACACCACCGCGAAGTAGGTTACCCGACCCCTCGCTCGCTCCGCCGCCGGGTTGCCCGGTGTGCCGTGACCTCGATGTTCCGGGTGGCCAGCCCCGTCCGGCGCGACCGCGCCTGGCAGGATCGGGGTCATGAGTGTGCACATCGGCGCGCAGCCGGGCGACATCGTCGAGCGGGTCCTGCTCCCCGGGGACCCGATGCGGGCGAAGTGGATCGCCGAGACCTATCTGAAGGACCCGGTCTGCTACACGCAGGTCCGCGGGATGCTGGGCTTCACCGGGACGTGGCGGGGAGTGCCCGTGTCGGTGCAGGGGACCGGCATGGGGATGCCGTCGGCGTCGATCTACACCCACGAGCTGATCAACGAGTACGGGGTCCGCTCCGTGATCCGGATCGGCTCCTGCGGAGCGATCGTCGACAGCCTGAATCTCGGTGACGTCGTCGCCGCGATCGGCTCGGCCACCGACTCGAACATGAACCGGGTCCGGTTCGACGGGCTGGTCGACTACGCCCCCGTCGCGGACTTCGGGCTGCTGCGGACGGCGGTGGAGGTGGCCGAGGGCCGTAACGTGCCGCTGCGGGTGGGCCCGATCCTGGCGGCCGACGCGTTCTACTCCGACCGTCCCGACCTCTACGGCCGGCTCGCCGACTACGGCGTACTGGCGGTGGAGATGGAGTCCGCGGCCATCTACACGACCGCCGCCCGGTACGGCGCCCGCGCCCTCACGATCCTCACGGTCAGCGACCACATCACGCGCGAGGAGCGGATGACCCCGGCGGAACGCGAGCAGGGCTTCGAGAACATGGTGCAGATCGGACTGGACACCGCGATCGCCGGCGCGGCCTGACCCCTGCGGATCAGGGGCGGAAGAAGTCCCGCAGCAGGGCGCCGCACTCCTGTTCCAGCACCCCGGCGTACACGTCGGGGCGGTGGTTGAGGCGGCGGTCGCGCACCACGTCCCACAGTGAGCCCACCGCGCCGGTCTTCGGCTCCCAGGCGCCGAAGACCAGGGTGGACACCCGGGCCAGCACGAGCGCACCGGCGCACATCGTGCACGGCTCCAGCGTGACCACCAGGGTGCTGCCCTCCAGCCGCCATTCGCCGGTCCGGGCCGCCGCCCGGCGCAACGCGAGGATCTCGGCGTGCGCGGTGGGGTCGCCGGTGGCCTCCCGCTCGTTGCCCGCCGCCGCCAACTCGCGCCCGTCGGCGTCGTAGAGCACGGCGCCGACGGGCACGTCCGCGGGCGACGCCGCGGCTACGTCCAGGGCGCGACGCATCCACACCTCGTGCTCCGGCCGCGCCGCCAGGCTCACGCCGCGCCGGCCAGCGTGCGCTCGTGGCCCTCGCTGCGCTCGCTCACGCTGCGCTCGCTCACGCTGTGCAAGCCCCGCGTGCGCTCGCTCACGCCTCGCGCAGTTCCTCGACCTCGTCGCCGCAGCCCAGCCGCTGGCAGATCTCGGCGGTCACGTCGGAGGGGAGCATGCCCTCCAGACCGCACAGGGACAGCAGCTTGTGCGCGCTGATGCCCAGATCGGCGATGAGCTCGGCGTCGCCCACCGGGTCCGCGTCGGGGTCGACGGCGGGCTGGTCGGACTCGTCGTCGTCGCTCGGAGCCGGCGCGGCCAGCTCGTCGATCTCCAAGGCCGGGGCCTCGATGTCGCCGAGCAGCAGCGCACCGACCCGGGACTCCTCGGCGAAGGCCGAATCGGACCCGAACACCCGCAGGTCCTCGCCCTCGTCGAGGCGCAGGATCACCAGATACTCGTCGTCGGCCTCGACGAACAACAACGACAGCGCAGCGTCCGGTTCGACATCACGCAGGCGGTCCGCCACCTCGTCGATGTCGGCGAGGCCGGACAGTTCCAGCTCCGACGCCGTCCAACCGTTCTTGCCCCGGGCGACGGCGGCAGCAAAAGTCGACACGTTTCCCCCCACGCGACTTCGTCTTCAGCGCCTGACGGTAGCGGCAACGGCGGCGTGGCAACGGCGCCACGCCCCGAATGGTGAACAACTCAGTTCGTGAGGCGACGGCGAACGGCGATCAGCTCGCGCAGTCGCGCCCCCTGCAGGCGCTCCGGGCGGGCGCTCTCGCGGGCCGACTTGGCGTCGGCGAGAGCGGCCAACAGTTCGAGCCGACGACGGCGACGATCCGGGTCGAGCCGCTGCGGTACGTGGGCCATGCAGCCGAGGTTGCCGACCGTGGGAGGGTTCGTCAAGGCCAAGTACGCAGAGCCACGATGGGTGCACGTCCGGTCAGCCCGGACGGGATCGGTGCGACCGTCACCACATCGGCCAGTCGTTCGTGGTGATCCAGCGGATCGCCACGAACGTCGATGCGATGGACAACCCGAACCCGCTGGTCACGGCGACGCCGACGGCGACTCCCCGGTCACCGAGCACGGCCAGCGCGGCCGCGACGGCCCACGCCGAGACGGCGGCCAGCACGGTCCACCAGGCGTAGCTGACCAGATCCCGGCCGAGGCTGCCGAACAGGACGAACCACAGCACGGTCGCGCCGATCCCGGCCAGCACCGGGCCGGCGGCGACCGGATGCGGCTCGCGGTAGACGGGCCGCCGGGGCAGTCCCGGAAAGAGGCCGGAGGGTTGCGGCACGGCCGACCCCGGCCAGGACCCCTGCCGTTCGGCCATATCCGCCTCCTCCACTCCGGCACTTCCGCCACCCTATCCAGCAGTCGGGGGTCAGCGGCGCGGACGGACCTCTGTCAGGATGGCGCGATGCCTTTACGCCGTACATTTCTCCTGGTCACCGTGTTGTCACTCGCCGGATGCGGCTCCGCCGGCGGGGTCGGCGGCTCAGCCGCCGCGACCCCGGCCTTCGTCGAGCCGTCAACCGTCGCCAAGGCGTCGGCCCCCGAGACGGTCCCGGCCGCTGAAGAGGCCGTCCTGCCGGTGACCTCGGCGAGCCCCTCGGCGACCCCCAAGCCCACGGCGACCGCGACGGCCACGGCGAAGGTCCGGTACGTCTTCCCGGTCAAGGCGTCGAACGTGGCCTTCCACAAGACCCACGCGAAGTACCCGGCGACGGACATCTTCGCCGCGTGCGGGAAGCCCGTCGTCGCCACTACGAGCGGCGTCGTGCTGGAGATCAGCCTCAAGGACCGGTTCAAGAAGGGCTCGCCCGACGGGCCCTACAACGGCGGCCTGTTCGTGTCGATCAAGGGCGACGACGGTGTGCGCTACTACGGCTCGCACCTGAGCAAGGTGCTGCCGGGCATCCGCCCGGGGGTGCGCGTGAAGGCGGGCCAGGAACTCGGCAAGGTCGGCAAGACGGGCAACTCCAGCGGCGTCTGCCACCTGCACTACGGCATTTCGCCGCCGTGCGCGAAGACGGGCGACTGGAAGGTCCGGCGCGGCGTGGTCTGGCCCGCCACCTACCTGACCTCGTGGCGCAAGAAGGGCCAGAAGAGCCCGGTCGCCGCGGTCAAGGCGTGGAACCGGACGCACCACTGCAAGGCCTGACGGTTGTGGGGGCCGCATCCTCGCCCGGGATGCGGCCCCGCTCCGGCAATGCTTCCGGCCCCGCGGCTCAGCCGAACTGGGCCAGGCGCTTCTGGTTCGCGCCGTTGACCGTGGTGAAGGCGCCACCGGCGGCCAGCCGGCCGAGGCTCGCGCTCCCGGCCATGGTGAGCACCCCTTCGATGCCGTTCAGGTTCGCGGTCCAGCTCAACAGGTGACCGTCGGACGGGGACAGCGCCGCGAGCTTGACCCGGTTCAACGACCCGTCGAGGCAGGTCCCCTGCGGCCCGGTACGCGACGTGCGGCAGGCGTGGTCGAAATGGCCGCCGACGTAGATCGCACCGCCGAGAGCCACCACCGCCTGCCCGTCACCGTCGAACGTGGCGGTCCAGCGCTTCCCACCGCTGCTCGTGTACGCGTTGACCGTCCCGCCCTGCCCGCCGTGCGCGGTGAAGACCCCGGCGGAGGTGACCGCGATCCCGTACGTGATGACGGACGGGCGCGGCCGGAACCCGGTCACGATGCTCGCGCGGGTCGGGTCGAGGGCGACCAGCCGGTCGTATCCGGAGGCGCCGTTCACCCGGTGGAAGCGCCCACCCACGTACACCCGGGTGCCGGCGGCGGTGATCGCCTCGACCTGGTCGTCGACGCTCGGCCGCCAGCCACCGTCGAGGGCGCCCGTGCTGAGGTTGAAGGCGGCCAGCCGCCCGCGGGACTGCCCGTCGATCGCGCTGAACGTGCCGCCGAGGTAGAGCCGGCCGTTGGCAGCGGCCGCCGCGTACGGGGCTCCGCTGATGCTGTGTTTGAAGGTGGACGACACCGCGCCGCTGGATCCGTCGATCCGGGCGAGGCTGTCCCGCTTCTGGCCGCTGATCGCGTTGAAGTTGCCGGCGACGTACACGCTGGACCCGCTCACGGCGATGGCCTTGACCCGGCCGTTGGCGGCGGGCGCCCAGGGCAGCAGGGCTCCGGTGATCGCGTTGACGGCGGCCAGCTTGTTCCGCTTGATCGTCTTGCCCTTGACGATCGCGGCGGTGAAGTCCCCACCGACGTACAGCGTGCTGCCCGAGTAGGCCAGCGCCCAGACGGTCCCGTTGAAGCTGGGTACGGACTGGGAGTTGGAGGAGATCGCCACAGCCGGGGTCGGCGCGACCGCGAGGACCACACCGAGCGCCACGACTCCGGCGATCCGTTTGAGGAATTTGTCCCTGTAAGTCACTGGATCAACGTAACCGCATGAATGTCTCCTAAAGGAGCGTTTGAATGAATTAGTGTCATGTAGTGACGAAACGGATTAATCCTCCACTGAGTTCGGCGGATGCGTACCTGTCCGTACGGCCCACCGGCCTGCCGGTGTGGGAGAGTCACCCGCGTGGACGTCGCGGTGATCGGGCTCGGGCTCATCGGTGGCTCGCTGGCGCAGGCACTGGCCACGGGCGGGCACGCGGTGGTCGGCTTCGACGCCGATCCGGCGACCCGTGGCACCGCGCGTACCGCCGCGGCGCAGGCCCCCGCGCGGGCCCGCTGGCAGGTGGCCGGCCGCCTGCGGGACGCGATCGCGCACGCCGAGCTGGTGGCGCTCGCCGTGCCGCTGCCCGCCCTGCCCCCGGTCCTCACCGAGCTGACCGGGTACGACGGCCTGGTCACGGACGTCACCTCGGTCAAGGGCCCGATCCGGGAGCTGCTCCGGCAGCAACTGCCCACCGCCGCGTACGTCGGTGGGCATCCGATGGCCGGCAAGGAGACCTCCGGCTTCGCCGCCGCCGACCCTGACCTGTTCACCGGCTGCGCCTGGGTTCTGTGCCTGGAACCGCGGGAGACCGCCCTGCCGGACTGGCTGACCCTGGCCCGGCTGGTCACCGCGCTGGGGGCACGGGTGGTGCCGGCCACGTCCGCCGAGCACGACCGCGCGGTCGCCGCGGCCAGCCACGTCCCCCACCTGCTGGCCGCGGCGCTGACCACCGCGGTCGCGGGTGACCCGCTGGCCGCCGCGCTGGCCGCCGGTTCGTTCCGGGACGGCACCCGGGTAGCCGCCACCCGGCCGGAGCTCATCGCCGCCATGTGCGGGGGCAACGCCACGGCGGTCGGCACCGCACTCGACGGTGTCCTGAAGACGCTGGCCGAGCTGCGGGCCGCGCTGGACGAGCCGGACCCGGCCACGGCGCTGCGCCCGCTGCTGGCCCCGGCCAGCGCCGCCCGAGCGGCCTGGCCCGTGGCGACGGGCACGGCGGTCGAGGTGCCCTGGCACGCCGACGCCCTGCTCGAACTCGGACGGGCCGGCGGCTGGGTGACCGGGGTGGACGACGAGCGCCGGGTGTTGCGGGCCGTACGACCCGAAACTGTCGGTGGTCGCCCCTAGGCTGAGCGGCGCCGCTAAGGACCGCAGTCGAAAGGAATCGCGCCATGCCCGGTCAGGTCGGTCCGATCGCCACCGAGCAGGAGGGCCTGCTCGCGTATCTCACCCAGATGCGTTACGTCCTGAGACTCACCGCGTACGGCCTCACCGACGAGCAGCTGCGGGCCACTCCGTCCGCGAGCGACCTGAGCGTCGGCGGCCTGGTCAAGCACTGCGCCTCCACCGAGGAGAACTGGATCGCCACGATCCGCAAGGAGCCCCGCCCGATCGACTTCCAGAAGTACGCGGCGGACTTCCGTCTCGCCGACGGCGAGACGATCGACGACGTGTTCGCCCGCTACGACCGCGCCGCCGCGCACACCGAGCAGACCGTCCACGAGATCGGCGATCTCGGCTTCTCCGTGCCGGTCGACCGCTCCGTGCCGTGGAACCGCCCGGATCTCGACGTCTTCTCCCTGCGCTGGGTGCTGCTGCACCTCATCCAGGAGACCGCGCGGCACGCCGGACACGCGGACATCGTGCGGGAGAGCGTCGACGGGGCGACGGCGTATCCGCTGATGGCGGCGGCCGAGGGCTGGCCCGAGACGAGTTGGCTCAAGCCCTGGAAGCCAGCCTCGTAAAAACGCGCAGCGTCACGGCCTCTCGCCGCGGTCCAGGCGGATCACCCGCCGGTCCGTGACGATCGCGGTGACCAGGTCGTGCGGCGTGACGTCGAAGGCCGGGTTGACCGCGTCCGACAGCGTGGTCACCTCGGCGGCGCCCCGGTCCTCGATGTCGACCGCGGCGCCGTCGGGGGTGTCCGGATCCACCGTGGACTCCGGCGCGACCACGAGGAACGGCAGCCCGGCCCGGCGTGCGCCCAGGGCGTGCGCGTACGTCCCGATCTTGTTGATGACGTCGCCGTTCGCGCAGATCCGGTCCGCGCCGAGGATCACCGCGTCGACCTCGCCCCGAGCCATGAGGAACGGGCCGGCCGAGTCGACCGCCACCCGGAAGTCGACCCCCCAGCGCGCCAGCTCCCACGCGGTGAGCCGGGCACCCTGCAACAGCGGGCGGGTCTCGCTGGCGATCACCCCGGCCAGCGCGCCGCGTCGGTGCAGTTCACCGACGACTCCCAGCGCCGTGCCGACGGTGACCGTGCACAGGCCCCCGGTGTTGCAGTGGGTCAGCAGGCGCGGACGCGTCCCGCACAGGTCGCTCACCAGGTCGGCGCCGCGCACGGCCATCGCCTCGGACGACGCGATCTCCTCGTCGCGCACGGCGTACGCCTCCCGCAGCACGGCGTGCGCACCGGCGGGCAGCAGCGCCGCGGCCCGCCGGGCGCCGCGGGCCAGGTTCACCGCCGTCGGGCGGGCGGTCTCGATCTCGTGTACGGCCGCCGCCAGCCCGGCCGGGTCACCCGCGAACTGCCGGGCGGCCAGCGCCACCCCGAACGCTCCCGCGACCCCCAGTGCCGGCGCGCCCCGCACGGCCAGCGACCGGATGGCCGCGACCAGTTCGGCCACCGTGCCAATGCGCAGGATTCGCAGTTCGCCGGGGAGCGCCGTCTGGTCGACGAGCTCGATCCATCCCGCGGCGTCGAATCCAGCGACGCCTGCGGTGTCGGGACCCCCGGCGTCGAGCCCCGCAGTCCCGGTCGCCCAGTCGATCGTTCGCATGGCGGCAACGCTAGCGGGCCGACCGGCCGCTGCCGCGTGCACTAGCGTGGGCCTGGTGAGCGCCCGCGATCCCGTTGCCGACCTGCGCCGGATCGCGTTCCTGCTGGAACGGGCCAATGAGGCCACCTATCGGGTGCGCGCGTTCCGGTCGGCGGCCGCGACCGTCGCCGCCCTGCCCGCCGAGGAGCTGCGGGCGCGCGTCGAGGCGGGCACGCTGTCGGAGCTGTCCGGGGTCGGCGACGTGACCGCCCGCTGCGTCACCGAGTCGCTGTCCGGCGAGGAGCCGGTCTACCTGCGACGGCTGACCGCGACCGAGGGCACCGATCTGGGCGATGCGGCAGCCGCGCTGCGTACGGCGTTGCGCGGCGACTGCCATGTCCACTCCGACTGGTCCGACGGCGGTTCCCCGATCGAGGAGATGGCGCTCGCGGCGGTCGAGCTGGGCCACGAGTACATGGTGCTGACCGACCACTCGCCCCGGCTGACCGTGGCCCGGGGGCTGACCCCGGACCGGCTGCGCCGCCAGCTGGATCACGTGGCCCGGCTCAACGACGCGCTGCCGGAGGGCTTCCGCGTACTGACCGGGATCGAGGTCGACATCCTGGCGGACGGCTCCCTCGATCAGGAGGACGAGCTGCTGGCCCGGCTGGACGTGGTGGTCGGCTCGGTGCACAGCGGGCTACGCGACGACGCGTCCCGGATGACACACCGGATGCTCACCGCGATCGCCAACCCGCATCTGGACGTACTCGGGCATATGACCGGCCGCAAGGTGGCCGCGGCCGGAGCGGGCGACCGCGGGCATCGCGCCGGGCGGACCCGCCCACCCAGCGACTTCGACCTCGACAAGGTGCTGGGCGCCTGCGTCGAGCACGGCAAGGCCGTGGAGATCAACTCTCGGCCCGACCGGCTCGACCCACCCAAGCGGATGCTGCGGGTGGCGGTGGAGGCGGGCTGCCTGTTCACGATCGACACCGACGCGCACGCGCCCGGCCAGCTGGACTGGCTGCACTTCGGCTGCGAACGGGCGGCGCTGTGCGCGGTGCCGGCGGACCGCGTGGTCAACACCTGGCCCGCGGACGCGCTGCTGGCCTGGACGGCGGGACACGGCGGCGATTGAGGAAGCGTGAGGTCGGTGATCTCCCGTAGGGTCTGCGGCGTGGGAAAGATTGACGACCTCGCCAACCGTTACGTCGCCGAGTGGGCGCCGCTGAACCCGATCGGCTCGACCTGGGTCGGCATCCCGGGCCGGGACGACCAGCTCGACGACTTCTCCCCGGACGGGTACGCGGCGAGCGCCGACCTGACCCGGCGCACCCTCGCCGAGCTGGCGACGCTGGAGCCCGCGGGCGCGGGCGAGGCGGTGGCGAAGGACGCCATGCAGGAGCGCCTCGGGCTCGACCTGACCCGGTACGAAGCCGGCGACACCACCAGCGACCTGAGCGTCATCGCCAGCGGCATGCACAGCATCCGCCAGGTCTTCGACCTCATGCCGACCGAGGGCGAGGAGGCCGTCGCCAACATCGCGGCCCGGCTGGGTCAGATCCCCCGTGCGGTCGCGCAGTACCAGCGCACCCTGCTGGAGCAGGCCGACGCGGGCAACGTCAGCGCGCGTGCCCAGATGCTGGCGCTGGCCGACATGTGCGACACCTGGACCGACCCGGCCCGCGACGACTTCTTCCACGGCCTGGCCGGGCGGTTGGGTGCCGGCGGCGCGCTCGACGCCGAGCTGCGGCGCAACGCCGGGGCGGCCACGGCCGCCACCGCCGGCTTCGCCGAATTCCTGCGTACGGAGCTGGCGCCGCGCGGCCGCGACCGGGAGGCCGCGGGCCGCGAACGGTACGAGCGGGCATCGCAGTACTTCCTCGGCGCCCGGGTGGACCAGCACGAGACGTACGCATGGGGCTTCGAGGAGTTGCACCGCCTGGAGCAGGAGATGCGCGCCGTGGCGGCGGAGATCGCCGGTCCGGGCGCGAGCATCGACGAGGCGGTCGCCACCCTCGACGCGGACCCGGCCCGGCGCATCCCCGGCAAGGAGGCGTTCCGCGACTGGATGCAGGCTTTGGCGGACAAGGCGATCTCGGAGCTGCACGGCACCCACTTCGACATTCCCGAGCAGGTCCGGCGCATCGAATGCTGCCTCGCCCCGACCAGCGACGGCGCGATCTACTACACCGGCCCGAGTGAGGACTTCAGCCGTCCCGGGCGGATGTGGTGGGCGGTGCCGGAGGGGATGACGGAATTCTCCACCTGGCGCGAGGTGACGACGGTCTACCACGAGGGGGTGCCGGGGCATCACCTGCAGGTCGCCCAGACACAGGTCCGCGCCGAGTTGCTCAACCGCTGGCAGCGGCTGCTGTGCTGGTCGTCCGGCCACGGCGAGGGCTGGGCCCTGTACGCGGAGCGCCTGATGGACGATCTGGGCTATCTCGCCGATCCGGGTGACCGGCTCGGCATGCTGGACGGCCAGGCGCTGCGTGCCACCCGGGTCATCGTGGACATCGGGATGCACCTGGAGTTGGAGATCCCCCGCGACAACCCGTTCGGCTTCCACCCCGGTGAGCGCTGGACTCCGGAGCTGGGCTGGGAGTTCCTGCGCGCGCACTGCCGGATGGAGGACGAGGTGCTCCGTTTCGAGTGGAAGCGGTACCTCGGCTGGCCCGGCCAGGCCCCCTCGTACAAGGTCGGTGAGCGCATCTGGTTGCAGGCGCGTGACGACGCCAAGGCCCGCCACGGTGCCGCGTTCGACCTGCGCGCGTTCCACCGCGACGCGCTGAACCTGGGTTCGCTGGGTCTCGATCCGTTCCGCCGGGCACTCGCCCGGATCTGACCGCCGCGAGCCGCCCGCCGCTACCGGCGGACAGGCCCGGTCCGGTCGCGCGCTCGCACTGGCTGAGCGGCGGGTCCGGGCCGGGTCTACCCATTTCCGGGCGAAACGCGCCTCGGCCCGGTCGACGCGGCCTCGTACGCCGGGCCGATCCCACGTTTTGTCCCACATTCTGAGAGAGCGTGAATCTGACACGCGTGATCATGCGAGCACGCTCCGCAGGAATCTCACGCAGGGTGGTTTTACAGCTACTTAACGGTAACTTTGCATGAGTGATCCATCTTACTCCACTGTGGAGCCGCTCCGATGCTCGGACGCGCTTGTCGCGACTCTGTCCCGTGCTGGCACACCCCGCCCGTATCCAGCACCTTCACACCCTTCGGCCGGACCTGGAGCCCGCTACAGCCACTCGGGGCCCGCGGCGTATCCCCCGATCAGACGACTCAACTCTGACCCTTGGAAAGGGGCCTCATGATTGTTTCTCGGATAGATTCACCCGGATCGGTGCGCCCGTCCGGCTACGGAACGTAGCCATCAAACGGTGGCCGGCGCTGCATGGCGAAGGACGAAGGCAATGTCAGTCACGGTGAATCACCGGCCAAACCACTTGCGATCCGCCGTGGCGGCTGTTTTGACGGTTCTGATACTGGTTCCGGCAGGCTGCCTCTTCGCGTGGGTCTGGAACGACAACCAGGACCGCCGGGACAGCACCCAGCGGGAGCGGCAGGGCGTGGAGTACCTGAGCGCCCTGGCGCCGCTGGTCAGCGGCCTGGCCGAGGCGGAGTCCTCGGCGCTGCAGGGCGTCGCGGCCCCGCCCGCCTCGCTGACCACCGCTGTCACCAACGTCTCCGCGGTCGACGCCCGCCTCGGCGCGGATCTCGGCACCCGTGAGCGGTGGACGACCCTGCGCGAGAAGATCGGCAAGTTCAAGACCATCAAGGGCGACGCCGAGGCGATCTTCCAGGCGCACGTCGAGGTCGGCGACCTGGCACTGGCGCTGTACACCTCCGTACAGGCGGAGTCGGGGCTGCTGCGCGACCCGGACAACGACGTGTCGCACCTGCAGCAGGTCGTCGCCGTGGACCTGCCCACGACGGTCACGCAGGTGAGCCGCATGGGCGACCTGGCGCTGCTGGTCACCGGCGCCACCCCCGCCCGGCGTGCGGTGCTCACCCCCCAGTTCGGCGCGTCCGTGGAGTTCGTCACCGCCTCGGTCGACAACCTCACCGACAACCTGCAGGCCGCGGCCGAGAACACCAGCAGCACGACGCTCAGCGGCCAGCTGGTGAGCACCCTGGACCAGTTCCGGCGTGGCGTCGAGGCACTGACCCGTGGCGCGAACCCCGGCGGCATCCCGAACCCCGCCACCATGGCCACCGCGCAGGCGCAGCTGCAGACCTCCCTGGCTGCGCTCTCCGGCGTGGTGGCCCGCGAGACGACCAACCTGCTCGACGACCGGCTCGACAGCCTCGACCTGCGCCACGCCGGCATCCTGACCGCCGGGATCGCCGTGCTGGCACTGACGCTCGTGGCCGCCGCCATGCACCTCGCCGGGCGACGCCGGGCACCCTCCGCCCGTCCCGCCCCGGCCCCGGCCGGTTCGGACGCCACGCGCGGCATGGGCCGTCCCGGCCCCGAGCCCGGCTACGGCCACCTGAACCAGGCGCCGGCGTATGGCGACGCCCCGACTCAGCGGGAGCGGTCCGGTGTTCTTCGGTAGCTTGCGCATGCGGGGCAAGCTCGCCCTGCTCATCCTCGTCCCGCTGCTCGCCGTCGTGGGCCTCAGCGTGCCCATCATCGCCGACCGCATCACCGTCGCCCGCGACGCGCAGAAGGTCGCCGACCTGGTCGCGCTCGCCGTCGACGCCGGCACCACGGTGCAGGAGCTGCAGGAGGAACGCCTGCTCTCGGTCGGATACTTCTACGGGCTCGTCCCGCTGCCCGAACTGTCCGTGCAGACCGCCAAGGCCAAGGACCGCGTCCAGCAGCTGCGCGGCAAGGGCAAGGACCTCCCGCTGGGACTGCGGCGGGCGATCGCCAACCTGTCGAAGCTCGACAACACCCGGCTGAACGTCCGCAACCGGGCGATCCCGCCCGAGGTGATCGTCTCCGAGTTCACCACCGTCATCCAGCAGGTCTTCGAGCAGCTCGGGCTGTACCAGCGGGCCGACCTCACCACCGCGACCGGCCGGCAGGTGTTCGCGCTCGACCAGGCGCTGCGTACCGATGAGCTGATCAGCCAGATCGCCGGCTACCTGGTCCCGTCCGTCATCACCAAGCAGCAGTCCGTGCTCGGCCGGTTCTCCGTGGCGTTCGTCCAGCTGCAGCAGGTCTTCGCGAACACTCGGCCGTACTTCACCGAGGCGCAGTACAAGCTGTACATCGGCGCCCGGGAAGCGTTCGTCACCCGGCTGGGCCCGGCCTTCTTCCAGTACGGCACGACCGACCCGCTCACCGCGGCCAAGTCGCTCAATATCAAGACGCTGTTCCCGTCGCTGCGCTCCATCTCCGTCATCGGCGGCTTCATGGAGAAGCGGATCGCCGCGGACGTGACCACCGCTGTCACCCAGACGCGGCAGGACGCCATCGGTACGGCGTACAGCGTCGGTGGCGGCTCGCTGGTCATCCTCGTCGTCGTCATCGGCCTCAGCATCCTGATGGCGGGCGCGGTCGCCCGTCCGCTGCGTCACCTGACCGCCTCCGCCGACCGGGTTGCCCGCGAGGCCGAGGCCGAACTGCAGCGCGTCGCCGACGACGACACCGACCACGTCCGGCCCATCCGCCTCGACGAGGTCGACGTGGCGGGCCGCGACGAGATCGGCGACCTGGCCCGCGCGTTCGACCGGGTGCAGACCACCGCGGCGCGGCTGGTCGAGCGGCAGGCCGTCGGTCGCCGCAACGTGGCGCAGATGTTCGGCCACGTCGGCCGCCGTACGCAGAACCTGGTCGGCCGCCAGCTGGCGCTGATCGACAACCTGGAGCGGCGCGAGACCGACACCGAGCGCCTGCGCGAGCTGTACCGGCTCGACCACCTGTCCAGCCGTCTGCGCCGAAACGCGGGCTCGCTGGTCGTGCTCTCCGGTGGCGCCGGTGCCAACGAGCACATGGCCCCGCTGGCGCTGTCCGACGTCGTCCGGCTCGCCCTCGGTGAGATCGAGGACTACACCCGCGTCGACCTGGACCTCCCCGAGGAGATCGTGGTCGTGCCGTCGCTGGTGGCCGACCTGACCCTGATCCTGGCGGAGCTGATGGAGAACGCCACGTCGTTCTCCCCGCCGCACACCAGGGTCACCGCAACCGCGACGGAACTGCGCGGCGGCGCCCGGCTGGCCATCGTCGACCACGGCCTCGGCCTGTCCCCGGAGCGCATGACCGAGGAGAACGCCCGGCTGACCCGCCGCGAACGCCTCGACCTGGCGCCCACCGAGGTGCTCGGCCTGTTCGTCGTCGGCCGCCTGGCCCGGCGGCACGGCATCGAGGTGACCCTCACCGAGACCCCCGACGGCGGTGTCACCGCGTGGCTCGACCTGCAGCCCGCGCACCTGATCACCCACGCGGAGGCCGTGCCGGCCGCGCCGATCCAGGCGTCGGTCGTCGGCCACCACACCACCGAGCTGCCGACGCTCATCGCGGGCGCCGCCGGCCGGCATGCGCCGGGCAGCACCCAGCCGTTCGACGCGAACAAGCTGAGCCGGGCCACCGAGACGATCGAGGCCGCGCTGACCTGGAACGCGTTCGCGCTGGCGGCCGGCCAGGCCGCGATCGGGGCGGGGTCGGACCGGTACGTGGACGACACCGTGTACGACGCGGAGCCCGTGCTCGACCACCAGCCGCGCGCACACGCGTACGACATGGGTGTCCCGATCGCGGGGCGGCACCCGGCTGCGCTGCCCGAGCTGGAGGGCCGGCTCGTCCAGCCCGCCCAGACGGAGATGGTGCTGCCCCGGCAGCGGCAGCCGGAGCTGCCCGTACCCCAGGCCCTCGCGGGCTCGGCGTACGCGGCCCCGTCGCCGCACGCCCTCGCCGGTCCGCCGTCGCTGCCCGCGCCGAGTGTCGCGCCGCACAGCCCGGCCCCCGATCTGCCGCGCGGCGGCGGGGCGACCCCGCTGCGCCGCCGGGTGCCCGGCAGCCACATGCCGACCGAGACCGGCCCGACGCCACGCACCGCGCCGCCCACCTCGGACGACGCACTCGCGGCCCGCGACGCCCTCGCGGCCTTCGAGGCCGGGGTGTCGCGCGCCCAGTGGGACGTGATGGAGGCCGACGCCGCGGCCCCGCCGAGTTATTCCGCTCCGGGATTCGACGGCGGAGCCGAACCAGTGGCGGGATATCCGTCGTTCGGAACCGGCCAAGCGGCACCGGCGGTCAGCCAGCCTCCGTTCGAGGCCGGGCGGCCGCAATACGAGGCCCCGCCGGCCGAGGCGAGCCCGCCGCCGGCCACGACGGGCCATCCCCCGCTGGCCAGGCGGGTGCCCGGTGCCTCGCTGCCGGTCACCAGCCCTACGAACCAGGCGCCACCCGCGTCACCGGCCCAGCCTCTCGACCCCGAGGCTGCCCGGGCTCTGATCGAACAGTTCGAGCACGGCGTCGCATCCGCACTCAATGAAACCCAGCCACAACACGAGGGACAACCGCGATGACTTCCCCCTACTCCACGGACACCGGCAACGGACGCGACTTCGCAAACGCGCAACTGAGCGCCGAAGCGAAGACGTTCAACTGGCTGCTGGATTCCTTCACCTCCGGGACCGCGGGGGTCCGCGAAGCCATCGCCGTTTCCTCCGATGGCCTGCTGATGGCGATGTCGAACAGCAAGGACCGGTCGAACGCCGAACGGCTGGCCGCTGTCGTCTCCGGCGTCACCAGCCTCGCCGGCGGCGCCGCCGCCTGGTACGCGCTGGGCAGCCTGAACCGGGTCATCATCGACATGGCCGACGGCTACCTGCTGGTCACGGCCATCAGCGCCGGGTCGGTGCTCGGCGTCATCGCCGACCGCAGCGCCAACCTCGGCACCCTCGCGTACGAGATGACGCTGTTCGCCACCCGTGCCGGTGGTGCGCTCAGCCCCCGTCTCATCGCTGAGCTGAAGAACGCCGTCCAGCAATGAACACCGCGCCCGGCTCCGACGACCCGGCACCCCGCGTGGCGACCGGGGTCCGGCCGTTCCTGCAGTCGGGCGCCCCATACGAGCGGCCGACCAGCGAGTACTTCGCACCGGCCCACACCGAGGAGCACCCGCCCGGTGAGCAGACGACCGCATTGCGGCCGTTCGTCATCACCTCCGGGCGGGTCAACGCGGCCGACCCCGCGATCGGGATGGAAACCCAGGTCACCCTCCGCCCCGGAGTGGTGCCCGACCGGCTCTCCCCCGAACAGCGGGCCATCGTCGGCCTCTGCCAGGAGTCGCTGTCCGTCGCGGAGATCTCCGCACGGCTCAGGCTCCACCTCGGCGTGACCCGCATCCTTGTCAGCGACCTGCATGCGGCCGGCTACGTGGACATCCACGTGCTGGACGACGAGTTCCCCGACCCCGACACCATCATGCGAGTGATCCGTGGACTTCGAGCCCTCTGACCGCGTCGTCGGCACTGCCCGCGTGCCGAGCGGTCGCAAGCCGGGCGCCGCGCCCGTACCCGTCAAGATTGTCATCGCCGGCGGCTTCGGCGTCGGCAAGACGACGACCGTGGGTGCCATCTCCGAGATCGCGCCGCTGCGCACCGAGGCCGAGATGACCATGGAGTCGGTCGGCGTCGACACCCCGAACCCGGAGACGGCGAAGACCAGCACCACCGTCGCCATGGACTTCGGCTGCGTGACGATCGACGACACGCTGAAGCTGTACCTGTTCGGCACCCCCGGCCAGTCGCGCTTCTCGTTCATGTGGGACGACCTGGTCCGCGGCGCGCTGGGCGCACTCGTGGTGGTGGACACGAACCGGATCGACGACTGCTACCCGGCCGTCGACTACTTCGAGCGGGCCGGCATGCCGTTCGTGGTGGGGGTCAACACGTTCAATGGGCAGCTCAGCTACACCCTCGACGAGGTCCGCTGGGCGCTGGCCGTCCCCGCGGACGTACCCGTTCTGTCCTTCGACGCGAGGTTCCGCGGCTCCGTCCGGGATGCCCTGCTCGTGGTACTTGATCGTGCCCTCGATCGAGCCCTGAAAATGAAGTCGACGTAAGGTTGCGCCGGACGTTCGGCCGACGCGGGTTCCCATGACGGCTGTTGAGCGTGCAAAGTTGTGAGAGGCAGCAACCTGACGGGAGGACAGGGGCATGCGGGGCGGACTGGACGACGCGCTGGACAAGCTGGCGCGCCGCGATGAGCTGCGCCGCCGCGCCGCGGGGGAGGCGACTCCAGCCGCGGTGACGGAGCTGGTCGAGGCGATCGCCGCGGTCGTGGGCCGTAATCAGGAGCTTGCGGTGACCGTGGGGGTGGAGGGCGCCGGGGATCCGGTGCTGCTGCACTTCGCGGTCGAGGATGGGGTCGTCCAGGTCAGCGCGGATCACACCGTGGCGGTGCGTGCCGGCGATGATTCGTCGGACGGGCCGCGGGCCGCCGACTTCGACATCGCGGTGGGCGAGCCGATCGACGAGCCCGCATCCTTCCCGGCCGCGCACGGCCAGGAGGCGGCCCGGGCCGCCGATCAGAGCCATGGGTACGCCGCGCCGCAGCCGATGCCGGAGCCCGTGCCGCTCAAGGTTCGGCCCGAAGATACGGAGCAGGCTGCGAGGCGTCTCGCCGCCCTGATCCGCGACAATCCCACCCTGTTGCGCGACTCCCTGCCCGACTGACCGCCACGAGGTGGAATCGGACTGTAGCCCGATGATCGGCTACGAAGCGCCTCGGGATCCGGCCGACGCCGAGCGCATCCAGGCCTCTTTACGAGATCGACTCGACCTGACGGATCGCCTGGCGGTGATGCCGGCATCGGTGGTGGGTCTCGACGTGTCGTACGAGGTCGGCTCGCCACGGGTGGCCGCCGCGGCGGTGGTCATCGACGTGGCGACGCTGGAGGTCCGGGAGAGCGCCATCGCCCATGGTGAGGCTGCTTTTCCGTACGTGCCGGGGTTGCTGGCCTTCCGCGAGGTGCCGATTCTGCTCGACGCGCTCGGCATGCTCGCGACCCGGCCCGAGGTGCTGATCTGCGACGGGTACGGGATCGCCCATCCCCGGCGGTTCGGGTTGGCATGTCATCTGGGCGTACTGACCGGCCTGCCATCGTTCGGCGTGGCCAAGACGGCCTTCACGGCCGGGTTCCTCGAGCCTGGGCAACAGCGGGGTGACTGGTCCCCGCTGGTCGAAGGGGAGGAAGTGCTCGGACGCGCGTTGCGGACCCAGACGGGGATCAAGCCTGTGTTCGTCTCGGTGGGACACCGGGTCGGACTCGATCAGGCGACCGAGCTGACGCTGGCGTTGAGTGGCCGCTTCCGAATTCCGGAGGCCACCCGCAAGGCCGACTTCTTCTCCCGCGAGGCTCTACGCAACACTCGTACGTGATCGTCCGCTGGGGAGAGGTGGATAGCGCTCCGACCGCGTCCTACTCGAAGATGTCGTACGCCTCAAGAATCTCTTGTGCATGATCTGCCGCGCCGGGGGCGGTCGGCTTCGCAATCTCCTGCCTACACAGCTCCACACAGTCGATTGCGGCACTGCGACATTCGTCTTCGAGAGACGGCCTGCCGAGTTCCGCCTCGATGAAAGAGGATTCGCCGTTCACGAGCGAGTTCAGCAGCCTGAACATCCGTAGGCGGGCGGGAGCCGAGATACTGCCGTCTCGCAGCGCCGCGACAATCATGGCGGCAACCGGAACAGCAGCTTCAAAGAGCATGGACTGCGTTTCCACGTCATCAACAAGACCATCGCCGGACGCGTCGTCCTCATTCTGCGCCTCCACCAGCCTGGCGAAGTCCTCGGGGACATGCCTGGCGCCGCGCGGGCAACCACACCTCAACGAAGACCAGTCGTACTGATTCGCGATGAGTTGCCATGACGAGTTCTGCCGATCGTCTGAGCGCTCGGGCATCTCAAGTCGGGGATCCACGAAGCGACTGCGCGAAAGAATTCTGCCGCTGGGCAGTTCCCACCGCGTCAGAACGCCGTCGGCATCTCCGGCGACGACGTCACCGTTCGGCATGAAACGAACGTCGATGACCCAGCCGTTGAGACCGGCCAGCTCCGCCACCAGAGTCTGAGTGCGCCAATTCCACACCCGGACCAGGCGATCGTTGCCTCCGGTGGCCAAGTAGCCGCGGCGCGGATCGAAGTCCGATGCCCGAACGGCCTCCACGTGCGCCTTGAATTCGGTCCTTGTAGATCCTTGGGTGCCCCAGACGGTGACGATTCCGTCCCGATTACCTGCCGCTACCCCAGCCCCGTCAGGGCTTACCGAGAGCGTTCCGATCCACCCGCCATGCCCCTGCAGTTCTCGAAGCAGCCGCCCACTCGCCATATCCCAGACAGCCACCCGTCCACCTTGATTGCCGGTGACCAGTTGACGAGTGGACGAATCAATGGCAGTCGACCGAATCGCGCGTCCGAATCCGGAATTCGGGTCCGCGGTGTCGAAATCCGACCAGATGCGGCCGTCGGATGCGACGTAACCTCGCGCCCGACCATCCTGCGTCGCCGCAACAACGGCGTCGTGGCCCATCCAGCGAATGGAGCGAATCGCCGAACCAGAGCCGGACGCGAGGCGCACAGCGCCTCGGTCGCCCCACAGCCAGACGGCGCCATCAGCACAGCCCAGGGCGAGCCTGTGCGATACCGGATCGAAGTCCAATGCCTGGACTGTCGCGTCATCGAGGTCGACCGCTGTGGTCGCTCCCTGACCTTCGGGCTGCCACACCCAACAGTTGGACCCGTGGTCCGCCATGGCAATAGACGCTCCGTCGAGGTCTATTGCCATGGCTGCATAGGTGGGGGATAGCACCGGGCTGGCCACAGCGGCGGTCCTCCTCTAGTTCCGGACGGTCAAGCAGCCGGGCCGCTTGCGTCACCCAGGCTGTGAATGTTCCCCTGGGCCGAGTCTGTGGCCAGGTTGATCAGTGCGCCAGCGCCGACTACCTTCGCAGGCTGCACCAGGTTAGGTACGCTGGCGCAGGGGTCCCTCACCCCTCCATCGCTGGTGTGGGCTTTGAGAGTTTGCCCGAGGGAGAATTCGCACGCCGCGCGAGGCTCGACCTGGCAGTGCGGGCGGCTCGTGAGACGACGATGAGCTTGAAGTCGCTCCTGACAACGCCGTACTCGGCTGGTGCTACCCAGCAGCTGAAACGGCGCTCAGTAAGGGTGGACTCGTCGACGCCCAAATTCAACGTCAGCATGGCCGCATCTGTCTTACGCACCTTCGGGTCTCCATCAGCCTCACGGAACTCCGCGATTCCACCTCGCTTGCCGACGACAAAGGCACTCAACCCTCTTGCCTTCCCATCGGAACCATCGCGAAACTCACACGCCGTGGCGATCATCCAGCGGCGCCCCACAAATGCCGCACGTTGAACCGTGCGATGGCGAATTTGTAGATGTCATTACATCTCCTCGCCAATCCATGCGTTCCCGGCTTCGCACATCGCCTCGCGGTTGCTACGCATAGGCGCCATGGTAATCAAGATACCTACGAGCCCGCCCTCAGTAAGCGGTATGCAGCTGCGGGATTGCGAGTCAGCTTCGACGAACGCCGCCGGTAAGACGCTCGATCATACTTCTATCATCGCGCGACCAACACGGAAAGACGAAACGAGCGAGTCGGCCATCCGACTCGCTCGTCCACCTTCGTCAACCGCGTTCGAGTGGCCATTCCTCGAGACGATTGACAATTCCCTCCAACGCCAGCTCGAATGCTCGATCGTCAAGACCGTCCGCGCGCCGACGTTGCCATATATCGACGAGCGAGTCCTCAATTTCACCGAGCTCGATGAGGCGCTCGGCGTAGGACAGAGACTCCTGGATCGCAGCTTCCTCGGATCTAGCCAAGTTATCCCTTTTGTCGGCAAGTGTAGCCAACGTACATCGGACCTCTGCCGAGATCCCTCGTCCTACGATCTCCACGGCCCGCAGGTGCCCTTGCGGGCCGTGGAGAATCTCGGCAAAGATGGCAAGCATCCGGGAATTCCGAACAAGCGCATCACTCAATGTGATCATCCTCCCGAAAAGACCCGGCGAATCCATGGAATTGCAGCCTTGTCCGTCGGCGCATTCACTCCACCCTTCGCAAGCGTCCTGGTACAGAACGTCAGGCAGCTGTTGCTAAGCGCATTGTATTCTCCCTGGTTGCCAACTTGGGACCGCATATGAGCCAATGCAGCATCACCGTCCGGCAGTTCAAAGGTGTGCGACATTGCCGGCGCCGGCAATCCATGATCCGGTACCCGGCTAACCATCGCAGTGCCGTCGTAGGGCATGAGGTGCATGTGCTCTACCTCGGACCCGTTAGTTACCTCAATGCTGAAGTGTCCGCTTCGCCCGACCCCTGGGTAGTAATTGACAGTGGCTAGGCCGGGGTTGCAGTTGTGCACCAGGACGGGCGTCGTCCCTGCGACCACAAAATAGGTGTGAAGATCGGCGACGGTAAGGTCCCGCATCACCTTCAGGCCGACGTGATTACGGACTCCGGTGACCACGACCGAACCCATGCGTGCGACCTTGAGCTCGGTGCCCGGCTTAAGGTCCCTCGCGTAGGACCAGTTCTTGTATGTCTTGTTCCAGAACGGGTGATGCTGCGTGGTCCGCAGCGTGGAGGTCCGCCCGCTTCCATCCTTAACGGTGACGTCCGAAAGAGCGCGATCGATGTTGAGGTGAGTGAGGTCGACCTTCTAGCGAGACTATCGCCATACGGATCGCTGACATCAAGATGCCCTGTCGGAACAATTCCGACAGGGCATCTTAGGGATCTTGACAGCCTGGCTATCCACCGACCTCGGGTCTCATCGTCCGAGCTATTTCCAGGTCCACATCGAGGGCGCTCAGTCGGACCGGATCGCGCTGATCGTCAATCACGACGACGTGGAGCACCTCTCCAACGATGGAAGACCGGTCACCCGAGGGCCATGCGGGATCCTTGGTGTTGTCGATCAGGCCTCGCGTGCCGCCTTCAAACTCGACCTCGAGGCCCCACGGATGAACCGCAACCACGGCGCCGTCAAACTCTTGATGTAAACGCAAAACCATGCCTGTCAACTCCCCTTCATGGGCATCCAGGTGCGCTTCACGGTCAGCGAATTAAATTCTTCAAGTCGTTCGAAAGGAATCTCGAATTCGATGCGCGGGGATCCACCGGGACCCTGCCAGTCATATCTCTTTGCACTGTCTCCGAACTTCTCAAGGAACGACGGGTGCATGTCGTATCGAATCATTCCAGGCGCATAGGTTCCGCGTCCTTGATACTCTGCGGCGACACTCTTTTCTCCAAAGTACGCCTTCCCGTTGCTTCCCTCGACATGCTGCATCGCCGGGTTCGGTCCGTGCTCGAGTTCAAAGTCCTTGTCGACAGTCTTGGGAGTTCTGTAGATGGAAATCGGGTCACAATTGTGGACCAGCACTGGCGTGTTGCCAGCGAATACATAGTACGTGTGGATGTCCGCGACGGTGAGGTCACGCATCACCCGCTTGCCGGCATGATTACGAACCCCGGTGACCACAACCGCGCCCTTGCCCGCGACCTTGAGTTCGTCGCCTGGCTTGAGGTCCTTGGCGTAAGCCCAGTGCCTGTCAGTCTTGTCCCAGAACGGGTGGTGCTGCGTCGTCTTCAGAACCGACGTGTGCCCGTTGCTGTCCTTGACCTTGACGTCCGAGAACTTATGATCCGTGTTCCGGTGCGTCAGCTCGACCTTCTTCGCAGACGGCAAGCCGCCGGTCGGGTTGGCGGACATCACCATGTCACCGGCTTTGACATCCTTGATCGGACGCCTCGACCAGTCGCCCATCAACACTTGGGTGTTGGGCGCGAAACTATGCAGGCAACCCGAGCCCGACGAGGAGAGGCTCCTTCTCGCCGACGACGGGTTCACGTCGACGTGCGCCTTGCGGTTGAGGGCGCTGACGCCCGGGATCATCCCCTCCAGCATTTCCTTCGGGTTGATCCGGCCAGTCGTCCCGACCTGGTTGATCAGTCCGTCGACGCCGTTCTCAGCCATCTCGGTCGCCAGGCGCCCGGCCAGGCCGGTGCCGACCTTGCTGGCCACCAGCGTCCCGACCTTGGCGGCGACGGCACCACCGACACCACCGACGAGACCCGACAGAGCGCCGGTGCCCATCGAGCCGAGCGCGTCACCCAGGCTGTGGATGTTGCCCTGGGCCGAGTCCTTGGCCAGGTTGATCAGTGCGCCGGCGCCGACCATGCAGGCGATCGCACCCGCACCGGCGGTGACCGCGGTACAGGCCATGCCCGCGAGGATGGCGCCACCGATCGCGGCGACCTCGATCAACGCGTCCTTGTGGTCGACGACCCACTTCTTCGTTGCCTTGGCCGCGTCCTTGACCGCGCTGACGGTCTTTTTGACCACCCGCTTGGCCGCGGACAGCGTCGCCTTGGCCGCCTGCTTGATGACCTTGGCGGCCTTCTTCACGTAGTTCTTGGCCTTGTGGTAGGCGTTCTTCACCCACTTCGGGGTGTGTTTCTTGACCGCCCGCACGACCTTCTTGTAGAAGCGCTTCGCCTTCGAGGCCCACTGGCGGACGTGCTTCTTGACCGCCGTCTTGACCTTGTTATAGATCCGCTTGGCCTTGTGGTAGACCTTCTTGATCTTGTTGACGCCACTCCGGTAAATGCTCTTGGCCTTCGAGACGCCGTAGTCGTACATCGAGCGGCCGTAGGAGTAGGCGCTGTTCCACGTCGACGAGGCGTAGGACGTGGTCGCGTGCCACGCCGAGGACAGACCAGAGGAAACTGTGGACGCGGCGCTGCTGATCTTGTTCGCGGCCCAGCTGAACACACCCCAGTGACCCGTCGGGTCGGTGACGGTGAGCGGGTTGGCGTCGCCGTACTGGTAGCGGTTGGCGTTGACCGAGTCGGGTGCCGGGTTGTTGTTCGCGGTGTCGCGAGTGTCGAACTGCCCGGTGTCGGTGTTGTACCAGCGCGCGGCCATGTTGACGCGGTTGGTGGCCTTGTCGGTCCACTCGGACTGGTAGCCGAGGCTACCGATCATGCCGCCGTTGCCGCTGATGGTCTTGCCCAGCGGGTCGTAGACCGTGGACGCGTCCAGGGCGGTGCCGGTGGCGGTGAACTGACCGACGATGTCGTCGTGCAGGTCGGTCCACGTGTACCGGGTGTTCGTGCCCGACGTCGCGGCGACCACCTCGTTGGCGGTGCCCCGCACGTACGTGGCGTCGCCGTCACCGGCCAGGTCGTTGCCGGTGCCGGTGTAGGAGAAGCCGTCGCGGATCGCGCGGCCCAGCGCGTCGTACCGGTAGGTCTGCGCGCCGCCGCCGGCGATGCCCTGCGTGATGACCTGACCGAACGCGTCCGACTTGGTCTCGATGCCGTTGACCGCGCGCAGCGTGCCCCGCGGGCTGTAGCTGTAGTTCGCGTTGTCGCCGGTCAGCAGCCGGTTCCGGGCGTCGTACGTGAACGTCTTGCTGCCGTTCTGGATCCGGTTACCGGACTTGTCGTAGCCGTACACCGTGGTGGTGGTGCCGTTGTTCCACGACGTGAGGCGGTCGGCCAGGTCGTAGTCGTAGGTGTTGCTGGTGGTGGCCCCGCCGAAGTTGGTGGTCTTCTTCGAGGTCAGGTCACCGTTCGCGTTCCACCCGTACTCGATCTTCGCCAGAGACGTGCCCGACGCGGACTTGAGTTCGTCGCCGGTCATCCGGTGCAGGTCGTCGTAGGCGAAGTTCCGGCTGTTGCCGCCGCCGTAGGTGACCTTCGTGATCGCGCTCAGCTGGTTGTAGGCGTAGCTCTGATCCACGCCCTTGCTGGTGTTGGTCAGCTTGTCCAGGCGCCCGGCGGTGTCGTACCGGTAGTTCGTGGTACCGGCCGCGTCCGTGCGGCTGGCCAACGCCCCGTCCGCGTTGTACGTGAACGACGAGTTCCCCGACGGCCCGCTGATCGACAGCGGCAGGTCCCGGTCGTCGTAGGCGATGGTGTTCGTGCCCTGGTCACCGGAGAACTTCGTCATCCGGCCGGTCTGGTCGTAATCGAAGGTCCGGTCGACCGTGTCGGCCTCCGCACCCGCGCCGGCCTGCTTGGTCAGCTGACTCATCGCGTCGTACGTGTTCGTCAGGCTGACCCCACCGGGCAGCACCTGCTTCGCCGGCCGGCCCATCGTGTCGTAGACCACGGTGAACGTCCGGTCCGCCGGGCTCTGATGCGCCGGAGTGGACGGCTCGATCTGCGACTCCGGCAAACCCCACGCGTTGTACGTGGTGACGAACGCGTTACCCCGCCCATCGGTGAACCGGGTCCGGTTGCCCTCCAGGTCGTACCCGAACGTCGTCTCGATCGCATCCGACCCGCTGATCGGCTGCCGCTCCCGCACCAGCATCCCGGTCGCGTCGTAATCGAACGTCGTCCGCGTCTTACGCCCATCGATCGTCGCGACCACATTGCCGGCCACGTCGTACTCCGTCGACGAGTCCTGCAACAACGTCCCGGCCGCGTTGTACGCCGCGGCCCTGGTCGCCCGCCCGGCCATGTCGTACGACGTCGTCGTGTACGTGTTGTCCGCCAGGGTCGTCCGCGTCGGCCGCCCCGCCCCGTCATAGGCCATCGTGGTGACGTTGTTCGCGCCGTCCTTGACGGTCAACGTCTCACCCAACGGGTTGTACGTCGTCGACGACTTCACCCCCGACGGCGACGTCGTCTCCGACAACCAACCGCCGTAACCGTACGTGTAGCTGGTGGTGTCGGCCGTGTTGTCCTGCCGCACCAGATCCGTCGACGTCAACACCCGACCCAGATAGTCGTAGGTGGCGGTGGTGACCGCACCCGCGGCATCCGTCGAGGACAGCAGATCCCCGGCCAGGTCATAGGAGTACGTCGTGACCCCACCATTGACCGCGGTCTGCTTCGACAACCGGTCCAACTGGTCGTACGCGTACCGGCTGATCCCACCCTGGGGGTCGGTGACCGTCTCCACCTGCCCCGACGCGTTGTACGTCGTCACCGTCTCCGGAGTCACCGGCGCCGACGAGCCCGGCGGCGTGTACGACGGCATCCGCTGCAGCGTCGGACGACCATCCGCGTCGTAGTACGTCACCGACCAGTTGCCGTTGGCGTCCTTGTTGTCGGTCACCTCACCGAACGTGTTGTAACCCGTCCACGCCACCGCGTTGGCCAGCACCGCACCCGTCGTACCGGTCTCGGTCAGCGCCGCCGGGGCGGTCGTCTTGACGACGTTGCCGTCCTCGTCGTACGCGCTGTAGCTGGTGTTGCCACTCGGGTCCGTCGCCGCCACGACGTTGTCGTCGGCGTCGTAGGTGTAGCTGGTCCGGCTGACCTTCCTGTCGGCGGCCGGGGCGGCGCCACTAGTCACGTCCGCGACCTCGGTCGCGGACAGCGACTGCTGGTACACCTGCACGTCGTTGATCGAGCCGTTGACCTTGCCGACCTGCTCGCCGTTCCACAGCGCCGCCCCGATGATCATCGAGGAGGCGGTGCCGAACGCCTTGCCACTGACGGTGGATTCGAGCTTGCCGTCGACGTACAGCTTCGCGGTGCCCGCGGCGGCGTCGTAGGTGCCCGCCAGGTGCGTCCACTTACCGACCGTCGGGACGGTGGTGGACAGCGCCTCGGCGCCGTTGGCGTCGGCGACATCCGAGCCGACGACCAGGAACCGCCACTTGCCGGAGTCCTTGTCGAACGACAGGTCGAACGGCGACTGCTGATCCCCACCACCGCCGACGAAGCGGTACATCTTCGCCGTGTCCGCCAGCTTCACCCACGCCGAGACCGTGAAGTCCCGCCGCGTGTCGACCACGGCGCCCGTGGTGGTCATCGCATCGGTGCCCGCGAAGACCGCGGACCCGCCGCGCTCGCTGCTCCACGTGACCCCGGCCGGGGCGGTCGCGGGGCTGTTGCCCGCGCTGTCGGCCGCCTTCAGCCCGGTGCCGTCGGCCAGCTTCCACCGGCCCACCGGCGCCGCGCCCGAGCTGTTGTTCAGGTACGTGGTCTGGGCCAGCATCCGGCCGGCGACGTCGTACAACGCCTCCATCTTGCCCAGCACCGTGCCCGACGCGTCCTTCTGCGTCGTGGCCACCGCGCGGTCGTCGTCGTCGAAGGACACCGTGGTGGTGCGCTTCAACCCGGCCGGGTCGGCGGTGGTCGAGGTCTCCCGGTTCACCGCGTCGAACGTGTGCTCGACCGTGGTCGCCCCGTTGTTGGTGACCTCCTTGACGAGGTTCCCCGCCGCGTCGTACGAGTTCTCCTCGATGACGTGCGTCTGCGTACCGTCGGTCCGGAAGACCTTCGCCTCAAGGCCGTTGTCGGTGTACTGGTGCGTCGTCGTCCAGCCCATCGCGTCGGTCTCGGTCGCCAACCGGCCCGCGGGGTCGTACGAGTTGCGCGCCAGCACCAGGTCACGCGCGTCGCTCGGGTTGTTCGGGTCGCCGGTGTAACCGCGCAGCGTCGTCGACAGCAGGTTGCCCTCGGCGTCGTACTCGCTGTGCGTGACCGTCCCGTCCGGGCTGGTCTGGTCGACCAGACGGCCCGACGTGTCGTACGTGAACGTCGTGGTGGCCCCGCCCGGCGTGGTCGAGGACACTTCCTGGCCGTAGGCGTTGTAGCCGTGCTTCTCCACGCGCGACGCGTCGCCGCCGGTGGAGTCCTCGGTGCGCTCCTCGGTCGGGTTGCCGTCCACGTCGTACACGGTGGTGGCGACCTGGGTGTGCACGGCGCCGGTGACCCGGTTGGTGACCGCCGGGTCGGTCTCGGTGACCTTGCGACCCATGCGGTCGTAGGTGGTCGAGCTGACCAGGCCCTGCGGGTAGGCGTCCGAAACCTCCGTCTCGGTCAGCACCTGACCCAGGCCGTCGTACGTGAACTTGGTGATCTTGCCGTTGGGCTCGGTCACCTGGGCCACGTCACCGGACTTGAAGTACGTGACGGTCTGGGTGGCGCCAGCCGGGGTGATCACCTTCGTCGGCAGACCCGCCGGAGGCGTGCCCCCGTCGGCCGCCACGCTGCTCGCATCCGTGTACACGGTGCGGGTCACACGCTTGAGCGGGTCCGTCACCGTCAGCAGGTTGCCCTGGTCGTCGTAAGTGTTGCTGGTCAGGTACGTGTCGTCGGTCGCCGAGGCGGACCGCCCGTCCCGGGTGGTCAGCAGTACGTCGTTCTTCGCGTTCGGCGCCAGGTTCGTCGACGTCGCGTCCGGGAAGTACGTGAAGTACACAGACGAGCACTTGTTCGCGCTCTGGTCCTGGCAGGTGATCGACTGCTTGGTGTTGCCCCGCGCGTCCTGCAACGTCTGGGTCAGTGCACCGTTCGGGTCGTACACCATGCTGGCGAAGCCGCCGACGTCGTAGCCGTACATGGTGGTGTTGCCCAGCTCGTCGGCCTGCGCGACGATCCGGTTGCCGTTGACCAGGTCGTAGCTGGAGACCTGCTGGGCGCCGGTCGGCGTGGTGACCGCGACCTGCGACACCGGCATCGGGATCGCGGTCGCGACACCCGAGATCATCGTCATCGCCACCGGCGCGGTCTGCTTCACCGTGTCCACGTGGTTCTTGACCTGGTCGCCGTTGAGGGCGCTGTCGTAGAACGCGACGTCCGAGATCTGTCCCGGCCACCAGCCGACGTCGGTGGTACGACCGGGCCACGCACCCGCCCACCGGCCGGAGCCGACGTACACGTGCTGGGAGGCGGTGGCCGACACCGCGCCCGACTTGACCGCGGCGACCGCACCGTCGAGGTAGATGGCCTGCGCGTTGGTGGTCGCGGTCAGCGCGACGTGGTGCCACTTGCCGTCGTTGACCGCGGTCGGCGCCGTCATCGGCGACACCGAACCGGTCCACAGCCCGCCGCGCAGCTTGCCGTCCGTGCCCACGTAGAGCGCCGGGGTCCAGCCGCCGACGGCCGTCTCGTCGAGCGCGTCGGTCTGGTAGCCGAACAGCACGCCGCCCTTGGTGTTGCCGGCCGGCAGCTTGAACCACATCTCGATCGTGTTCGGCCCGGCCTGGGGCACGTCCTCCACGGGCAGTTCGAGATACGACGAGGTGCCGTTGAAGCTCGCCGAGGGGGTGTCGCCGAACTTTCCGGCCGTGTTCAGCGTCACCGAGTTGTAGGTGGCCTGCCCACCCGCGACCTCGTTGACCGCGTCGGAGACGTCGGTGTCGCCGAGGCGCCAGTAGTCCTTCGGCTTCGCGCCGAGCACGGCGGCGGCGTAGACCAGGCTGCTACCGGCCACGGTCGGGTTGGCGAGTCGCCACGTGCCGCCGTTCTCGTCGACGACCGTGGACACCTTGCCGGTCGCCTTGTCGTAGCCGACGGTCGCGGTCACGCCGCCGCTCGGGCGGGTCACCTTCGACAGCACCGGCTGCGCGGTACGCCCGGAGGCGTTCAGCGCGCCGACGGTGGCGGCGTTCAGCGTCGAGTTGAAGAACGCGACGTCGGAGATCGAGCCCTTGAAGTAGGTGGCCTTGGCCGGGGACGCGGCGGTGTTGACGTGGTCGGGCCAGAGGCCACCGACGTAGCCGCCACCGATGTTGACGGTCTCTGTCACGTTGGCCACGGCACGCTGGATCGTGCCCGCCAGCGTGGCCTTGGCGACGCCGTCGATGTACATGGTCTGCGAGTCGCCTTCACCGGCGAGCACCACGTGGTGCCACTTGCCGTCCGTGACGACGGTGTTCGAGTTCATCGGCGTGGCGGCGTTGCCGGTGTAGAACTCGCCGCGCAGCTTGCCGTACTTGTCGATGTAGAGCGCCGGGGTGTAGTTGCCCGTGGTCGTGCCCTTGCTCAGCGGGTCGCCGTTGTAGCTGAACAGCACACCACCCGGGGTGGTGGTGTTGAACCACATGCTGACGGACTGGTACTGCCCGTCCGCGACCAGACCGCTGGGCAGCTGCACGTACGAGCTGGTGCCGTTGAAGCCGGTCGCGGTGGCGGTGCCGCCCGCGAGCGGACCCGGCTGGGCCGGCGTCGCGGAGTTGTAGCGCGCGTTGTCCATGCCGGCGTTGGAGAGCACCACGCTCTTGGCAGCGACGGAGCCGCTCGCGTCACCCAGCGGCCAGTACGACTCCGGGCCCACGTTCAGCACGGCGTTGGCGTACTGCGAGGTGGTGTCGTAGTCGTACACCCAGCAGTCGGTCCAGTTGTCCGGCTGGCACACCTTGGTCAGCTTGTCCTCGGTGTAGCCGTAGGACCACGTGTTCGCGGTGCCCGAGTCGCCCGGCTTGGTCGGGTCGGTGGCCACCCACGTCACGTGCGGCGCGGTGGCGCCGGCCGGGGTCTCCCAGCCCATCTTCAGCGTCCTGCCGGAGGCGCTGGTCAGCGTCGTGGGGTTACCCGCGGCGTCGTAGGTGACCGTGAGGGCGCGGTTGTTCGCGTCCTTGATCGAGGTCAGGCGGAACACCTTGCCGCCGGTCAGCGCACGGCCGAACGTGTAGACCGTGGCGTCCTTGTCGGTCAGCGTGTACCCGGTGACCGTGCCCGCGCTGGACTGCTCGGTCAGCGTCGAGAACCGCCCCGACGGCGGGGTGAACGTGCCGTTCGAGTTGCGCCCGAACGCCACCTCCTCACCGGTCGGGTAGGTGATCCGGACGGCCTGGACGCTGCCGCCGACGTCGACCCGGGTGGCGCGGGTGTCCAGGATGCTCGACCAGCCCGTGCCGAACGCGGAGTCGCGGCGGGGGTCCAGGCTGTTGTAGTTACGCGTGATCGACAGCGACGGGCCGACCGTGGCGACGTTCGCGTCCGTGGCCGAGGTCGTGTAGTTGCCCGTACTCGCGTCGAAGCCCTTGCCGCCGTTCTGCGCCAGGTCGCTGGTCAGCGTCGGCTGTGGCACGGCGGTGGTGAACGCGTACGCGGGCGTGGCCGCGCTGTAGGTCACCTTGTCGTACGCCTTGACCGTGTACAGGTACGTCGTGTTCCAGGCGAGCTTGCCGGCCGGGACGGTCCACACACCGGCCACTGCCGGGGAGGTGGCGATCGTGGTCTTGCCGTCCGCGCTCAGCACCGTGTACACGTACGTCAGGCCCTGGGCCGGCCAGCTGTCCGAGTCGTGGCCCTTGACCAGCAGCTCCGGGGTCAGCGTGTTGACCACCGAGTTGTTCGCCGGGAAGCGCACGTCGACCTGCGGGGCGACGTTGGTCGCGTAGGTCAGCTCCAGCACCGGCTTGTGCGAACCGCTGTCGTAGTTCGCCGAGGTGAACCGCTTCCAGGCGTTCGAGTCCGTCTCCGACGCGGTCAGCGCCAGACCGTAGTTCGGGTTGCCCTTCGACCAGCCGTCGATGGTGGCCGGGTTCAGGTTGACCGCGACCCACTTGCCCTGCGACCGGTTCCCGCCCGTGTTCGTACACGCCGAACCCGGATCGGTGACCGTCAGCGAGCCGATCGAGCCGGAGTACGACGGGCCGTCCCAGCCGCCGTTGGTCAGACCCGCGACGGTCCACGCCTCGGTCGAGGCCCGCACATCGAACGCCCGGTCCACCGTGCACGAGTACGTCCAGGACAGGAACAACTTCAGAACGGCCTTCGTGATCCGCTTGCCCTTGAACCCGTCGTCGTCGAACTCGTCGAAGTGAATGAACGACCGAGCCTTGACCGTCCCGCCGTTGTACGTACCGACCGGCAGGTTGTCACCGTTCTGGTTCGTCGTCGAGTTGTCGTTGTCGACGAACACGTCACCCGTGGTGCCGGTGGTCGCGGTCGGGTCCACCCGCACCGGGTACACCCGCGCCGGGTCGTTCAGCCAGTTACGGTCGGCCTCGACCTGCAGCACCGTCACGCCGTCGCGCTCGGAGAGCTTGTAGGTGACCCCGCCCGACTCCGCCGGCGCACCCGAGTGCGGGTCGACCTTCGAGTCCTGCATCGACCCCTTCGGGAACCACGCCACCGCCTTGCCGTCGGTGTTGCGCAGCTCGATGCTGCCGTCCTCGACGACCTTCGGCGTCAGCCCCTTCAGCGCGAGGGGGAACGTCCACGACGACGGCGCGTCCTTCGACCGCAGAACGAACGTCTCCTTGAAACCCGCATCGAACGTCTGCATCTCAAGGTCGGTCTGCGGGAGGATGCCCGGGTACGTCGCGGTGTTGCCGTCGACGGACGGAGTGACAGGGGCGGCACCGTCCAGGGTGTAACCGACGCTCTCGCCGGTGGGCAGCTTCAGCGTCGCGAGCTGTTGGGCGGCGTCCGCGGCCTTGGTGGGCGGGTCGGCGGGCGCGCTCGGGGCCGTCGACGGCGTCACCCGGGCCGGGGCCTCAGCCGGGGCCTCAGCCGTGGCCGGGACCTTCGCGGCCAGTGACGCGTCCAGGCTGTTCGCGGCCATGTGCAGCCGCCCGTCGCCACGCTTCTCCAGATCCGCGTCGATCGGCTGGAACTTGCCGTCCTTGCCCCGGAAGTTCGCGGCGCCGCTGTACGTCCGCGTTGTCACGGACCCGTCGGCGTTGTCGAACACGTCGGAGCGGGCCGTGGACCGGTCCGCGTCGCGCTCACTGGTCTTGGCGTCGAACCCGAGGTCCGCGTCCGGGGTGACCTTCCGGTCCTGGTTCGGGTCGTACGGCTGGTACGAGTCCAGCGTCCCCGCGACCGGCTTGGGTGCCCGGCCCGAACCGCCCTGCGCCGTGGTGTCCGCCGCGCTCGCGGGCCGGTTGCTGCCGCCCGGTCCCCGCTTCTGCTGCGGTACCACCGGATCCGGCTTCGCCCACGCGGGGCGCTGCGAGATCCAGGACCACAACCAGGAGACCGGCAACTCCGGGTCCCGCACGGCACCCACCGGGGCGGCGACCGTCAGTCCGAATACGACCGCGGTGACGACAGCGATCTTCCCAGCGGCACGGCGCATCGCCGGCTCCTCCCCCGTGAATGCCTGAAACGCGAGGGAGTTTGCGGCACTGGTACGACAGGAATCAAGTCAGGTACGGACGCCGGGCCCGGACGGTTCATCAATCCTTGGTAACGGACAACACGTCCGTGACTACGGAGCGCACGCGCTCGGTCACTTTGGTGGGATCAGAATCGCCGATGATGGATACGTTGGCCTGCGCCTTGCCGGAGCCGACCAGCACAAAATGGACGTTGGGGTGGGAAGCCGCCGAGGCGTCCAGCGCCGCGTTGGCGGCCCGACCGACGGTGAGGACTACGTCACACTTGCTACCGATCAGGGTCCCGAGGTAGGTCGCGGCGTTGTCACCGGTCTGCGGCCCGTCGACCTCCAGGAACTGCACCTTGCCGCGGGTGTCGAGCGAGGCCTGCTGCATGCCGGCCCACACGGGAGCCGCCTGCTTGTCGGCCGTTCCACCCGCCGGGGTCAGCAGGCAGGCGGTGGCCTCGGTGTACACGCGGGCACGCGGGTCGGGTCGCCCGTCCGGCCACAGCGCCCAGGTCAGCAGCCCGGCGACCAGCACCACGGCGGCACCGCCGCCGATCAGCCAGGGCCGCCGTCCACGCGGAAGCCGGAAACCATCCCGCCCGGTCTTGTCGGCCGAGCCCCGCAGTCGCTTATCCATACGTCCACCTAGCACGGCGCAGAGCGTACTCACCCTGTCCAGCCTCGCCGAAATCACACACCGTAGCCGGATCGGCACGAGACTGACCCAGAGCCCAGACATTACGGTGGGTTACCAACGGCTCAGCTGCCCGCTCCGGGATGTGGGCGAAGTCGCCCCCACTAGCGAACAGACCGGCACGTGAGGATGACCGAACGGCGGGTTTGGCCCAGCGGACGGGTCACCACACTTGAGTGACACAAAGTAGCCGTCTAGCGTCCGAGATACATCAACGCTCAGAGCCCGTGCCACGTCGAGGACACGGAATGTGATGGGCGTCCACCCGCGAAAAGAGGCACCATGTCGCTGCCCGAGGTGCACCTCGTCGGCGGCACCCGCCCCGAGGCCGTCCGGCTCGCCCCAGTGGCGACCGCGATGCACGAGGAGGGCCTGCTCGCGCCGGTCCTGGTCGCCGGTGGTCTGCAGCCCTCGATGGTCGTACCGGCACTCGCCGCGTTCGGCCTCGACACGGACGTGGTCGTGCCGGTCGGCCGCCACCACGGGACCCGGTCCGAACCGCTCACCGAGCTGATCCGACAGCTCGACCTGCTGTGGGGGCGGCGTCCACCGGCCGCCGTGATCGTGCAGGGCGACACCCCCACCAGCCTGGCCGGGGCGCTGGCCGCGTACTCGCGCCGCATCCCTGTCGTGCACCTGGAGGCCGGGCTGCGCTCGATGAGCCTCGACGCGCCGTTCCCGGAGGAGGCCGACCGTCGCCTCGTCGCGCAGCTCGCTGCGCTGCACCTGACGTCGACGCCGCAGGCCGCCATGAACCTGCTGGACGAGAACGTCGGCACCGGCGACGTACTGGTCACCGGCACGACCGTGACCGAGGCGGCCGCTGCGGTCACCACGCGCAAGTTGCACTACCGCGATCCCGAACTTGCGGCGGCGCGGGCCGCCGCGCGGGAGCACCGGCTGGTGGTCGTCGCTGCCGACCGCGGCGACGCCCCGCCGGACCGGATCCTCGCCGCGGTCCCCGCACTGGTCTCCCGCTACCCCGACATCCACGTGGTGGTGCCCGGTCCGCTGGAACGCGCCCACTTCGACGCGGCGCTGCCCGGCGCGGACCGGATCACCGTCACCGCCCCGCTGGCCTACGCGGACCTGTCCTGCCTGCTGTCCGAGGCCTACCTGGTGCTCACCGACTCCGACGGCATCCAGGAGGAGGCGTTGTCGTTCGGCGTCCCCGCGCTCGTGCTGCGCGACGCCGACGCGGGCGTGCGCACACCCCGGGTCACCGGCACCGAGCCGGTCGTCGGCCAGGCGGCCAGGTTGCTGGACAGCCGGGTACGCCGCGACACGATGTCCGTGAGCGGCCTGGCGCACGGCGACGGGCACGCCGCCCACCGCGCCGCCCGGGCCACCGCCGCCCTGCTCGGACTGGCCACGGAACCGGAGCCCATGCCGAGTGCCCCGTCCCCGGCGGTGTCCGCGGGACTCGCGCCGCGCCTGCCCCGGCCACGGACCGACGCGTGCCGGGTGACCGCCGATCACCCGGCCGCCCGTACTCCTCAGGTGGCGGCCGCACCGAGCCGGTCCGGCGACGACGTCGCCCGCAGCTACGCGCAGTCGTGGATCGACGGCGACCGGCATGCGACGCGCCGCCTGCTGGCCCCGGACGTGGAGGTCGAGTGGAACCTCGACGTCCCGGTGGACGACGAGGAACTGGTGCAGACCCTGCACCGGATCGCGGTCTTCGCCACGGAGATCTCCCTCGTCTCCCGGGTGTCCACCGGCGCGACAGCCATGCATGTGTACGACTGCGCCACCATGTTCGGCACGGTGCGTTTCGCCGAGTTCCTGACCGTCGCCGACGGCCACGTCACCGAGGTACGGCACGTCTACGACGCCGTGGGGCTGAACCGGTACCTGCCCACCCTGCTCGACGACGGCCACCGCTGATCGGATACCGCCTCTTTTGTCGGTGGGTCCGGTTAGCGTGCGGGCATGGCATACGACTTTCAAGTGACCGTCGACTGCGCCGATCCGCACACGCAGGCTGACTGGTGGGCCGAGACGCTCGGTTGGGAGCTGGAGCCCTCCGACGAGTCGTTCATCAAGGAGATGGTGGCCAAGGGGATGGCCACCGAAGCCGACACGACCACCCACCGCGGGGTGCTGGTGTGGCGGATCGGCGCGGCCATCCGGCATCCCGAGGCGCTGCCGAGCGGCCGCCCCCGGCGAGTGCTGTTCCAGGCGGTGCCCGAGCCGAAGGCCGCGAAAACGCGCATCCACCTCGACGTCTGGGTGGGCGCGGAGCGGGCCGAGCAGGAGCATGAGCGCCTGCTGGCCCGGGGTGCGACGTTCCTGCACCGGGGCCGGCAGGGTCCGCTCTCGTGGATCACCATGGCCGACCCGGAGGGCAACGAATTCTGCATCTCCTGACCGACGGCCGCCATCACGGCCGAGACATCACCTCGGCTGGCGTCGACGGTTCCGGTCGAGCAACGCCAGCAGGTTCTCCCAATGCCGCTGCTCGCCCTCCGGCTGATAAGCGGCGGTGTCGGCCATGGTGAAGCCGTGCTGCGCACCGGGATAGACCTCGGAGTGGTAGCGCACGCCGGCGGCGTCCAACGCGCGCTCCAGCGTCTCGATCTGCTCGGCGGTCATCGACGGGTCCTGGTCGGCGTGCGCGAAGTACGCCTCCCCGGTGATCCGCCGGGCCAACACGTGCGGGCTGTCCGGAGCGTCGCTGACGAGCCGACCGGCGTGGAAGGCGGCAACCGCCGCGATCCGGTCGGGGAACGCGGCCGCCGCGCGTACCGCGTTGGTGCCGCCCATGCAGTAGCCGACGATCGCGACCGGGCCCGCGGCGACACCGTCCTGTGCGGCGAAGAAGTCGAGATACGCGCGGCTGTCGTGGGTGATTGTTTCGTTGTCCAGCCGCATGACCAGGGGCATGACCTGCCCGATGATCCGTTGGCGTTGGTCCGGATCGGACAGTCCCGACAGGTCGAACAGCGGAGCGCGCCCGGCCCGGTACAGCAGGTGCGGGACGAGTACCACGTACCCGTGTCCGGCGATCCGGTCGGCCATCTCGAACAGCCGTGGCCGCAACCCGAACGCATCCGGATAGACGAGCACCCCCGGCCACGGCCCCGCCCCCTCGGGACGCACGAGGTACGCGTCGGCGACGCCGTCCTCGGTGGGGATGTCCACCATGATCTTGTGCATTGCGGGCGCCTCCTGCCAGGCAATTCGTCTGATCACGGCGAAAGGTACACCCGACACCGCGGACATGCCGCCCAAGATGTGCGAACGGCGTGTGCCGCGGGCCGCCCAGCAACCCCACCAGGAAGGCATGAGAAGTTCTCGTGATCGTCCGCGCACCTGCCGTTACGCTGCGGACCTTTAGTCAGATTTAAGGTGCATACAAACCTAACTAATACAGCGGGGCACCAGACTCGACGCCTGTCAGAACCACCCGCGATAGGAGTCTTCGATGCCCCGCAACCGGCTACGCCTCACGATCTACCTCGGAGCGGCCCTCCTCGCCGTGGGCGGTGGCGTGGGCGCTGCGGTCGCGGCCACCAACCCGGCCGGCGCACCGGCGGGTGGCAAGCTGACCGCCACCTTCAGCACCGACTCCAGGTGGGACACGGGCTACCAGGCCCGCTACACGATCAAGAACAACACCTCGGCAGCGGTGACGGGCTGGCAGCTGACCTTCGGGCTGCCGTCGACGGCCAAGCTCGGCACGTCCTGGGACGCCGCGATCACCACCTCCGGCGCGACCTCGACGGCCAAGGACAAGGGCTACAACAACACCATCCCGGCCGGCGGCACCGTCGAATTCGGCTTCATCGTCGCGGGCAAGGGCGACCCGACCAGCTGCACCATCAACGGCGCCCCGTGCGCGGGCGGCGGGGCCACCCCGACGACCGCCCCGGCCACCAAGCCACCGGCCACCCCCGCCACCAAGCCGACCACCACGGCGCCGACCACGACGGCGCCGACGGCCACGAAGCCGCCGGCCACCACCGAGCCGTCGAAGACGACCGCACCCCCGCCGGCCACCGGCGGCGGCGGCAACGTGAAGTTCGCCCCGTACGTGGACATGGGCCTGTCCACCAGCACCGGCCTGGCACAGATCGGCAACGGGGTGAAGTCGTTCTCGCTGGCGTTCGTGACGAGCGTCGGGTGCAAGGCGAGCTGGTTCAACGCCTTCGACCCGCGGACGAAGCACTTCAGCGACGAGATCGACGCGGTGCGCCGCAACGGCGGCGACGTGAAGGTCTCGTTCGGCGGCGCGACCGGCATCGAGCTGGCCCAGGCCTGCACCAACGACAAGGCGCTCGAGGCGGAGTACCAAGCCGTCGTCTCGGCCTACAACCTGAAGTACATCGACCTGGACATCGAGGGCGCCGCGGTCGCCGACAAGACCACGATCGACCGTCGCTCGGCCGCGCTCGCCTCGCTGCAGAAGGCCAACCCGGGCCTGAAGATCTCGCTCACCCTGCCGGTGCTCCCGGAGGGCCTCACCGCGGACGGCCTCAACGTGGTGGACTCGGCCAAGAAGGCGGGCGTCGACGTCGACCTGGTCAACATCATGGCCATGGACTACGGCCGGGCCGGGCAGGACTACGGCGACCTGGCGATCCAGGCCGTGAAGTCCACGAAGGACCAGATCAAGTCGCTCTACGGCAACAGCGACGCGGCCGCGTTCAAGATGGTCGGCGTCACCCCGATGATCGGCAAGAACGACGACCAGGGCACCTTCACCCAGAGCGACGCCCGTGACGTGGTCGCCTTCGCGAACGCCAACCACCTCGGCTTCGTCTCCTTCTGGGAGCTCAACCGCGACCGCAACGCCTGCAGCGGCGCACTGTTCCAGTGCACGAACATCGCGCAGTCCCCGAGCGAGTTCAGCAAGATCTTCGCCGGCTTCACCGGCTGACGATCTGTCGCTTCACCCCACGCGCGGCGCCGGGATGCCCCCTCCCGGCGCCGCGCCGTGTGCCCTCCCGGACGCCCTCGCAGAAGGCCCGGCGCCCCGTCGGCCGCCGAGCCCGCCAGCCGCGAAGCCCGTCTGCCGCCGGCCCCCGCCGGCACCGGCAGAGGCTCAGGCCGCGACCGCCGCCTCGGCGATCTGGTCCGCGGTGGGCCGCACGCGCGGGGCGCCCAGCGCGGTCAGGATGTTGACCGCCGCGAACAGCGCCGCCGCGAACAACCCGCGCTCGAAGCCCCCCACCAGCGCGTCCTGCGGGTTCGTCCCACCGGCCAGCAGGCCCTCGACGTGCGAGGTGGCCAGCGTGGTGATCACCGCGAGGCCGACCGCGCCGCCCACCTGGTAGCCCGCGTTCACCACGCCGGAGGCCGCGCCTGCCTCGTCCGCCCGGACACCGGCGACCGCAGCGATCATCGCCGGGGTGCCGGTCGCGATGATGCCGATCCCGAACAGGATCAAGCCGGGCAACAGCTGCGTGGCGTACGCACCGGTGGCGTCCGCGCGGGTGAGCAGCAGCAGTCCGACGACGCTGAGCACCGAACCACCGAACTGCACCGGCTTCGTGCCGTACCGGGTGACCATCTGGGACGCGACCAGGGCGCTCACGATCGCGGCGATGCCCATGGGCAGGAAGGCCAGGCCGGTCTCCAGCGCGGTCAGGCCACGGACCTGCTGCAGGAAGATCGCCGTCAGGAAGAACATGGCCAGGAATCCGGCGCCGTTGAGGGCCAGGGCCAGCACGGACGTACGCAGGCCGCGCGAGCGGAACAGGTGCAGTGGCACGAGCGGCGCGGCGGAACGGGCCTCGACCCGCAGGAAGAGCGCCAGCAGGGCGAGCCCACCGGCCAGCAGCGCGATCACCTCGGCGGAGCCCCAGCCGAGCGGCTCGGCCCGGATGACCCCGAGCACGACGGCCAGCAGGCCACCCGTGCCGAGCACGGCACCGGCCACATCGAACGTACGGCGGCCCGCCGGGCGTACCCGCGACTCCGCGACGAACACCGGCGCCAGCGCGACCAGCGCGATCGCGATCGGAACGTTGACCAGGAACACCCACCGCCAGCTCAGCGAGTCGACCAGCAGGCCGCCCGCGATCACGCCCAGGGTCCCGCCGAGACCCGCCAGGCCACCCCAGATCCCCATGGCGATGTTGCGCTCGCGGCCGTGCGCGAACGTCACGGTGAGGATGGCGAATGCGGCGGGCGACAGCAGCGCACCGCCGAGCCCCTGCACGGCGCGCATGACCACGAGCTGCTCGGGGGCGGAGGCCAGGCCCGCCACCAGCGAGGTGAGCCCGAACAGCAGCAGACCCGCGATGAAGACCCGGCGGCGGCCGAGCAGGTCGGCGGCACGGCCGCCGAGCAGCAGGAAACCCCCGAAGATCAAGGTGTACGCGCTGATGACCCACTGCAGGCCCGACGGCGAGAAGCCGAGGTCCTGCTGGATGTCGGGGAGCGCGACGTTCACGATCGTCACGTCGAGCACCACCATGAACTGGGCGAGCGCCAGCACCACCAGCGCCGACCACGGACTGCGTTTCACGTCCACCTCCGTCAGCGTCCGCCACACTATGCGGCGTACATGTACACCGTATACGTACGGCGTACAGCAGCGTCAAGTTTCGACGTCGAAGGAGGTGGACTTGGTCAGGTCCGGCGTACGCCGCGCGTGCCCTGCACCAGGAGATCGATGTTGAGAGCGAAGTAGTCGTCCGGGTCCGCGCAGCCGACCAGGGCGGGCGCGGCGGCCACGACGTGCGGGTACCGCGTCGGCGAGAGCACCTCGAGCGCCGCCCGCTTGTGCCGGAAGATCTCCTCGCGGGCCTCGGCATCGGCGGCGTTGTGCGGGTTCGGATCCGAGGTGACCAGCGTGATCACTGCGCAGAGCAGATAGCGCCCGATCTGGGCCGCCCGGGCCGGGGCGAACCCGCCCTCCTCGAGCAGGGTCAGCGCCCGCTCCGCCAGAGCGAGGCCCGGCTCGGAGGCGAGGATCCGCTTCAGCGCGAGCCCGGCCACCGCCGGGTGCGGCTGGATCGCGGCCAGGAAGGCGCGCAGGACGTCACCCAGCTGCTCGTCCCAGCCGCCGACCCCGGGCTCGGGCAGCCGCACCGCCGCGACGAGGAACTCCGCGATGCCGTCGAGCAGCGCGTCCTTGTCGTTGAAGTGCCAGTACATGGCCATCGGGGTGACGCCGTGTTCCTGGGCGAGCCGGCGGATCGTCACCGCGTCGAGCCCTTCCGCGTCGGCCAGGGAAACAGCGCTCGCCACAATCGCATCCCGGCTCAGACGAGGCCGCGTCGCCGTACGTCGGTTGGCCATCCGACCACTTTACGACGCGGGCCCGGAGAGACAGGGATCACGCTCAGCGCACCGAAACTATGACCCTGGGTCAACGATTGACTCCGCAGAGTATCTGCGGACGCGGTTAATGGCGATCCAAATCTCTTCAGCTCGGCCCCCCGGGGCCGATGAGCACGGGTGGACGGGAAGGAGGTGGCCGGTGAACGGCAGCGCGATCTGTGCCGAGCAGCTGTCGGCTGCGCTGCTGGCGATCGAGGAACGCATCCTCTGGAACGCCGAGGCCGACCTCAAACTCGCCGCTGAACTCGAAACCCGGGCCGTCGAACTGGGCGACGAGTCACTCGCCGCCCGCGCCCGCCTGTGTCGCACGAACATGCTCATGCGCACCGGCGACGTCGCCGGGGCCGCCCGGCAGATCTACGACTGCTACGAATGGGCGGTCGAACACGAGGACCGACGGCTGCAGGCCCGTACCCACCTGATCTGGGCGAACATCCAGCGTCTGCTCGGCGACTTCGCCAAGTGCCTGGAGCACTCGCTGAGCGCCGTCGAGCTCCTCGACGAGTCCGCCACCCCGTTCATGCAGGTGTGGCACCGCGCCAAGCTGGCCGACTCGCTGGGCATCAACGGCGCGATGGACGCGGCCCGCCCGCGCTACCTCCAGGCGGAGGACCTGGCCCGCGAGCTGGGCCTGTGGGAAACGCTCACCAGCGTGCTCAACAACTGGGCCTACACCGAGTTCGCCGCCGGGGACTTCGTCCGCGCCCAGGAGGTGGTCCAGCGCCTGAACAGGCACGCGGTGACGCACGGCTTCGAGCTGGACGCCGCGACGCTGGACACGATCGGCGCGATCCAGATCGAGAACGGCGAGTACGCCGCGGCCGAGGAGACCATGCGGGTCTGCATCGCCCGGCACGAGGCGGGCCTGCGCGAGGACGCCGACGATCTGCCCGAGTTCCTGCTCACCATGGCCCGCGCCCAGCGCTGCATGGGCGCCCTCGACCGGGCGCAGGCCAGCTTGGACACCGCCCGCCTGCTGTGCGTCGAACGCGAACTGCACGAGGTGCTGGTCCGGGTGCACCAGGAGCAGGCCGAGCTGCACGCCGCCCGCGGCGAGTTCGCCGAGGCGTTCGCGATGCACAAGACCTTCTACGCCGCCCACGAGAGCCTGCGCTCCAAGCAGCGCGAGGCCCAGGCGCAGACCCGGCAGGCCATGTTCGAGACCGCCGAGGCCCGCGAGGAGGCCGAACGCTTCCGCGAGCAGGCCCGCCGCGACCCGCTGACCGGCCTGCGCAACCGGCGCTACATCGACGAGGAACTGCCCGCCCTGATCGCGGCCGACCCCGAACTCACCGTGGCCATCGTCGACCTCGACCACTTCAAGCGGATCAACGACCAGCTCTCCCACGACGTCGGCGACCAGGTGCTGGTGCAGGTCGCCAAGCTGCTGGAGACGGAGCTGGCGGCGGTCGCACCGGACGGGTTCGTCGGCCGTCTCGGCGGCGAGGAGTTCCTCATGGTGCTGCCCCGGACGCCGGTGACCACCGCGACCACGCGGCTCGACGAGGTACGGCGGGCCATCCGCGCGTACGACTGGTGGAGCATCACCGGCGACCTGCCCGTCACCGTGAGCATCGGCGTGGCCGGTCTCCACGAGGTGCCGGACCTCAGCCAGTCCGCCATGCTGTCCACGGCAGACCGCAACCTGTACGTCGCCAAGCGGGGCGGACGCGACCGGGTCGTGTCCGGCATGGCCCGCGACGGGCGTACCCGCTCGTACCGCGATCGCGACGCCGCCTGATCCTCTCGGGACGCCCCGCCATGCAATAGCGCTCCAGGGCGACAGACGATCGAGCGACGGGGCTGAATTTCATCCGCGAAGCCCGCTAGTCTGACCACAGTGGCCGATTCGACACCCTGACCGGGCGTCGGGCGGTCACTGACCAGACAGAGATCGTCGCGATGAGATCAGTTTCGGTCAGGCCCGCCGGCGTCGACCGCGCACCGGCCCGACCGGGATCAGGAGGCGGGCGTGGAGCAGGGCAAGGACGTTCCTCCGGCGGCGGAGCACGCGCCCCCGGGGGTGAACATCAATGTGCCCCATTCGGCCCGCATCTACGACTACTGGCTCGGCGGCAAGGACAACTTCGCGGTCGACCGCGCGGTCGGCGAGGCCATGATCCAGGCGATCCCGGACCTGCGCTACATGGCCGGAGAGAATCGCAAGTTCGTCCACCGCGCCGCCCGTGACCTGGTCGCGAAGGAGGGCATCCGGCAGTTCCTGGACATCGGTACGGGCATTCCGACCCGGCCCAACCTGCACGAGGTCGCCCAGGAGCTCGCCCCGGAGACCCGGGTGGTGTACGTCGACAACGATCCCATCGTGCTGGTGCACGCCCGCGCCCTCATGATGAGTTCGGCGCAGGGCCGCAGCGAGTACATCTCGGCCGACATCCGCGAGCCGGGGGCCATCCTCAGCGATCAGGTCCTGGCCGACACGCTCGACCTGACCCAGCCGGTGGGCCTCACGTTGATCGCGATCCTCATGCTGCTGGCGGACACGGCGGACCCGTGGGACAAGGTCGCCCAACTGCGCGACGCACTGCCGTCCGGCAGCTGCCTCGCGATCACCCACCCCACGGCGGACTTCAACCCGGATGAGGTGGGGCGCGCCGTGGATGCCGCCACCGGCGCCGGCATGACGCTGGTCTGCCGTTCCCGCGACGAGGTGCAGCGCTTCTTCGGCGACTGGGAGATGCTCGAGCCCGGCCTGGTGCCGGTGTCCGCCTGGCGTCCGGATGTCCCGGTCGACCGCCCCGAGGCGGCGTACTACTGGGCCGGGGTGGCCCGCAAGCCCTGACGTTCCGGCCGGTCGGGCAGCCCGGCACGGGGGGACCCGACCGCCCGACCGGTGCCTCATGGCCGCAGCCGTGGCCGCTTGCGGGCGGGCGGCACCGGCATCCGCTGGGCGCGCACCAGCACCTGCCGGCGCGCGCCCTCCCGGCCCGCCGGGTCGAGAACGACCCCCTCGACCTCCAGCCAGGTGTCCCCCTCGTGGGGCACCGGCCTGGCCCATTCGACCCGATCCACCTTGAGGATCAGCGGCCCCTGGCCGTAGCAGTAGTCCGTCTCGGCGAAGACGTGCACCGGCCGCGACGGCACCGCGGCCCGGAGACGTCCGCCCCGGATAGTCGGGGCTGAGCGCGGCCACATCGTCCGCGCCGGCGCGATCCCGAGGCGCCGGCGCCGGACACATCGGACCGGCTCATTCACTCTCGTCGGACTCACCGCCCTTGGCCGGGGCCACCTTGCCCGGCGCCGGTGCGCGGCGGCCCGCCGGACGGCAGAGCGCATATCGCACGCCACCGAACCGGTGCGTCACCACGCTGGCCCGCGTCGATGCGGCCCGGACCTCGTCCGTGACCGGCTCGTCGCGGTAGACGAGCGAAAGGTTTCCCCTCCGTTGCGTCTCGACGGCCTCGTAGCCGCCGGGATCGGAGAGTTCGGGGCCGATGTTGGGAATCGACATGGCAAGCGCTCCTCCGCTCGGGCGCCCCCGCCAGGGAGCCCCGCGGGAAGGTCGCAGAGGTCGATGTCCGCGACCGGCCCGTCACTCACGGATGTCACCGTAAGTGACACCCCTTCATTTCCGTACGTGCGTTATCATGCTCACAATCCTGTTCTGACGCAAGGCCAGATGCACGTGCATTTGCACAAGGAGTCCGGCCGGTGGAGGCGGAGGGTTGTTCGGACACCGGTCGACAGCCGATCGGGGACAGACGTAGGGAGCTTGGTATGAAGCGCATCGTCAACGGCATGCCCGCGGGTCAGTTGTCCGGCGTGACGTGGCAGAAGAGTGGCCGCAGCAACCCGAGCGGCAACTGCGTCGAGTGCGCCGCCCTGCCCGACGGCGGCGTCGCGGTACGCAACTCCAGGGACCCCCACGGACCGGCGCTGGTCTACACGGCGGCCGAGATCGAGGCGTTCATCCTCGGCGTACGCGACGGAGACTTCGACAACCTGCTCGGCTGAGCAGGAGACCACAGCGACCCGAGCCGCCCGGCCTATCCGATCCGGCCGACCTCGTACAGCAGCTTGCCGAGGATCTCCGGGGTGTGGCCGGGCGGTTCCGCGTCGATGCAGACCCGCTCCATGGCCATCGCGTAGTGGTCGACGTCGTCGCGCTTGTCCAGATAGATCCCGCTGGTGAGCTGCTCGACGTAGACCACGTCCGGCAGCTCCGGCTCCGGGAAGCGCAGAATCGCGAACGGGCCACCGGCGGCGGCATGCCCGCCCGCGTGGAACGGCAGGATCTGCAGCCGCACACTGGGCAGCTTGGACGCCTCGATGAGCGCCTCGATCTGCCGGCGCATCACCTCGACCCCGCCGATCGGCCGGCGCAGCACCGCCTCGTCGATGACCGCCCACAGCTGCGGCGCGTTGGGCCGGGTCAGAATCTGCTGGCGCTGACGGCGCAGCTCCACCCGGCGGTTGATCTCCTCGGTCGTCGCGCCCGCATGCCCGAGCAGGATGACCGCACGGGCGTACTCGGGAGTCTGCAGTAGACCGGGGACGAACTGGATCTCGTACGTCCGGATCAGCGACGCCGCCGCCTCCAGACCGAGATACGCCTGGAACCAGTTCGGCAGGACGTCGCTGTAGTGGTGCCACCAGCCCGGATTGTTCGCCTGCCGGGCCAGGCCGAGCAGCGCCTCGCGCTCCTTGGTGTCCGTGACGCCATACATCGTGAGCAGGTCGGCGACGTCGCGCTCCTTGAAGCTGACCCGGCCGAGCTCCATCCGGCTGATCTTGGATCCCGAGGCGCGGATCTCGTAGCCGGCGTCGTCGCGGCTGATGCCCCTGCCCTCGCGCAGGCGACGCAGCTGCGCCCCCAACAGGATGCGCAGCACGGTGGGGCCGCTCTGCGGCGCCTCGTCCCGACCTGCGGCCACCTGACTCCTCGTCACCATTGCTGGGCTGCCCGATCGCAGTCCCTCCGCATCCTAAAGGGGAGATCGCGTGGCGTGAAACCGAACGCCCTGTTCGTACGCCCTTCCGCACAGGACTGATGCACGTGCAGAGTGCCTTGCGAACGCATGTGATCCCGAGCATGATAGCTGACAAACGCGTATCCGCCCGCTGACACAACGTGCTGTTGGTCCACTGGCTCGGCAACCTCGACCGTTCGGCCGAGACACCTCGCCGGGCGACGGCCCGACGCCCTCGACGATCCGCGTCCACCGAGGAGGCATCTCGATGTCCACCCCGACCATCGGTCCGCCGGAACGCGACCCGGCCGACGTGGCACCAGCGGACAGCTACCGCAAGGCGGACCTGGTCTGGGTCTACCGGGACGGCTGGCGAGCCGGGATCATCGAGGCGGCGTCGCGGTACGCCGTCACCGTCACGTACCGCCCCGGCAGCAACCCCGGCACGGGGGTGGACACCTTCACCGCGCCGTACGTGACCCGGCGCGCCGATGAGGATCCAGCGCTGGACCGGCGCTCCCCCGCCGGCCTGGCCATGCGCCGGCCGTACGCATGATCGGGGCGATCGCGGTCGCCGCCCTTGTCGGGCTGGCCAGCCTCCTCGCCGGGGTCTTGCTGGGGTGGCACCTGCGCCGGACGAACAACTGGTGCCCCGGCTGCGGCGACCAGCTGGCCTGCACCGCTTGCGGCGAACCGGCCACCCGCCCGCACGACCCGGAGCCCGCCGGCAGCCGGTAGGTCAGCCAACCCCGCCCACCAGCCACCGGGCCGGACCGCCGACGGGCAGGGGCCCGGCGTCGTTCCAGGTCAGCGGAGACCTGGTAACAACCCACGGTGTTACGTTTCACGGGTGACATCGATGCGCCAGCAGCCCGCCGCAACGCCGGGTGAGTGCACCCGCGGCGACGCGGGACTGGCGCGCGCCTTCCAGTTCCTCGGTAAACGGTGGAACGCGGCCGTGCTGGGCAGCCTCAGCGCGGGCCCGGCGGGGTTCCGCGAACTGGCGCGCAGCATCGAGGGGATCAGCGACTCCGTGCTGTCGAACCGGCTGGTCTCGCTGGCCGAGGCCGGGCTGATCAGCCGTACGGTCGACGCCGGTCCCCCGGTCTCCGTCACGTACGCCCTGACCGAGCGCGGCGAGGCGCTGATGCCCGCGCTGGCGCAGATCTCCGCCTGGGCCGAGGAGCACCTGCCCGCGGACGCGGGCTGCCGCACGCCCGAACCCTCTTGCTGAGCACTGTTGCCCCGGTCACATCACTGGCGCCTCGCCGTCCATAGCCACTAGCTTTTCAGGAGTGGATATCACTTCTGAAGCAGTGCTGACCCGGCCCCGCCTCGACACCGACGGCCGGGCCCTGCTGTTCACCGACGCCCGCACCGCGAACTCCTTCGCTGACACCCCGGTCACCGACACGGAGCTGGCGGAGATCTGGGAACTGGCCAAGTGGCCCCCGACCGCGGCGAACACGCAGCCCCTGCGCGTGCTCTACGTCCGCACCCCGGAGGGCAAGCAACGCCTGCTCCCGCTGATGAGCGACGGGAACCGGGACAAGACCGCCGCGGCTCCGGTCACCGCGGTGCTCGCCGTTGACAGCCAGTACCACGAGCACATCCCGGAACTGTTCCCGCACAAGCCGGAACTCAAGGACGTGTTCGCGGCCGACTCCGCGCTGCGGGACGGCTCCGGCCAGTTCAACGCGGCGCTGCAGGCCGGCTACTTCCTGCTGGCGGTACGGGCGGTCGGCCTCGTGGCGGGGCCGATGGCGGGGTTCGACCGGGCCGGGGTGGACGCAGAGTTCTTCGCCGACGGCCGGTTCCGCTCGCTGCTGGTGGTCAACATCGGTCACCCGGGCGAGAACCCGTGGTTCGGCCGCCTGCCCCGGCTGCCGCACACCGCATCGGTGCACTGGGCCTGAGAGGACGACTGGGCCTGAGAGGACGACCGGGCCTGAGAGGCGACGACTGGGCCGGGGACCGTCAGCGCCAGCGGTCGCCGGTGAGCCGTTCGTAGACCTCGACGTAGCGGTTGCGGGTCGCCTCGACCACCTCGTCCGGGATCTCCGGACCGGGTGCGGTGCGATCCCAGCCGGTCAGGCCCGCCGACCAGTCCCGCAGGAACTGCTTGTCGAGGTATCGCTGTGCGCCGCCGGGCTGCCACTCGGCGGCCGCCCAGAACCGCGACGAATCAGGGGTCAGCAGCTCGTCGCCGAGCGTCAGGGTCCCGCTGCGGGAGAAGCCCAGCTCGATCTTGGTGTCCGCGATGAGGATGCCCCGCTCCGCCGCGATCGCCGAGCCGCGCCGGTAGATCTCCAGCGTGATCCGCCGCAGTTCGGCGGCGACGTCCGCGCCGACCTGCGACTCGACGTCGGCGTAGGTGATGAACTCGTCGTGTCCCTCGCCCGGCGCCACCTTCGTCGTCGGGGTGAAGACCGGCTCGGGCAGCCGCGAACCCTCGATCAGGCCCGGAGGCAGCGCGACGCCGGAGACCGCCCCGTCCTTTTCGTACTCCTTCAGGCCGGAGCCGGCCAGGTAACCGCGAGCGATGCACTCCACCATGACCATCCGCAGGCGCTCGCAGCGCACGGCCCGCCCGGTCCACTCGGCGGGCACGTCGGTGGCGGAGATGATGTGGTGCGGGGCGACGTCGGCGAGCTGCTCGAACCACCACAGCGACAGCTGAGTGAGGATCTTTCCCTTGTCGGGGATCGGCGTGGGCAGCACGACGTCGTAGATCGAGACCCGGTCGGAGGCGACGAGCAGCAGGTCGTCACCGTCGGCGTACACGTCCCTGACCTTGCCCGAGTGCAGTAGCTCCACGTGCTTCCCTCCGCCGCGCGTCCGACTCCGCTCACGGTATCGGACCTGCGGGGACACGCGGAGACGGCCCGGCCCGGTCAGGAGTCGGACGAGCGGCGGCGCACGGCCCACAGGCCGACACCGATCAGTACGGCCAGCGACAGCATGCAGAACACCAGCGCGAGGACGTCGAACGGCTTGATGGCACCCATGATCGAAAAGTAGCTCGGACAGGCGAATATATCGATCCGGTGCCGTGGCCGTTACGCTGCGCCCTTGTCATCCGCCGCCGAGACGGACCCGTGGCTGCGCCCCGAATGGGACAAGGCGGCCCTGCTGACCATCGACGTGCAGGTCGACTTCATCGAAGGCGGCGCGAACCCCGTCCCCGGCACCGCGGCGGTGCTGCCCGCCGTCACCGAACTGCTGACCGCGTTCCGTACGGCGGGCCGCCCGGTGGTGCACGTGGTCCGGTTGTACGACGGCGCCGACGTCGACCTGGTCCGGCGCGGGCTGCTGGCCACCGGCGCCCCGATCGTGCGGCCCGGCTCCCCTGGCGCTCAGCCGGCCGCGCCGTTGCGCCCGGTCACCGCGCCGCCACTGGACCCGGCGATGCTGCTGTCCGGTGACTTCCAGCAGTGGGGGCCCGCGGAGTGGGTGATGTGGAAACCGCGGTGGGGCGCGTTCCACCGTACTGATCTGGAGGGGTTTCTGCGGCGGCGCGGGGTGACCACGGTCGTGGTGGCCGGGTGCAATTTCCCGAACTGTCCACGCGCGACCATCGTGCAGGCCAGCGAGCGGGATCTGCGCGTGGTGCTGGCCGCCGACGCGATGTCGGGGCTGCGGGACTGGCACGTGGCGGAGACCGAGGGGATCGGCGTACTGCCCCTGCCGGTGGAGGCGATCGCGGCGGCCCTGCCCGGCGCTGCCGTGTCCTGAGCCGTTATGCGGCGAGGCGGTCGCGTCCGGCGCGTTTGGCGGTGTAGAGGTGTTCGTCGGCGGTGGCGAAGAGTTGTTCGCCGGTCATGCCGGGGAGTAGTGAGGCGAGTCCCATGCTGACGGTGACGCGCAGGCCGAGGGCGGTTTTGTGCCAGTCGTGGTCGCGGATGCTGGTGCGCATGCGGGCGGCGATGCGGGTGGCGGTGGTGAGGTCGGTGGCGAGGAAGACGCCGAATTCGTCGCCGCCGAAGCGGGCGGGCAGGTCGGAGGCGCGGCATTCGGTGCGCAGGATGTGGCCGATTTCGCGCAGGACGTCGTCGCCGACGGCGTGGGAGAAGTTGTCGTTGATGTGCTTGAAGTTGTCCACATCGACCAGCAGCAGGCACATCTGATCGGTGACCGCGCGCGCGTCCGTTGCCACGGCCGCCATCCGGCGGTCGAAGCCGCGCCGGTTCGCCAGCCTGGTCAGCGGATCGGTCTGGGCGGCGGTGTCCGCGGTGGCGTGGTCGGCTTCGAGTTGGACGCGGCGGCGGGCCTGGCGCAGCATGGCGACCCGGTCCAGCCGCAGCCGCCACAGCTGCTGGGCGTGTGCGCGTACCGCTGACAGCAGGTGCCGGGTGGCCTCGCTCGGCGCGGACTCCGCGGCGATCAGGGCCAGCTCGTACTGAAAAATCAGGCGGTGCCGCGCCGCGCCCGCCAGGGCGCACAGCTGCTCGGCCGCGATCAGCTCGCGCGCCGCCTTCTCATACTTGCCGAGGCTGCGCAGCGCCACGCCGTAGGCGAGGTGGGCGAGCCGGGCGTCGAAGTGCCGGCTGTCGGCGTGCAGGTCAGGGATGACCGAGGCCGCCAGCCGCAGTGCCTCCTCCGCCTGACCCGTCTTGGCCAGACCGCAGGCCAGCAGCGCACCCAGCATCGCCTGGTCGGAGCCGAGCTGGGAGTCGGGGTCGGCGTCCGGGTCCAGCCAGGGGCGGGTCAACGTGATGACGTCCCGGAAACGGACCCCGGCCTCCTCGAAGCGGCCCACGTGATCCAGGCGCAGTCCCCATTCCAGCAGCGCCTCGGCGCGTTGCAGGTCACGGATGACCCGGCGGGTGGGGTCGATGGAGTCCAGATTCGGTTCGGCGTTGGTGGCCGTGTCGGCCAGCTCGTACAGCTCGGCCCAGCGGGCGGCCTCCGCGACCGACGACATGGCCGCGTAGTACCAGGCGTTGCGCGGGCAGGACTCCAGGGCGGTCATGGCCGCGGCGAGCTGGTGCAGACCTTCTTCAAGGCGGCCCATGCGCGACATCACGTCGGCCATGTCGGCGTTGGCCTTCGCCCGGCCGACTCGGGAGACGGAGCGACGGATCAGGTCACGCGACATGAACTCGGCCTCTGTGTAGCGGCCCAGCTCGGTCAGCGCGTACGAGTGGGACTGCACGATCGCGCGGGCCGACTGCCAGTCGCCGAACGCCTCCATGATCCACAGGTACTCGCCCGCGAGTTCGAGGACCTCCTCGTAGCGGCCCTCGCCGTACATCTGGCGCAGGCGGCGCGCGGGGCTGGTCAGCGTCCCGAACTGCTCGATGGGCACCGGAAGCGCAGAGCTCGACTCCATGCTTCCTCCTCCGGGACGGTCGCTACCACTAGGTAACTTCTCGGCTACGGTCGGTGCAGCATTAGCCAAGCGCGCCGCAATGACGCCTTCGACACGTCACCCAACGGCACCTCGTGCGGCCGCGGATCGGCCCGGCCGACGCGCCCGCGCGGCGCGGGGGCCCTCGGCACGCCCGTGACCAGGCGATTGCCGCCTCGACGGAGCCCGCCTCAGTAGCATCGGCGGGCGATGGACACCTGGCAGATGATCCGGGCCGAACGGCAATCCCTGGTGGAAGGGCTGGCGGCGCTGTCGGCCGCCGCGTGGGACCAGCCGTCGCTGTGCGCGGGGTGGACCGTACGCGACGTCGTGGGCCACGTGATCGCCACGGCCTCCATGACTCCGCCGCGCTTCTTCGCGAAGCTGATCGGCAGCGGGTTCCGCTTCGACGCGATGGTGAACAAGGAGATCGCCGCGGTGATCGCCGGACGTGGCGACGCCGATCTCGTCGAGCTGCTGCGGGCGCGTGTCGACGCGCGTACCGCGCCGCCGGGACCGGCCCTGTCGTGGCTGGGCGAGACGATCGTGCACGGCGAGGACGTGTTCCGCGCCGTCGGCGGGTACCGGGAGCATCCGGTGCCGCATCTGGTCGCGGTCGCCGACTTCTACCAGGGCAGCAACCTGCTGATCGGCGCCAAGAGCCGGATCGCGGGGGTCTGCCTGACCGCCACCGACACGCCGTGGCGGCACGGCAGCGGACCGGAGGCCGCCGGACCGCTCGTCGCTCTGATCATGGCGATGACCGGACGTACGGCGGCCCTCGACGATCTGGCCGGCGACGGCGTCGCGGTGCTGCGCGAGCGCGCCGCCGGGCGGCGAGGGTAGCGACCATCACGGTCCGTGATGCCGTCACCGGCTAAGGACGCCTCCCCGGCGACCGACTGATTAAACACGTCGAAGCTATACCTGACGTAATGCGTCAGATACCGGGAGTGACGGGGGCGGGGATGGAGTCGAGCGCGGCACTGCCCGTTCCCGTCGCACACGCGGGACCGCTGCAGTCCCTGGCGAACTACACCCACATGCTCTACGCCCAGGGCCGTTATGACGAGGTGCTCGACTGCGCGGAGCGGCACGAGTGGATCGCTCAGACACTTGGCGACAGGGACACCGCCCGGGTGATCCTCCAGACCCGGATGTACGTGCTCACCGAGCTGGCCCGCTACACCGAGGCCGAGACGATGGGCCGGGAACTGATCCGCCGCGCCGTCTCCCGGACCGCCCGGGCCAAGGCCAGCGCCGACCTGTCCGACGTACTGGTGCGGATGGGGCGCCTGGAGGAGGGCCTGCACCTGATCGCCTGGGCCATGGCCACGCTCGAGAGCTGCCCCCGCGACTGGCGCTACTTCTCGGCGATGTCCTCGGTCGCCGAACCGGCCCGCTGGGCGGAACTGTACGAGCTGGCCGAGCAGGCGTCCGTCGCCGACCGCCGACTGCTCGACACCGACCGCAACCGTCGCATCATCCTGGACACCCAGCGCGCCGAATCGCTGCTCGAGTGGGGTCTGCGGCTGGAACACGTGGGCCGCTTCGAGGAGGCCGGGGTCCGCTACCGCGACGTGATCGCCCTGACCCGGCCGTGGCAGCACCCCGAGGACGACTCCGAACTCCTGGATCAGGCGATGGTGCACGCGCTGCTGGCCTGCGCCCTGACCAAGACCGGTGAATTCGCCGAGGCCGAGACCCTCGCCGTCGGCGCTATCCGGTTTCTGCACGCCACTGGGCGGCGCTTCGAGGCCCGGCTCGCCCACCTCGCGTACGGGCTCGCGCTGCGCAACGCCGGTGACTTCGCGGGGGCCGCCCGCGAGCTGACCGCGGCCGAGCAGCTGTGCGCACTGGCCGGCGCCCCGCGGCACCGCCTGATCTTCCAGCTCGAACTCGGCCTGATCGCGGCAGAGGCCCGGCCCAGCGCGGCGGCCAGACACCTCACGTCCGCGTTGCGCGCGCACGCGGAGCAGCTGTGGCGGCTGCGGCTGGACCGGGTCGCCATGCTGCGCCAGGCCCGCCGCCGCGTCCAACTCGAAGCCGAGCACGCGAGCGCAGACGCGGCGGCGCAGACCGATCCGCTGACCGGGCTGGCGAACCGGCGGGGCTTCGACCGCCGGATGGCGGTGCTGGATGGCGACGGTGCCCCGGCCGAGCTGTGCCTGCTGGTCGTCGACGTGGACAACTTCAAGCACATCAACGACAACTTCTCCCACGCCGTCGGCGACGACGTCCTGCGCGAAATCGGCCACATCCTGCGCACCGAATGCCGCGCCTCCGACCTGCCCGCCCGCTTCGGCGGCGACGAATTCGGCGTCTTCCTCGCCACCGACCTCACCACCGCCACCCGCATCGCCGCCCGCATGCGCACCAGCATCCGCGACCACGACTGGCACAAAACCGCCCTCGGCCTGCGCGTCACCGTCAGCATGGGACTCGCCTCACTACTCCCCGGCATGACCGGCGAACAACTCTTCGCCACCGCCGACGAACACCTCTACACCGCCAAACGCGCCGGACGCGACCGCCTCGCCGCATAACGGCTCAGCAACCGGCCCGCGACACCACGATGCGAATCACCGTGCACCGGTTCGGTAGCCTCTGACGCGTTCTGGCAACTGTCCAGCGGCATCTGGCGATGGGGGAGGCGGATGAATCGCGAGGTCAGAGCAAATTCGACGGACGGCGGCGGCAGCCGCGGCGGTCAGTTCGCCGAACAGTTGCGCGACTTGCGCGAACGCGCCGGGCGCCCGTCGTTCCGGGCCATGGCGGGGCGGTCGGGCCGCATCTCCCACACGACCCTGCACGAGGCCGCCGCCGGGCACCGGTTCCCGTCGTGGGAGACCACCCGCGAGTTCGTCCGCGCGTGCGGCGCCGACGAGGCCGAGTGGCGGGCCAAGTGGGAGCTCGCCCAGCCTGCCAATGCCGGTGCGAGCCGGGCCACCGACATCGCCGCCGCAACGGCCCGGTCCGACACTCTCGCGGTACCGAGCCCGGCGGCGGGCACCACAGTGGATGCCACCCCGGCGACGGCCGCCGTGGCATCCGGCCAGCTGGTGGCGGCCGAGCCCGATCCCGGGCCGATGCTCGCCGGCGTGCCCGAACCCGTGCGGCCGGTGGTCCTGGTTACCACGAACCGGCCCGCGCCGTCCGCGCGGAGCGGCCTCAGCCAGGACCGCCGGTCGATCCTGTGGGCCGCGGCCACGGTGCTGGTGGTGCTCAGCGCCGTCGCCCTCCTGCAGGTGATCGGCTCCGGGCACAACCCGCCCGCGGCCACCGCGGGCGGCCCGGCGGCCGCCGCCGAGAACCCGCCGGGCATCCCCGCGTCAGCCGACCCGTCCGCTCCCCTGATCCCCGGCGACGCCAGCCGGTTCGTCGCGGACGTCACCGTCCCGGACGGCTCGCATTACAAGGTGAACCAGGAGTTCACCAAGGTGTGGTCGATCGCCAACACCGGCACGGTCGGATGGCACGGCCGCTATCTGGTGCCGAAGGACCCGCCCCGCAACGGCGACGGCAGCGAGTGCCGGTACCCGCCCCGCGTGCCCATCGGTGACACGTTGCCCGGTGAGCAGGTCCACATCAGCGTCCGCGTGGTCGCCGCCCGCAAACCGGGCGTGTGCTGGGTGGGCTGGAAGATGGTCGACGCCCAGGGGCGGATGTTCTTCCCCAGCCGCCGACCGGTGTTCTTCCTGGTCAACGTCGACCAGTGAACGCCTGTGGCGTGGCGGCGGCCAGCCGGGGCTCGGCGCGCGGGATCCGCAACCCGCACAGCAGCGCACCGGCCAGCGCCAGCGCGTAGAGCGTCAGGGCGGCACCGTACGATCCGGCGCTCGGATAACCGGACGCGCTGATCGACCAGGTCAGCACCGCGCCGCCCAGGGTGGCGCCGAGGCTGCCACCGACCGTCCGCATGACGTTGTTGACGCCCGCGGACACGCCGGTCTGCTCACGGGGCACCGCCTCCACCACCAGGGCGCCCACCGCCGCGAACGCGAGGCCCACCCCGGCACCCATCACCAGGACGGCCGCGCACACCTGCGGCAGCGCGCCGTGCCAGACCGCCAGCATCAGGTACGCCGTCCCGGCAGTGGCCGCCCCGACGGTCAGCGCGGCACGCAGCCCGTACCGGCGGACCAGGCGGCGCTGGGCGGGCAGTACGAGCAGGGTGCCCAGCGCGGTCGGCAGCATCACCAGCCCCACCACGGTCGGACTGGCGCCGAAGCCGATGCCGCTGGCGGTCGGCTGGGCCACCAGCAGCGGCACCAGCATCCAGGAACCGAACATGCCGAAGCCGAGGAGCAGGGTCGCCGCGTTCGTGGCGCGGACCGTCGGCATGGCGAGGGTGCGCAGGTCGACCAGGGGGTGCCGGGCGCGGCGTTGCTGGGCCAGCCACAGCGCGGCCAGCGGGAACGCGGCCAGGCCGGTCCCGGCGACCCGGGGGTCCGTCCAGCCGTACCGGCCCGCGAGGCTGATCGCCAGCAGGAGCAGGCCCAGCCAGGTCGCCAGCAGCGCGGCACCGAGCCAGTCGACGCGGGCCCGCCCGTGGCGTGCAACGCCGGGCGGCAGCAGCACCGCCACCGGCACCGTGGCCAGCGCGGACACCACGGCCGGGATGCCGAACAGCCAGCGCGAGGACACCACGGCCAGCAGCGGCCCGGCCGCGACGGTACCGGCGGCGCCGCCAAGGCTCATCACGGTGGAGATCGCGACGAACCCCCGCGGGCGATCGCCGTCGGGCAGGTGGTCCCGGACGAGCGCGAAGCAGATCGGGAACACCACCCCACCCAGCCCCTGTACGGCACGCCCCGCCACCATGACGCCGAGACCGTCCGCCATGGCGGAGATGACAGAGCCGAGACTGATCGCGGCGAGCGCACCGAGCAGGACCCGCCGCTTGCCGTGCAGGTCGGCGAGGCGCCCCAGCACCGGTGTGGACACCGACGCGCTGAGCAGGAACCCGGTGAGCAGCCACGCCGCACCGGACGGCGTGGTGCCCAACTCCCGCTGGAAGATCCCGAGGGCGGGCACCACCAGCGACTGCAGCACGGAGTACGCGGCGGTGGCGAGGCACAGCGCACCGAGCACGGCCCGCCCCCGCAGATCACCGCCGCGCATACCCGTTACCGCGACGACGGGCTGACGGTGGCCCGGTCCGCGGTGTTGCGGTTCGCGGGCCGGGGCAGCCCGTAGTGCTCGCGCAGCGTACGTCCGGTGTAGTCGGTGCGGAACCGGCCGCGCTCCTGCAGGATCGGCACCACCCGGTCGACGAACAGTTCCAGGCCGCCGGGCAGCACCGGCGGCATGATGTTGAAGCCGTCGGCGGCGCCCGTGTCGTACCAGCCGGTGATGGCGTCCGCGACCTGCTCGGGCGCGCCCGCGAAGGTGTGGTGGCCGCGGCCGCCGCCGAGCCGGGCGATGATCTCGCGGACGGTGAGCCGCTCGCGGCGGCCCAGGTTGACCACGAGCGTACGGCGGCTCTTGGCCCCCTCCAGCTCGTCCTCCTCCGGCAGGTGAGCCGGGAGTTCGGAGTCCAGGCCCAGCTCGGCGACGTCCACGCCGAGCAGCTCGGCGAGGCCGGGCAGCGCGAACTCGGGGCGGATCAGCCGGTTGAGTTCGGCGTCGAGTTCCCGTGCCTGCGCCTCGGTGTCGCCGATGACGGGCACGATCCCCGGCAGGATCTTGACGTGGTCCGGGTCGCGGCCGTGTTCGGCGGCGCGCCGCTTGAGGTCGTCGTAGAACTCCTGCGCGTCGGCGAGGGTCTGGTGCGCGGTGAACACCGCCTCGGCGTACCTCGCGGCGAAGGTACGGCCGTTCTCCGACGATCCGGCCTGGACCAGCAGCGGGTGGCCCTGCGCGGAACGGGGAACGTTGAGCGCGCCCGCCACCCGGTAGAAGCGGCCCTCGTGCGCCGGTGGGTAGATCCGGTCGCTGTCGCCCCAGACCCCGCGCTCCTTGTCCGCGAGGATCACGTCGTCGTCCCACGAGTCCCACAGCTTGAGGGAGACGTCGATGAACTCGGCGGCCCGCTCGTAGCGTTCGGCGTGGGCGGGCAGGTGGTTCAGGTTGAAGTTGCGGGCCGCGTCCAGCCCGGCCGTGGTGACGATGTTCCACCCGGCCCGGCCGCCGCTGATCAGGTCCAGCGACGCGAACCGCCGGGCCAGGTTGTACGGCTCGTTGTACGTGGTCGACGCGGTGGCGATCAGCCCGATCCGCTCGGTGACCCCGGCCAGCGCGGTGAGCAGTACGGTCGGCTCCAGGGTCCCGGAGGGTCGCCGTTCCACCTGGTCCCACAGCACCGGGCCGTCGGCGAGGAACAGCGAGTCGAGCTTGCCGCGTTCCGCGATCCGGGCCAGGTTCTGGTAGTGCGAGACGTCCACGTGGGCGTACGGGTCGCTCTCCGGCAGCCGCCACGCCGCCTCGTGATGCCCGACCCCCATGAGGAACGCGTTGAGGTGCAGCTGTCCCGGCCGGCTCACGATGCGGCCCCGACCGGGGTGTAGTGACCGGCCTCGTCGCCCTCGATGACGTAGCTCTTGGCGCCGTCCGCGCCGACCGGCACGTCGCCGGCCACAGTGACCCGGTGCAGCTTTCGGGGCAGGTCGCCGTAGTCGTCGGCGGCGTAGTGCTGGGTGGTGCGGTTGTCGAAGATGACCACGTCGCCGACGGCCCAGTGGTGGCGCAGCGTGTTCTCCGGCCGGGTCACGTACGCCTGCAGCAGCCGCAGGATGTCCCGGGACTCCGTGTTCGACAGCCCGAGGATGCTGCCGGCGAAGCCGCCGATGAACAGGTTCGGTACGCCGGATTCGGGGTGGATGCGGACCACGGGGTGCGCCGTGCGGTACCGCTGGGAGACGAACACCTTGTGGTACTGCTCGGCCTCCTCTGTGCGGAACTGCGGGTGCGGCGCGTAGTCGTGCTCGTTGGTGTGCACCGCCCACAGCCGGTCGGCCAGCGTCCGCAGGTGCTCCGGCAGGTCGGCGTACGCGGCGGCGGTGTTGGCGAACAGCGTGTCCCCGCCGTACGGGGGGATGACCAGGCTGCGCAGCGTGGTGGCCTTGGGCGGGGCGACCACGAAGGTGACGTCGGTGTGCCAGGCGTTGGCCCGGGCGCCCTCGCCACCCTCCACGTTGAGCACGTTGGCGTTGCCCTCGACCGACGGCACGGTCGGGTGGGCCGTGGTCAGCGGGCCGAACGCGGAGGCGAACCTGACGTGCGCGGCGTCGTCGAGCTGCTGCCCGTGGAAGACGAGCACCTTGTGTTCCACCAGGGCCGAGTTCAGCGCGCCGATCGTGGCGTCGTCGAGCGGCTGGGCGAGGTCGAGGCCGACGATCTCGGCGCCGAGGCGGCCACCGATGCGCCGGATGTCCGGGATGCTGGGAGCGAGCGTCATGGCGAGGGGTTCCCTTCTAGTTGGTGGTGCGCCAGGTCGAGAAGCGGCGTTCGGTGAGGACGAGCAGCTGGTTCACGACCAGGCCGATGGCCGAGATGGTGATGATTCCGGCGTACATGTCGGGGACCGCGAAGTTGTACTGCGCGTAGTTGATGAGGTAGCCGAGCCCGGCCTTGGCGCCGACCATCTCGGCCGCGATGAGGATGAGGATCGAGTACGCCCCGGCCAGCCGGATCCCTGTGAAGATGGTCGGCACCGCGGCGGGCAGGATCACCTTCTGGAACAGCCGCAGCGGGCCCAGTCCGAGCGAGCGCGCCGACTTGATCAGCAGCGGATCCACGGTGCGGACCCCGCTGACCGTGTTGAGCAGGATCGGCCACGCGCAGGCGTAGAAGATGATCGCGATCTTCGAGGTCTCGCCGAGCCCCAGGATGAGCACGAAGACCGGGAGCAGGGCCAGCGCGGCCGTGTTGCGGAACAGCTCCAGCACCGGGTTGAGCAGGTTCGCGACCGGCTTGTACCAGCCGATCAGCAGGCCGAGCGGGATGGCCACGACGACGGCCAGGCCGAACCCGGCCAGCGAGCGGGTGAGGCTGGCCCGGGCGTGATCGATCAGCTCGCCGGACAGCACCAGCTGCCACCAGGCCGACAGCACTTCGGACAGGGGCGGCAGGAAGGTGGCGTCGACCAGCCCGAGCCGGGGGAAGACCTCCCACACGGCCGCCAGCACCGCGATCGCCGCCACCCGGGTGACGACAGTGCCGGCGCCGCGCAGGACACGGCGATTCCATGGGTACGCCGGAACCGGCGGCGCCGCCGCGGCGGGTGGGATCGGCGTCGCGGGCGGCGTGCGCAGCGCGACCGGCGTGAGGCTAGACACGGGCCACCTCCAGCTCCTCGTTTCGGGCCCTGTCCACCTCGGTGCGGAGCAGGCTCCAGATCTCGTGGCGGTAGTGCGCGAACGCCGGGTCGGAGCGCAGGTCCTCGGTGGCCGACCGGGCGGTCAACGGCACGTCGACGATCTGCTTGATCCGGCCCGGCCGGGAGGTCATCACCGCGACCCGCTGGCCGAGGTAGACGGCCTCCTCGATGCCGTGGGTGATGAACACGATGGTCTTGCCGGTCTTCTCCCAGATCCGCAGCAATTCGTCCTGCAGCCCGTCGCGGGTCTGCGCGTCGAGTGCGGCGAACGGCTCGTCCATCAGCAGCACGTCGGGGTCGAACGCGAGGCTGCGGGCGATGGCCACCCGCTGCTTCATGCCGCCGGACAGCTCGTGCGGATACCGGTCGTGGAAGCCGGACAGCCCGACCAGGTCCAGGTACTCCCGCGCCCGGGCGGCCCGTTCGCGCCGGGGGACCCGCTTGGCTTCCAGGCCGAACTCGACGTTGCTCTGCGCGGTGCGCCACGGCAGCAGGGCGTACTGCTGGAACACCACGCCACGGTCGAGGCCGGGGCCGCTGATTTCGACGCCGTCGACCAGGATCCGCCCGCTGGTCGGCTCGGTCAGGCCGCCGAGCAGGTCGAGCAGGGTGGACTTGCCGCAGCCGCTGGGACCGACGATGACCAGGAACTCTCCCGACCGTACGGTGAGATTGATGTCCTGCAGCGCGGTGACCGTGGTGCCGCGCGCCTGGAATGACTTGCCGAGGTCCTCGAATTGGATCTTGGCGGTCATTTCGCCGCCCCGTTCGCGGCATACGGGTTGAACTCGTTGGTGTAGATGTCGGCGGCGCTGACCTGCTTGCCCTTCAGCTCACCGGCCCGGTCCAGCCAGTCGATCCAGGTGGCGAACTCCTTGTCGCTGATCAGACCGCCCTGCCCGGCGACCCCGTAGCTCTTGAAGTACTGCAGGGTGCTGGTGTCCTCGTTGCGGCCGCGCGCCTTGATGATCTTCTCGAACCGGGCGATGACCTCCGCGCGGGGCGTGGTGCGGGACCACTCGATCGCCTTGGCCACGCCGGTGACGAACGCCCGTACCGTGTCCGGGTTCTTCTTGATGAAGTCCTGCCGGAACACGTAGCTGCCGGCGCTGAACTCGCCGAGCAGGTCGTAGTCGGTGTACAGGGCGCGTACTCCGCCGCGGGCGACCGCCTTGTCGCGCAGCACCCCGCTGAGCGAGGCCACGTCGATCTGGCCCTGGCGCAGCGACTGTTCGGTATTGACCGGGGGCACGACGACCAGTTCGACCTGCTTGATCTCGGCGTCGGTCAGGCCGTTGCGGGCCAGGTACGTCTTGGTGATCGCCTCGGCGTGCGCGCCGAGCGTGTTGACGCCGATCTTCTTGCCGATCAGGTCCCGTGCGCTCTTGATCGGGCTGTTGTCCAGCACGTAGAAGCCGTTGAAGGTGTCCTTGTTGGCGCCGTAGTACGCGACCACCGCCTTGATCGGCGCCTTCGAGGCGGCGAGCTTGACGATGGCGCCGTTGAACGCGCCGCCGAAGTCGATGTCGCCGGTCGTCGCGGCCTGGATGTCCTGCGGGCCGCTGATCGTGTTGCCGATCCACTTGAGCTTGACGTCGCCCAGGTACCCGAGGTCGGCCGCCAGTTCCGGCAGCGTCACCTGCCCCACCCAGCCCTGGTAGCGCAGCTCGGTGGCCTGTTTGCTGTCGGCCGCGCTGCTGGCATCGCCGCAGCCCGAGAGTGCCGAGGTGACGAGCAGGGCGCCCGCCAGCACGGCGGCCAGAGCGGATCTATGGAATCTCATCGGAACTCTCCTCGTGGGGATATGTGGCAGCCACCGGCCGCGGAGCGGTCGGCTCGGCAGCTGTCGGCGTGGCTCGGGCAGCAGTCATCGCGCCGCGGCGGGCGCGGCGGGGTCGGATGTGTCGGGAACCGGGCGTGCGGGGTCGTCGGACGAAGACGCGGTCGTCTGGTGAACGCGGGCGCCGTCGGCGTGCGGGTGCTCGAAGCTCGCTCTCGGGATCACCCGAGGCGCTGCCGGCGGATGGCGGGGTCGGCGTTACCGGACGGCGCAGCCCGTGCCACGGGCTGGTACGCGTTCGGCGGGTGCGCTGCGCTTCGCCGTCAACTCAACAGGTGCAGGTGCACACCCGGAGGAAGTCGACGAAGCGGCGCCGGGTGAGACGCTTGCTCCGTTTCATGCGAGCAACGTAGCTGGTCACGACCGCCCACGTCAGCAGGTTTGTGAGCCAGGTCACATACAAATCCCATAGGGCGGATAGGGTATGCCGTCCACTGCGTACCTCAGATTTGTGAGCGCCGATCCACGGCGGGAAGCTGCCGGGGTGCCACGCCGAGCTCACCCATCCGCTGCGCGTACAGCCGGTGGTGGCGGGCCGCCTCGCCGTGCCGCCCGCCCGCGATCAGCGTTTCGACCAGCCGCAATGCGGTGTCCTCCTCGTACGGATCGCGCTCCAGCACGAGCAGCCAGGACCGGACCGCGCCGTCGGTGTCGCCCGCCCGAGCGCACACCGCGCCCAGCGTGCGCATCACCGTCAGGTACGCGGCGCGGGCCTGCTCCCGCAACGCCTGCGCGACCGCGAGATCCGGTTCGTCGTCCAGCACGTCCCCGGTGTACGCCGCCGCCGCGGCGTCGAGCAGCAGCCGCGCCTCACCATCCGCCGCCTCCGGGTCGCCTGCCGTCGCCTTCGCCGCCGCGACGCCCGCCTCGGCCAACTGGAGGAAGACGTCCACATCGACCCGCAAGGTGCGCGGGTCGTACGCCACCCCGGCCGGGCTGGCGACCACGTAGTGCCCCGGCGGAACCATCCGCTCCGGGTCGAGCACGGTGCGCAGCACAGACAACGCGATGGACAGGCGGTTCGCGACGTTGTCCGCGCCCGGCCACAGCGCCTCGCCCAGCGCCTCCCGGGTGGACGGGCGCCCGCGCCGCGCCACGATCAGCTTGAGCAGATCCCGTGCCTTGCGGCTCTGCCAGCCCGCGGCGGGCACCTCCTCGCCGGACCGCAGCACCGCGAAGGATCCGAGCATCCGTACGCTCACCGGCTCCTCCACCGCCGCGCCGGACAGCGAACGGGTGCCCGCGAACGGATCCGCCCCCAGCGCGCGCAGCCGGTGCTCCGCCAGGACCCGGTCGGCCGCGGGGGTCCGGCCCAGGCCCGCGCGGGCCCTCGCGAGCGCCACCCGGGCGGCGCCCACCGGGTCGTCGATGTCGGCGTACACCCGGGCCGCGTCGGCCAGCAGGGACTCGGCGGTCCCACCGGGCGCGATGACCGCGGCCAGTTCCAGCGCCTCCGCGAGCGTCGCGGGATTGCGACCGGCGCGGGCCAGCGTGATCGCGGTCTCCGCGTGGTTGCTCGCGACCGCCGGGTCGGTGGCCGCCGCCGCCCACCCGGCGGCGGCGTACGCCTGTGCCCGGGCCAGGCCGTCCGCCACCGCGACCGCCCGCGCCGCGGTCGGACCGGCCTCCCGGTCGCCGATCGCGGCGAAGACCCGCGCGAGGCCGCACAACGCCGGTCCGAGCGCGGCCGCGATGCCACCCGCCTCGGCCACGAGCACCGCCTCGTCGAACGCCGCCCGAGCCTGCTGCAGGTCACCGCGCAGCTCGTGGGTCTGGCCCAGCCCGGTGAGCGGGAACGCCACGATGGCCGTCCCGGCCCGCTGCAGCAGCGCGGCGGCGGCGCGGAATTCGTCCCGCGCGGCGGTCAGGCGCCCGGCGCGCAGCGCGAGGTCGGCCAGGTTGGTCCGGGCCATACCCGCCATCGCCGGGTGCGGGTCGGGGCCCGGGCGGGCCAGCACCGCAGCGGCGGCGTCGAGTTCCGGCCGGGCGCCGTCGAGGTCGCCCTCCTCGAGTCGCTGCGAGGCGCGGTTGACCCGGACCCGCAACAGCAACGTACGGTCACCCGAACGTTCGGCGGCGGCCAGGGCCAGCGTGTAATGCCGGTCCTTGGCGCGCCGGTCATCCTGCGCGGCGGCCAACAGCCCGCGCACGATGTGGGCGGCCGCCAGGGCGCGCGGGTCGTCGGCCGCCCGGGCCAGCGCGAGGGCGCGCGTGACGGCCCGGCGACAGTCGTCCGCGCCCGCTCGGGCCCAGGCGATGCTGGCCTCCCACGCCGCCAGCAACGCCCGGTCGGCGTCCGTGCCCTGCGCTACGTCGGCGTCCACGCCGGTCCGGGCGAGTACCGATTCCGCGGCGGCCATGTCGCCCTGCAGGTAGAGCACCATCATCGTGGGCCACGCCTCGGCGGGGGTCAGTGGCTGCGGTCGCGCCACCACCCGTGCCGCGGCCTCGGCCGCGCCCTCCCAGTCGCCCGCCTCCACGCAGTCCCGCACGGCCGCGGGGTCCGGCGCGTGCGCGGCGTTCCCCCGGTCCGCTTTCGTGGCAGACCGGGCGACGGTGACCTCCGGGCAGGCGGCCAGCGTGCGGTTGACGGCGGCATCGACGCGGATGGCCGGTGTGCAGGTGGCGGGGGCGGCCTCGGGCATGGCTTACAGGATGGCCGCCCGGCGCCACCCCGGCGGGCGACAGGCCGCGCGGTGGAGCGGGGCGCATCGACTGTCATCACATTCACGGCAAATGGGGCCGCGCCGGCTGGGTTGTCCAGCCGGCGCGACCGTCGTTCTGTGGCTAACCCGTGGGGCTTCCGCCGAGGTTTGGTGCCGTTCCCCGAAGGTCCGGGGTTCACGGATCAAGCCCGGTCCGCTCCGTATCGGGCGGTCAGTGCGGGCAGTTGGCCCAGGCGAAGTGGTAGGTGGTGTTGATCGCGCCGTCGGTGGAGTCCATCGTGATGAAGCTCGTGGTGTGTGCGGTGTCCGAGGTGCCGGCCATGGCCCGCAGCTCGGTGTTGATGTTGAGGTTGCGCAGCGCCCCACAGGGTGCCCAGACCAGTGCGGCAACCGCGACCTCGTCGGTGGTCTGCCAGTCGTCACCCAGCGGCCCGGTGAACGGGTGGCTGATGTACGCGGTCTGCGACTGACCCTGGAAGTAGTAGTTGGCCCGCTCGATGGCGCTGGAACCCGGAGCCAGCGACGCGAAGCCGCGGTAGTCCACCTTGCTGATTGCGTACGTGAAGCCCTGCGGGACATGCACGACGATGTTGAGCTGGCAGTTCTTGCGCCAGTCGGTCGATGTCGACCCGACACCGACCAGCGCGGTGTACGCGGAGTACGTGACGGTGAAGGCGGTGTTGTCTGGTGACACCGCGATCGCGGCGGTCCCGGCCGGGCAGCCGGTGCCGTTGACGGTCACCACGTCGATGACGATCCGGTCGGTGGGTGGGGGTACGGGGAGATCAAGGTAGCCGGTCGCCGATGCCGGGCCGGCAAACAATGTCGACGCCAACACCCCAAGCATGGCGCAGCAAATGGTCAACGCCTTGCGCATAAGGACTCCTTCCAAAGCCTCAGCGGCGTCCGTGATGCGGCCATGCTATTTAGCTAATCGAGAGCAGTCAATGTGTAATGTTGAATCCTCAGATGAATTCATGGATCAACTCCCCAGAATGGCAGGGCACCCCAAGGTCGTCAATAAATGGATCAAGGGCCTCCCATTTAGTCGGAAATAGCCCGAATAAATGCCACAGGAGAAGATCCGAAGATCACTAATTCCCAAACAGTTTTCACTGGCTCCGGGAAGTTCTTGTTGTTCCGATGGCCCATCGCTAGCATTCGCCCTAGGCTTTGATTGAGGTCGATATGTAATCTTCGGGACACGCCCAGGAAGGGAACCCCCCATGACCTTCAGGCAGGCCGGCGCGAGATTGCTCACCCTCGCGACCGCGATCGCTCTCACCACCTTGTCCCTGCCCAGTCCGGCGCAGGCCGAGGACTCCGTACCTCCGGGCGGGCAGGTCACGCTCGACGTGCAGACAGTCAACGGCTCCGGCTGCCCCGCCGGCACGGCCTGGGTCAGCATGCAGCCCGACAACACCGGATTCCGGATCTACTACTCCAACTTCCGCGCCTCCGACGGTGGCAGCAGCAACCCCACCGACATCCGTAAGAACTGCCAGGTCAACCTGCTGGTGCACATCCCGCAGGGCTTCACGTACGCGATCGCCCGCGCGGACTACTGGGGCAGGGCACACCTGGAGCCGGGCGCCACGGCCCTGGAGCGCACCAACTACTACCTCCAGGGGTCGTCCGACAACAACTACGCCGACCACTACTTCGCCGGCCCGTTCAACGGCGGCTGGCACACGGTCGACATCACCAGCGCCGCCTCGCTGGTCTGGGCACCCTGCGGTGTGACGCGCAGCCTCAACGTCAACACGGAGCTGCGGGTCGATGCGGGTTCCTCGTCGGCGACCAGCAGCATCTCGCTGCGTGCCTCCGAGGGTGACGTCTACACCCTCGTCAACTTCCAGTGGCGGCAGTGCTGACCGCTACCCGCGCTGACGTAGGCCCCGTCGCACCTCGACGGGGCCTACGTGGCGCAATCGAGCAGGGCGCGACGCGTTGAGGCGCGCGCTGCTGGCCGGTCTGCTGATCGCGCCCCTCGCCACACCACCGTCCCCACCGGACGGTGTGGTCATCGAGGTGGTGAGCGCGGCCGGGTCGAGCTGCCGGCCCGGCACCGTGGCGGTGGCCCTCTCCCCCGACCGGCAGGCCTTCACGGTGACCTACAGCGCATATCTCGCGGCGGCGGGCGGCGACGCGAAGACCGGCGACGCGACCCAGAAGTGCAAGCTCACCGTGCAGCTCCAGGTGCCCGACGGCGTCGCGTACGCGGTGACCCAGGCCGACTACCGGGGCTTCGCCTCCCTGGCGACCGGGGCGAAGGCCGCCTTGCGGGCCTCCTACCGGTTCCAGGGTGATCCGCAGCCCACCCCGGTCGAGCATCCGTTCACCGGCCCGTACGCCGACGACTGGCAGGTCACCGACCGCACCGATCCGGTGGTGTTCGGCCCGTGCGGCAAGGCCCGCAAGTTCACCATCGACACCGAGCTGGTGGCCGACGCGGGCACCGCGCCTGGCCAGACCAGCTTCATCGTGATGGACTCCACGGACGGCAGCTTCGGGACCACGTACCGGCTGGCCTGGCGGTCCTGTTCCCGCTGATCACCGCAGTTCCTCGGCCGGCGCACCGCCGAGCATCGCCGCGGTGCGCCGGCCCACCAGCTCCTGGAAGGCGGCATCGCGCGATGCCGCGGATGACGCGTACGGTTCGCCCGCCCGGTAGTAATTTCCGCTTTCGGCGTCCAATGCGGGATCGGCGGCCAGCCGGATACTGGTGCGCGCACCTTTCTCCGGGGTGGCCAGCAGAGGGCGACCAAGCGTCTGGATCACTCTGAACAAGCCACCGCCATTACGCCCGAAGCTGGTGGCCACGCTGCCCGGATCGGCGCAATTGACCGTGACCCCGCTGCCGGCCACCGCCGCGGCCAACACATAGCTGTACGCCAGGTTGATCAATTTCGCGTCGCAGTACGCCTGGAATTGGCTGAACCGGTCCGGATACGACCAATCCGCCAAGTGCGGATTGCCCCGGCTTTCGAGCGATGAGGACACATTTACCACCCGGGACGGACGTCCGGCCGTGGCGGCCCCGTCGCGCAGAAGACCGAGCAGCTCGCGGGTCAACGCGGCGACAGCGATGTGATTCACGGCAATAGTGCGTTCCACCCCGTCCTGCGACAATCCGCGTTGGGGAAATGCCGCCCCCGCATTGTTGATCATTACATGCAGGCCACCGGGAGCCGCCCGTCGCACCTCGGCGGCGACGTCGCGCACACCCGCGACGGATCCGAGGTCACCGACCACCGGAACGAACAGTGCGCTGGCGCCGGCACTCTCGCTGGCGCTGCCCCTGGCGCGGTTGAACTCCTCGACGGCGGACTGGGCGCGGGCTTTGGTCCGCGCGTGCACCAGCACCGTCGCGCCGGCAGCAGCCAGGGCGGTCGCGGTGGCCCGCCCGATGCCACTGGTCGCGCCGGTCACGAGGACCACCCGGCCGGTCATCGCCCACCCGGCCCCGGTCTGCTGCCTACCCATCACGGCTCCTCGCGACGATGGCGCGCACCCCCGTGGCCGCGCCGTGATCGATCGTTTCGCATATCGGTAGCCGGTGGAAAGTAGGCACCTTGAAGGTATATAGGTACTGAATGGATACCAAGACTGACCTGCGCGTCCACGGGGGCGCCGACGCGTACCTGCGGGCCTGCCCGTCGCGGGATGTGTTGGAGATGATCGGTAGCAAGTGGACGGTGCTGATCGTTCCGGCGTTGCGCGAGGGCCCGTTGCGCTTCGGCGAGCTGCGCCGGCGCCTCGACGGCATCACGCAGAAGAGCCTCACGCACGCATTGCGCACCCTGGAACGCGATGGCCTGGTCACCCGCACGCAGTACCCGACGATCCCGCCCCGCGTGGAGTACGCGCTGACCGATCTCGGGTTACGCGCCGTGGCCCTGCTCGGCGGGGTTCGCGACTGGGCGGAGGCCAACCTCGCCGACGTGCTGGACGCCCGCGCCGCATTCGACGCCCGCGCTGCCGGACAGGCTTGACAGTTCTAGAACTGTTTGCCACTCTCTCGGAGAGTTATAGAACTCTGGGAGATGACATGACAGTCGTGAACGCCGCACCCACGGCCGCCCGCGCGATGATGGCCGAGCCCGTCGCGGGCGGCCGCTTCGGCGAGTTCGGTGGCCGCTACGTACCCGAATCGCTGGTCGCCGCGTGCGCGGAGGTCGAGGAGGCATTCCGGGAAGCCTGGTCCGACGCGTCGTTCCGGCACCGGCTCGAACGGCTGCGCGCCGTCCACGCCGGACGCCCGACCGCGCTCACCCCGGCGGCGAACCTCTCCGCCGAACTCGGCGTCACCGTCCTGCTCAAGCGCGAGGATCTGGCACACACCGGGTCCCACAAGATCAACAATGTGCTGGGGCAGGCGCTGCTGGCACACCGGATGGGGCGCCGCCGCCTGCTGGCCGAGACCGGCGCCGGACAGCACGGCGTGGCCACCGCGACCGCCGCCGCCCTGTTCGGCCTCGACGCCACGGTCTTCATGGGCGAACGCGACATCGAACGCCAGGAACTCAACGTCTTCCGCATGACCATGCTGGGAGCCGAGATCATCGGAGTCCGCAGCGGCAGCCGGACGCTCAAGGACGCCTGCAACGAGGCCATGCGGCACTGGGTCGCCGCCGTCCACGACTCCTACTACTGCGTCGGCTCCGTGATGGGGCCGCACCCGTACCCGTGGATGGTCCGGGAATTCCAGCGGGTCATCGGCGAGGAGGCCCGCGCGCAATGCGCCGCGGAACTGCCCACGGCCGTGCCCACCCACGTCGTCGCCTGTGTCGGCGGCGGCTCCAACGCGGCCGGGACGTTCGCCGGGTTCGTCGACACGGATGCGCGGCTCATCGGTGTCGAGGCGGCCGGCGGGGCCGCGATGACCGACGGGGTCTCCGGGATCGTCCACGGTTACCGCAGCCGCGTCCTGCAGGACGAGCACGGGCAGGTCGCCGAGGCCCACTCCATCGCGGCCGGGCTCGACTATCCCGGCGTCGGGCCGGAGCACGCGTATCTCGGTGACATCCGGCGCGCCCGCTACGTCACCGTCACCGACGACGAGGTGGTGCCCGCGCTGCGCCGGCTCGCCCGCACCGAGGGCATCCTGTGCGCGCTCGAATCCGCGCACGCCGTCGCCTGGGTGCTGCGCGCGGCCGGCACCGCCGAGCTGCCGACCGGATCCACCGTGCTGCTCACCCTGTCCGGGCGCGGCGACAAGGACATGCCCGCGCTGATGACGGCGGCGGCCCGATGAGCGCCCCGTCGCGGACCGCCGAGAGCGGCGCCTCGGGGGCGCCGGGGCGCGGTGCGTTGGAGACCGCCATGCGGGGCGCCGGTCGTCCCCGCCTCGTTCCGTACATGACCGGCGGGGTCACCGCGGACTGGACCGGGTACGTGCTGGCCTGTCAGGCGGCCGGGGCGGACGCGGTCGAGGTGGGGCTGCCGTTCTCCGACCCGATGCTGGACGGCGTGACGATCCAGCGCGCGTCCGACCGGGCCCTTGCCCGGGGCGCCACGGTCGAGGGCATCCTGGCCGACCTCGCATCCGTACGTGACCGGCTCCGCGTGCCCGTGGTCGTCATGACGTACGCCAACCTGGTCGTCCACGCGGGCGCCACGCAGTTCTGCCGACGGTTGGCGGCGGCCGGGGTCGCCGGGCTGATCGTGCCCGACCTCCCGGTCGACGAGCTGGGCGAGCTGGAGGCGGCCGCGACCGGGCACGGCATCGAGCTGGTCCTGCTGGTCGCGCCCAGCACCCCACCCCTTCGGGTACGGCAGATCTGCGCCCGCAGCCGCGGCTTCGTGTACGCGGTCAGCACCATGGGCACCACCGGCGAACGGGACACCCTCGACGACCGCGCCCTCGTGCTGGCCGGGAACGCCAGGGACGCGGGCGGGCCGCCCGTACTCATCGGTTTCGGGGTGTCGACGCCCGCCCAGGCCGCGCGGGCCGCGGGCGCGGCCGACGGCGTCGTGGTGGCCTCCGCCCTCATGCGGGAGGTGCTGGACGGCGCCACCCCGGACCGGCTCCGGGAACTCGTCGCGGGATTCCGCAGCGCCCTCGACGAGCGCGAATTACCTCAAGGTAGTTCCGGTTGAGCCCGTGCACCCGTGCTGACCTGCGGCGTAGCGTCGGCCGGATGGACGCGGTGATCGAGTACGCGATGCAGACCCCGGACGGCGCGTGGCGCGTCGAGGTGGTCAAGCGCGGCCGCTCCCGCTGGTATCGGATCCGGCACGGCGAGAACGAGCTCGACTGGCTCAGCATCGCCGCTGTGCACCGCGTCCTCGACGAGGCCGGAATCGACCTGGCCGACCTCGTCGAGACGCACGGCCCGGCGGATCCGCCCCGCGGCGACGCCCGGCCCGGCGTGGCCTGACGGCGTTCCCAGCGCGGCACGGACGCGGATCGACGGTCCGTGCAAACGCGGTGTGTCAGCGACTGCGGTGGGAGTTGAGGCGGGCGGCCTGGCGTGTCAGGTGGTCGCGTTCGGCGAGGTTGGGTGCCTTCCGGGCCGCTTCGGCGTACATCCGCGCGGCCATCGCCGGATCGCCGTCGCGCTCGTGGAGGTACGCCGCCACCGCCGTGTAGCGGGGCAGCGAGGCGTCCAGCTCCGCGAGCGCCGCCAGTCCCGCGCGCGCTCCGTCGGCCTCGCCGACGGCCACCGCGCGGTTGAGCCGGACGACCGGGCTGTCGGTCAGGTGCGCGAGTTCGTCGTACCACTCCACGATCTGCACCCAGTCGGTCTCCTCGGCGGTGGGCGCGTCGGCGTGCAGTGCCGCGATGGCGGCCTGGGCCTGGAACTCGCCCAGCCGGTCCCGCGCGAGAGCCGCCTGCAGGACGTCGACACCCTCGCCGATCAGCCGGGTGTCCCACCGGCTGCGGTCCTGCTCGGCGAGCGGCACGAGGCTGCCGTCGGGCGCGGTGCGTGCGGCGCGCCGCGCGTGGTGCAGCAGCATCAGGGCGAGCAGCCCCGACACCTCGGGGTGGTCGATCGCGGCGGCGAGCTGCCGGGTGAGCCGGATGGCCTCGGCGGAGAGGTCGACGTCGCCGGAGTAGCCCTCGTTGAACACCAGATAGAGGACGCGCAGCACGGTGGCGACGTCGCCGGGCCGGTCGAACCGGACGCCGGAGACGGTCCGCTTGGCCCGGCTGATGCGTTGCGCCATGGTCGCCTCCGGCACCAGGTACGCCTCGGCGATCTGCCGGGTGGTCAGCCCGCCGACGGCCCGCAGCGTCAACGCGACGGCGGACGCCGGCGTCAACGACGGATGGGCGCACAGGAAGTACAGCTGGAGGGTCTCGTCCACCGCCGGCACGGGACCCGGTGCCGGTTCCTCGTCGGCGAGGTCCTCGCGCCGGCGGCGGGCGGTGTCCGCCCGGGTCGCGTCGAGGAACCGTCGCCAGGCGACCGTGACCAGCCAGCCCTTCGGGTCCCGCGGCGGGTCGGACGGCCAGACGCGCACCGCCTCCACGAGCGCGTCCTGGACGGCGTCCTCGGCCGCCGCGAAGTCGGCTCCGCGGCGGACGAGAATGCCGAGCACGCCCGGTGTGAGGCTCCGGATCAGGACCTCATCCACGCGGGAGTCACTCCGTGATGGTCGGCGGCGCGGTCAGGAACGGGCGCAGTTCGAGCCACTCGTGGATCGGCTCGCCCTTCGCGCCGGGGGCCGCCGACAGCTCTCCGGCCAGCTCGACGGCACGCTCGTACGTGTCGACGTCGATGATCATCCAGCCGGCGATGAGGTCCTTGGTCTCGGCGAACGGGCCGTCGGTGACCGGCGGGCGGCCCTCGCCGTCGTACCGGACGAACGTGCCCTCGGGGGCGAGCGCCTGACCGTCGACGAACTCGCCGGTCGCTTCCAGCCGGGCCGCGAAGTCGTGCATGTACTGCATGTGGGCCGAGATCTCCTCCGGCGTCCACTGGTCCATCGGCACGTCGTTGACCGGAGCCGGGGCACCGCGGTAGTGCTTGAGCAGCAGGTACTTGGCCATGGGGATTCTCCTCGGTGCTGGTGCGACCATTGTCGTCGCGTTCACCTCGGGGACGGAGCCGGTCACGGCTTCTCGACATCGCGGCCGAAGATTTTTGGGCCTTCCGTTGTCGGCGGTTTCGCCGCGCTCGCGCGCTCCCGACCCCGCCGGCTGGTGAGCGCGAAACACCTCAGTGACCGGTTTGGGCTGCCGATGGACAGGGGGTGAATGCGCTTGGCGTACGGGCGGCAGGTGGCGTGGGAGTGACGATGGACGATGGGGTCGAAGGCGCAGCCGAGGACCTCGCAGCCCAGTTGACCGTGCTGGAGCGGCATGACTGGGACACCGGCAGCTTGGAAGACGCCATGGCCAAGGCCCGTCGGATCGACGCCGCGGCGCGCCGGCTCGGCCGTACCGATCTGCAGATGCGCGCCCGGCTGACGCAGGGGTACGTGCTGGGCTGCCAGGGTCAGATCCCGGCCAGCGGCCGGATCTTCCGCACGGTCAACCGGTGGGCGGCGGCCCACACCGACCATTTCGTACTGGCGATGAGCCACTTCCACATGACCGCCTTCTTCGGCCAGCTCGGCGACCTGCCGCTGTCGTTGGAGCACGCCGTACGGTCGATGCAGGCCGTCGACGACCTGGGCGAGCAGGCCGGCGACCACCTGCGTTTCCAGTGCGTGATGGCGCTGGCGAACGCGTTGGGCGGCAGTGGCGACTTCGTGGCGGCGCGCGCCCGCTTCGGTGAGGCGGCGGCACTGGCGGCCGCGGTGGGCCGCCCCTTCAGCCGCGTCCGGGTCTACAACAATCTCGCCTACTGCGAATACCAGGCCGGGCAGAACGAGGCGGCGCTGGACGCTGTGCACACCATGCTCGCCCTCGCCGAACAGCACGGGGTTCGCCTGGACTACTGCGCTCGGGACACCGTGGGCAGGGTATGGCTGCAGGCGGACCGCCTCACCGACGCGGTGGCCGTGCTGCAACCGGCGCTGGACGATGCCGGCGCCGACCAGTACGAGGAAATCGACGGCCGCGCGTCCTGCCTGCTGGCACTGGCCGAGGCGTACCGGCGGCAGGGCGACCTGGATGCGGCGGAGGCGACCCTCGTGGTGTGCCGTCAACTGTGCGAGCAACGGGGCCTGGCCAGCAGGCTGGTGCAGGCCCAGGGCGAGCAGGCCGAACTCCTGGCCGCGCGGGGCCGGTATGCCGAGGCGTTCGCCTGTCACAAGGCGTTCCACTCCGAGGCGATTGCCCTGTTCTCCGCCGAACGCGACGCCCGAGCACAGACCATGCAGGCGATCTACGAAACCACCGAGGCCCGCAAGGCCGGCCAACGGGCCCGCGCCCAGGCCGTACGCGACCCGCTGACCGGGCTGCTCAACCGCCGGTTCGTCGACGCCGAACTGCCCGCCCTGCTGCGCGACACGTCCGGCACGCTCGCCGCCGCCATGATCGACCTGGACCATTTCAAACGCATCAACGACACCTGCTCCCACCACGCCGGCGATCAGGTCCTGCAGGTTCTGGCCCAGTTGCTGGCCGCCGTGGTGGACCAGCCACTGGGCGACACCGCGCCACGGGAACGCCGCCACCAACGAGGATTCGCCGCCCGACTGGGTGGAGAGGAGTTCCTCCTGGTCCTGCCCGCCGCCACCGTGGAGACCGCGGTTACCCGGCTGGAACATCTGCGCACCGCGATCCGCGACAACGACTGGACCCCTTTGACGGGCACGCTGCCGGTCACCGCCAGCATCGGACTGACCTTCAGCCGACCCGGCGACGGGCAGACCGAACTGCTGCGCCGCGCGGACGCCAACCTGTACGCCGCCAAGAGCGCCGGCCGCGACCGCATCGTCACCGACCCGCCTGCCCGCGACGGGTCCCGGTAATACCGTTCGCTCGGTTCTCGGTGGAGATCTATTCCGTCGTGTCGTCGGCGGCGATGCGCAGCGGCTGCTGACGTCGCTGTACCGCCACCGCAGACCTTGTGATCCGTAGAGCTGTGCAGGGTGGTCGGCTCCGCCGCTCAGATCGTCAAGAGGCCCGGGCCGTTGCGCTCCGTTGGGGGTCAGGATGGGGTCGGGCGCATGAGCATTTCGGCTACTTCAGGCACCGCCCCCGCCGCCGCCATGACTGCTGGAGACGACCGTGCCGGTTCCGTCCCAGTTGCGTATCAAGTTCGGCGATTGCCCGGAAGAAGGTCGGTCAGCGACCACAGCCGAAAGCCAGCGCACGAGCCGTTGGTGCAGCGGCTCCCGTTGGCGAGATGGCAGCGGTTCCGAGTCGTCGGCGTCATCCGGGCGAACGTAGTGCTCCATGAGCGGATCATGGCACCGCATGACAAGCTCTCGCCATCCTGCCGAGGGTCCGGCCCGCACTCTCAGTTTGGAAGATCGTCCGGCGGAGCCCGGCTTGACCAAAAGGGCAGCTCATAGGTCCAGGGTGGTGCCCATTGCTGCCCGTTCGTGACCGTACGGGGACTTGGCCTCTGGCCCGTGGATGGCCCGCCGGTTCTAGGCTCGCGCGGTGAAAAAACGACGGCCCGCCAGCACGATCAACCTGGTACCCGTCGGCAAGATCAGCATGGCGTGGATCGCCGGTGCCACGGTGCTGATGTTGGCGGCCGGCGCTTGCGTGGCATGGCTGCAGCCTTGGCGTCTCACCGAGGATGAGCCTGCAGTCGACGTGCGTAATGAACTGAACGCCCGAGTGGTTCGTGCCCTGGAGGGCTTCGAGGATCCGGACGCGCCGCTGGGAACTACTGGTCGGCTGTTCTGCGCGGTTCGCATCCTTGGCACCGAGCCCCCCGCCGTGTCGGCCCTACCGCAGGTGAGGACGGCGTACGTGTGGGCGCTGTGCAGCACGGCACACGGGAATGGGGAGCCTGATTCCGGGTCTTCGATGCCGCTCGCCGTGCGTCTGGCAGATCCCGTCAAGGTCGTCGGACCGGGTAACGGAAGCTTGTGGGAGCCAGATGTCCGGCGCATCTTCCCGCCACACGTGCAGAAACTGATTTTCGACAACGCCTACGGCAGCGAGCTGGAACCCGCGCTGCAGCAACGTATGCGTCAGGTCTCCTGAAGGCTGAACGCGCTCGGATGTCCGCCCGACGCTCGGAAGGTCGGCGGTTCGACCCCGCCCCTGGCCACCAGCGCCCGAACGGGCTTCCGAAGCGCCGACTCTGTCGAAGATTCCCCGCCGGAGGCGTCGTACGGCCGGCGCCGGGAGCTGCAACGTCCGTGGTGCGGCGCGGCACTACCCCTCGCCTGCCGGTGCCGTGCCGTCACCGGCAGAACGCCCGATTGACCTTCGGCTGAATGGTGAGCACGGACGGGTTGGGTCTCCCGTGCGGCACGGTGCCGATGCCGGGGCAGCTTCCCAGCTTCTGATCGGGTTGGATGTGCCCATGACTGCGATCGCCCGGCTGGCAGCCGTGTCCCTGGACGCCGCTGACCCTTCGCCACTCGCCAGCTTCTACCAGCGGCTACTCGGTCTCGACGTGTTCTTCGAGTCCGGGGACTTCATCGCACTCAAGGGTGCGGGTGTGCTGCTCACCATCCAACGCGTTGACGACCATCGGGCCGCCGACTGGCCGAGTGGTCCCATCCCGAAGCAGTTGCACCTGGAACTCGCTGTTGACGACCTCGACGCCGCTGAGGAGCAGGCACTGGCGATCGGCGCCCGGAAGGCGACCGAGCAGCCCGCGCCCGATCGTTGGCGTGTCCTGATCGATCCGGCGGGCCACCCGTTCTGCGTCACGACGCTGATCCCGGACGTGTGAGACGTGCGCATCCGCTATCCCGGCGACGACTGAGGCCAGATCTTCCCTTGGTCAGCCGCCCCGCAACAGGTGCGGCGCGGCGCTGAAGAAGCTGGGGGTCCCTTGACCACTGCCGTCGGCGGCCCGCTGCTGTACGGCGCCGCTGGGGCCCCGGCGAGGCGGCACTATTGCCGCTCTTACCGGGGGTTGGAGTGGGCCGCCGGGGACTCGAACCCCGAACCTATGGATTAAAAGTCCACAGCTCTGCCATTGAGCTAGCGGCCCGCCGTTTCAACAGGCTACCCGAGGCCCTGGCAGCCAGGCGCGCGCCTTTCCCGACACTCGGCCGGGCGGCGTCGCGCATCGTGGCCGGCCCCGCCGGGCCGGCCACCGAACGCCGTTCAGCGGCTGGGGCTGCTCAGCACCGAGCCGTAGCCCGCAAGCCCCGACGCATCCCCGGAGTACGTGAGGAACGGGACGGACCCTCCGTCGACGAGAATCCTGCTGCGCAACGGCTGAAGCGTGTCGACCAGCGGCTGCACCAGCCCGGCTTCGGCAACCCCGCCGACGTCCTCGGACGGCACACCGATCAGGAGCCGGTCGGCGTAGCCCTCATCCACGTCGGGGTTGCCCGCGACGGCGATGCGCAGCACTCCACCGACCTGGTCGCCCGCCTCGGCTTCCTCGTCGAGTCCGGCGCCCTGGCGGACCACTCGGGCGGGGCAGGCGTCGGCGTCTGCGATCAGCGTGACGGTGCCCGCGTCCTGGACCTGGCCCACGTCCTCGCCGGGGGCTCCGATCGCCGAGTCGGACGACTCCCGGCAGAACAGGTCCGCGCCGACCGCGACGGCGGCGCCGAAGCGGTCACCGGCCTCGCTGACATCGGGGACGCCGGGCGAATCCTGGGTGATCGCCGGTCCCGGCTGGAATCCCTTGCTGTACTGGCTTCGGTGCAGCACCTGGACCATTCCGCTGTCGCGCTTGTCCCCCTCGTCCTCGTCGGGGATGCCGATCAGCGTGGTCCACCCTCCGGAGTAGAGGGACGCCCCGAAGTGGTCCCCGGCCTCGGCGCCGCCCGGTACCCCCGGGCTGTCCTGCGTCCAGCTCTGGGTCTGCGCCGGCGCGCCGTTCCTGTCGACGCCCAGGAACCACACCGCCCCGGCGCCACGCGCGGAGCCGACGCTCTCGTCCGGCGCGCCGACCAGGACGCCGTTCCACGCGGCCGCGAGAACCGCGCCGAAGTGGTCGCCCTTCTCCGACACACCGGGCACCCCGGGGGAGTCCTGGTCGCGGACGAATCCGAGTGTGGCGACGACCCGCTTCGCACGGTCGGGCCGCAGGGTGTAGCGGTAGACCTGACCGGCTCCCTGCTGGCCACGGACCGTGGCGTTGGGCGCGCCCACGTACAGGTCGTGCACCATGCTTCTGCCCTCGCCGCGCCGTTCCAGGGCGAGCGCCTGGCCGAACCCGCTCGATGCGCCCGCGCCGCGCGGCAGGGTGAGGATGTGCGCCGTGTCGATACCGCCGACACCGCCGAAGAGTACGTACACCCGTCCGACGTCTTTTCGACCCGGTGCGCTGACGACCAGATCGGCGCACCCGTCGCGGTCGAGGTCGCCCATCGCGATGGCGGTGCCGAACGCCGCGTTCCGGCCACCGCCCACCATCGTGGCGGTGATGACCCGCGCCGGGCCCTTCGAGCCGCGAACGTCGATGGCGCCCGCATGCGCGTCGTAGCCCGGCATGCCCACCACGGTGTCGGCCTCGCCGTCGCCGTCGAGGTCGCTGAAGCTTCCGCCGGCCTCGGGATCCGGATGGCAGGCGGGCGTGCCGGTGACGCTCGGCGCGGCCGCGTGCGCGGGGGATGCGACCGCCAGCATCAGTCCGGTGCAGGCGCCCGCCAGCAGGCGCACCATGGATCCACGCTTGTGCATGGGCGCATGATGTCAGCGCCGCGCAAGCCCACTACACCGGCGACATCCGCTGCCTCAGCAGGCAGAACTCGTTGCCTTCGGGGTCGGCGAGCACGTGCCAGCTCTCGTTGCCGGTCTGCCCGATGTCGGTGGGCCGGGCACCGGCCGCGAGCAGTCGCTCCAGCTCGGCATCCTGGTCGCGGTCGGTGGGGTTGACGTCGATGTGCAGACGCAGCCCGCCCGTTCTGGGCTCGTCGCTGCGGTTGAGCACGATGGTGGGCTGCGCGCCGCCGAAGCCCACGCCGGCGGGGCCGATCTCGATGTCGCCGTCGTCGGTGCGGTCCAGCTGGACGTAGCCGAGGACCTCGCACCAGAACCGGGCGAGCAGGTCGGGGTCGCGCGCGTCGAGGACGAGTTCAGTAATGCGGCAAGCCATGCCACACACCATAGAACGAGATTTGCGGACGCGTAACCAAGAGGTTACGCTTCCGGCGTGGACGAGGTGGCGGGCGCGATCGCCGACCCGGTACGGCGGGAGATCCTGCTGATGCTGCGCGACGAACCGCTCTCCGCCGGGCAGATCGCCGACCGCTTCGCGATCAGCCGGCCGGCCGTCAGCCGCCACCTGCGCGTGCTGCGCGAAGCCGGCCTCGTACGCGACACCGCCGACGGCCGCCACCGGATGTACGCACTGGTCACCGCACCGCTCGACGAGCTGGCCGGGTGGCTGGAGCGCCTGACGCGCCCGTCCGGCTGGCACCACCGCCTCGACGCGCTGGAGACCGAGGTCTATCGCACCCGCCGCGAGCGGCGTACGAGCGCCGACCGATCCCGGGCCACCGACCGATCCCAGAAGGAGACCGCATGAGCCCCACACCCACCGGCCGACTGTTCGGCAACGATCTCGTGCTGACCCGTACGTTCCGTGCGCCCGTGGACGACGTCTGGGCGAGCCTGACCGACCCGGAACGCACGGCCCGCTGGTTCGGCCCGTGGCAGGGCGACGGGGCACCGGGGCACACCATCAAGGTCCAGATGGTCCAGGAGGAGGGCCACCCCTGGATGGACATGACCGTCGACGCGTGCGACCCACCGCACCGCCTGGCCCTGTCCACCGTGAGCGAGCACGGCAACTGGTACCTGGACATGGTGCTCACCGAGACCGCGGGCGTGACCGAGCTGCGTTTCACCCAGCGGCTGACCGACACCGGGGGCGTCGGCGAGATCGGCCCGGGCTGGGAGTTCTACCTGGACGCGCTGGTGGCCGCCCGCGACGGCCTGCCCATGCCGAGCTTCGACGACTACTACCCGTCGATGAAGGACCACTTCGAGGCGCAGCGACAGCAGTGACGCTCACGCCGCGAGCGCGGTGACCTTGTCGGCGTGGGTGGGCGCGGGCGTCGTGGGCAGGTTGAGAGAGACCAGTTGCTCCCCGTCGTCGGCGCCGGGCGGGTCGGTGGCGGGCAGGGTGAAGATGAAGCGGGAGCCACCGAACGGGTTGTCCTCTGCAGTGATGGTGCCGCCGTGGCGGGTGACGATGCGGTGGCAGATGGCCAGCCCCAGGCCCGTACCGGCGTAGCCGGAGCCGAGGTGCGCGCGGTGGAAGTCGTCGAAGATGACCTCGTGCTGCCCGGCCGGGATGCCGATGCCGTTGTCCGCGACGGTGATCTCCACGATGCCGTCGCGGCGGGCACTGGTGACGGTCACCATCGGGGTGACACCGCGCGCGGTGTATTTGACGGCGTTGCCGATGAGGTTGTCCAGCACCTGCCGGATGGCGCCGACGTCGGCGTGCACCGGGTCGAGCCGGCCCAGCGTCACCTGCGGCTCCGGCCGTCCCGCGGCCACCGCCGCATCGGTACGGATGGCGGCGATCTCGGCGACCATGCCGGTCAGGTCGACCGGGACCCGGGCCAGCTCCACGTCGCGGGCTGTCGTGTACGTCAGCAGGTCGTTGATCAGTCCACGCATGCTGTTGGCGGCGCGCGTCACGCGGGTGAGGCTGTCGCGGGACCGGTCCAGGGCGGGGTGCTCCGGAGCGGCGTCGAGCGCCTCGGCGGCCACCTCCGTCCACCCCTCGACCGCGGTCAGCGGGCTGAGCAGGTCGTGGGCGACCACCCCGGCGAACCCGGCGAGCTGGTCGCGGTGGCGGCGTTCGGCGGTGACGTCGTGGAACAGCACGACTGCGCGCCGGGCCCCGCAAGCCGCGGACAGGGGTGTCGCGGAGACCCGGAAGATGCGCGGGTCATGCCCGTCGGCGTCGGTGACGAGGACGTCGACGGGTTCGACCTTCTCGCCGGCCAGGGCGCGGGCGGAGGGCAGGGTCTCGCCGGTGACCGGGGAGCCGTCGAGGTGACGCACCCGGCGCGTCGCCTCATCGACCGTGTTCCCGGACCCGAACAGGCGTACGCCGGCCGGGTTGCGCAACTCGACCCGGCCCTCGGCGTCGATGACGGACAGGCCGTCGGCCATGGAGTCGATGACCGCGCTCATCAGCGCGGCGTGCTGCGTCTCCAACTCCTTCTGCGCGGCCAGTTCCCGGATGAGCTCGGCCCGCTCGTCGCGGCCGAGGGCCAGGGCCAGCCCGACCGCCGAGACCAGGACCACGAACAGCTGGGCGAGCCACGCGCGCATCTGGGGGTCGGCGACCGCCGCCATCGGGCCTTCGCCGTGCATGGTGAACAGCACCGCGGCGCCACCGAGCAGGATGGTCTGCAGGACGACGAATCCGGTACGCAGCCGGATGGCCGCCCACACGGTGACCGCGATCAGCGGAAAGGCCAGCGGCAGACCGTCGTCGTACACGAACCCGACGAGGTACGCGCCGACGGAGCACAGCGACACGGCCAGGTACTCGACGACCCGCAGGGCGGGGATGGCCCGCAGTTCCCGGTCCGCGTCGCGCCACCAGCCGGCCACCGACCCGTGCCGCTGCCGGAAGGCGCTGATCGCGGGGCCGAACCACAGCCCTGCCGCGCCGATCACGATGGTGCTGGCGACCTGCCGGGTCACCCAGGCGGTGAACGCGTGCCCGCCGAACGCTCCACCGACCAGCCAGACCTCCGCCCACACCAGCGTGCCGCTGACGACCGCGGCGACCGCGGCGATCCCGATGACACCGCCGAGTTCCCTGGGAGTGGAGAGCCGCGCCGTACCGCCGCCGCCCCACAGGTGCGGGTGGCGGCGGCCGAGCAGGGCGACGAAGACCGTCACGTTCACGATGTTGGCCACGGTGAGAACCGCGCTCAGGCCGAGTCCCGCGCCGGTGACCGCGTTGCCGACGAACCCGATCGTGGCCAGGGCGAGCGCATCCACCCACCGGATCGGGGACCGACGCTGGGCACAGAACCAGACAATCGCCACACCGGCGGCCGGCCACAGCAGGGCCAGGGAACTGCCGCTGATCACGGTCGCCCGCCCGGCGACGAAGGCGACCGCGTAGACGGCGGCGAACGCGCCCGTCCGCGCCAGCGCGACCGGGACGCTCGGGCGGGTACCGGCGCTTTCGGGATACGCCCCGGGCTCGGCTGCGGACCCGGACGGCCACGTTGTCGTGCGTTCCACGCGATCTCCCCCGATCAGCCCGCCCGCTTCGGCCGGCCTTCGAACGAGATTCGGGGTTGTGAGGTGCATGCGCGGTGCGGCTCGGTTGCGGCCAGGTTGCAGCTCGTCCTTTCGGACAGGCGTACCAGTTGATCAGGACGACGGCGCCCTGCCCGATCGGCGCCCGACGAAAAGGTCGGACGACTCCAGAAGAAGCCCGGGGCAGCGCCGCGCGCCGCCCCGGGTTCCCACCGGATCACTCGGCCGGCTTGGACTCCACGGCCGGGGCCGAGCCGCCGTTACGGGAGGCACCCAGCCGCGCCAGCAGCGCGCTCAGGTCGATCCCGGTCAGGTCGGTGCCCAGCTGCAGCCCCTGCGCCACGTTGCTGGCCACCGACTTGGTCAGCGTGGAGGCGCCGTCGGTGGAGATGACGGTCATCTTGTCGATCGCGCTCATCGGGCGGCTGGCAGCGTCCACCACCTGCGGCAGCACACGCACCAGCAGGTCCAGGATCGCGGCCTCGCCGTACTCGGAGAAGGCGTCGGCCTTGGCCCGCATCGCCTCGGCCTCGGCCTGACCGCGGGCCTGGATGGCGGAGGCGTCGGCCGCACCTTCGCGCTCGGTGGCGTCCGCGATCGCGGTCCGCCGGCGCTGCTCCGCCTCACCCTCCTTGGCACCCTCGATCGCATTGGCCTCGGCCAGCGCCGCCCGCCGGGCGCGCTCACCCTCACCGGTCAGCCGGGCCTGCTCGGCGGCGGCCTGCGCGGCCGCGATGGTGGCCTGCCGCTCGGCGTCCGCGCGCAGGATCGCGGCCTGCCGCGCACCCTCCGCCTCCTGCTCGACCTTGTACCGGGCCGCGTCGGCGGGCTTGCGCACCTCGGTGTCCAGCTGGCGCTGCTTGAGTTCGGCGTTGCGCTCGGCCACCTTCTGCTGCTCGGCCAGGATCGCCTGGTCGCGCTCGGCCTGGGCGAGGGGGCCCGCCGCGGCGGACTTCGCCTTCGCCGCGTCGATCTCCGCCTGGATGGCGGCCTGCTTGAGGGACAGGTTCCGGTTCGCCTCGGCGATGGCCTCCTCGGCCAGCAGCCGTTCCTGCTCGGCCGCCTGCCGGGCGCGGGCCTCCGCGATGGCCGCGTCCTTCAGTACGCGCGCCGCCTCCGGCCGTCCCAGGTCCTGCAGGTACGTCCCCTCCGCGATGATGTCCTGCAGCTGGAACGTGTCGAGCACCAGACCCTGGTTGGTCATCGAGTGCTCGGCCTCCTCCGCGACCGCCGACGCGAACGCGGCCCGGTCCCGGATGATCTCCTCGATGGTGAGCCGCCCGACGATCGAACGCAGCGCACCGGCCAGCACCTCGCGGGTGAACTCCTCGATCTCCGACTGCTGGTGCAGGAAGCGCTGCGCGGCCGCCCGGATGGCGTCCTCGGTGCCGCCCACCTTGACGATCGCCACGCCCTGCAGGTTGGCCCGGATGCCCTGCTTGCTGACCGCGCCCGTGATCTCCACGTGGATGCGGCGGCTGGACAGGTCGAGCGACTGCAGCTTCTGCACGATCGGCACGACGAACACCGACGCGCCCATGACGACCTTCTGCCCGGACAGGTCGGTGGCGCGGGTGCCGTCGGCCGCCTGGACCGCGCGGCCCTTGCGGCCGGTCACGATGAACGCCTCGTTGGGCCCGGCCACCTTGATCCGGGACAGGATGAACAGCACGACGAGAACGACCAGCAGCACGGTGCCGCCGATCGAGACAAGCAGAGGGGTCACTGAACGTCCTTGGGGTTGTTCTCAGTTCTGATGCAGGGCACTGGTCTGTTCGACCACGACACTCGTGTCACTCGGCGCCTCGACCACGAAGACGTGGGCGCCGATCGGGATCGGCTGATCCGCGCGGGCGTTGACCTTCACCGGCTGACCGCCCATCCGCAGCCGGACCTCTCCGTACCCCTGGTCCGGGATCGGGGTGACCACCACCCCGAGCGTCCCGACCATGTCGTGCCGGGTGGGGGTGCCGTCGGTCCGCATGGTGCGGGCCGCGCGGCCCAGCCGCACCGCGAGGTAGGCGACCGGCAGCGCCGCTGCCGCGCCGACGGCCGCGGCCACCACGATCATCAGCGGGGTACGGGCGTCCAGCAGTTCACTGGCGATCGCGCCCACGAACCCGAACGCGCCCACGAACCCCGCGACCGACTCGGTGGAGACCGGCCCGTCAACACCGGGATGCCCGAACTGGAGCAGTTCGGCACCGAGCAGACCCAGGGCGAGCACGGCGACGCCCACGCCACCGATGGCCAGGAACACCACCGTAGCCGTGTCCATCACGCCCGCCTCTCCACCTTCGCGACTGCCGAGGATAGCCGCGTCACGCCAATCGGAATGCCCTGCTCATCCGGGAGATGGAGCCGGAGGGGCACCCCGGCTACTGCTGCACAGAGAAGCGCCCGGCCACCCCGCGCAGCTGGTCGGCGGTCGCGCCGAGCTGCCGTCCGGAACTGGCCGTCGCCGCTGTCGCCGCCGCCGGTTCGGGGGGCTGGGCTTCCGATTGCCGCACCAATCGACTCTGCCCGCGGCGTCCTGACGGACCGCGGTGATGGCCTGCGCCACAGAATGCATTCTGTGATCATCCCGCCGGGCGCCTGTGGCGACCGACACCTCATGAACCCCGCTCGGCTGCCGATTCTCGCCCTACCGGCAACCGGGCTGGCGGAGCGTGACAGAGAAGGAGGCGGTGCGGTGAGCCGCGGATCGCGGATATGGCTGGTGTCGCTGCTGGCCGGCGTTCTGCTGACCGCCTCCGGAGCGAACGCGAGCGCGGGCGCCGCACCCGCACCACCCGGCACCCGGGCGATGTGGCTGTGGAGCGACGCCGACCCCACCGAGGTGGTGTCGTGGGCAACCCTCCACGACGTGACCGAGATCTTCACGTACGTCGACACCACCGTCGCCACCGACGGTTCGCTGCCCCGGCTGCGCGAGCTGAAGCGCCAGGCCGACCTCGCCGGGGTACGGCTGAGCGCACTCGGCGGCGACGAATCCTGGAGCACCGACCACGCCTCGGCCCTGGCCTGGCAGAAGGCGGTGACCGCGACCAAGCTGTTCGCCGGCCTGCACATCGACGTCGAGCCGTACCTGCTGCCCGCCTGGAACACCAACCGCAACGCCACGGCCAACGCCTACCTGACCCTGCTGCAGCGGCTGCGCGATGCCGGCCCGCTGGCCGTCGAGGTCGACGTCCCGTTCTGGTACGGCACCATCACGATCTCCGGCAAGAACCTCGCCACCGAGACGTTGCGCCGGGCCTCGGCCGTCACCGTGATGAGCTACCGGGACAGCGGCACCGGACCGAATTCGATCTACGACGTGAGCCGGGACTGGCTGACGCGCGGCGCCGCCGCGGGCAAGCGGGTCCGGCTGGGCGCCGAAACCCGGCCACTGGCCGACTGCTCGTACTGCACCTTCGTCGAGGAAGGGGCGACCGCGCTGGGCGACGCACTGGCCCGGGTCGACGGAGCGACCCGCAGCGCCCCCGCGTTCAACGGCATCGCCGTCCACGACTACGACGGCTGGCGAGCCCTGTCCTCCTGACCGGCGACGTCGCCGGATCCGGGCTCCGCCCTGCTTCCGGCCCGGAAGGCTCCACCACTGTCGAGATACCCGGCCAGGTGCGCGGCGGCCGTGAGCATCGCACGGCCCCGCTCGGCGACCCGGGCGTGCCAGTCCGCGAGCGCCGCGGTCAGCGCCGCCAGGTCCCCCGCCTCCCGCAGGTGCCGCAGGACGGTGGCGATGCGAGCCGGGGGATATCCGCCCCGGCGCAGCAGATGCGCCAGGTCAGCGTCGCGGACATCGACAGCCGCGTACCGGCGGTACCCGGTCGCCGGATCGCGGCTCGGCCGCACGATCCCCGCCCGCTCCCACTTGCGCAGCGTCGCCGCGGTCAGCCCGAGGCGGCGGCCGAGCTCCCCGACGCTGAACGGCCCCGTCACCGCCGCGCCCGGGTCGCGCTCCCGTCCCTGCGGACCGCCGTCCCGGTCCCTGTCCCCACTCGCGGCGGTGAGCCGCGCCACGGCCGCGGCAACCGCGTCCAGGGTTTCGCGGTCGCGCTGCAGTCCGGCGTGACCGGCATCGATGACCCGCAGGGCCGTATCCAGATCGGCACGGTGCACGGCTCGCAGGATCTCCCGGGCCGCCGCATACCCGTACGCGGGAATCAGCGCCCGATAGGTTCGCAGCGCCCGGACGTGCACGTCGGTGTACCGGCGATAGCCCGAAGCGGACCGCTCGGCGGGCGGCAGCAGCCCGTCCCGCTCATAGTCCCGAACGGCCTGAGCGGAGATGCCGGCCCCGCGAGCGAGATCCACCGGCCGCACGACACCCTCCCCGTTTGAGGGTTGAGGAGGACTCGACCACGTCATCCCGACCCGGAGCCTCAATAGCAAGTTCAACGGTACGGTTCAAGGGTATGGGTACAGCTATCGAGCAACAGGTCACCGCCCTGATCACCGCGCTGCCGGGAGTGCTCGTGGTCCGCGCCGGCGCAGACAACGGCGCGCCGGAAATGGCCCGGGGCGATTCATTCTTCTTCTACGACCCGCAGGGCGACTCACCCGCCGACCGGCGCATGCCGTTCGCGACGCTGGTCATCAACGACTATCCCGGCTTCGACACCGCCTCCCAGCTGCACCGCCCCGACGTCGTACGCCTCAACATCGACCCGGGCCGGGATCTGTTCACCGAGACCGTCGGGTATGCCCCCGCCGAGCACCCCGCGCACGCCGACAGGTGGGATTACACCGTCCTCGACCAGTTGCTGCCCCACCCCGTGTACGCCACGGCCGGTTGGGTCTGCGTCCTCAATCCCGGCCCGCATACCCGAACCCGCGTCGCGGACCTGGTCGCGGCCGCTCACGCACGCGCGGCCCGCCAGTACGACGCACGCCGCGCCCGCCGCGCAGACCAGGATTGACTCAGCCCCCACACTCGACGACCGACCGTTCCGACGCCTATCCAGCGGCTCGTTCGCACGCGCGACGGCTACGACGGCACACCATTACAGCCGCACAGCCCGCGACGGTCGTGTGCGTGTCAGCCCGCAGCTTCGGCGCCCTAGGGGAAGGACGGCAACCGCACGTCACGGCCGCAATCGACGGACTCCGCCACCCGGTGGAGGCCGGGGCGGGGCTGATCTGCCCTGGGGCGGATGTGCGGGCCGCACGCTGCTGCGAGGCTCGACGCCGTGAATGATGGCGTGATCAAGGTCGGGTCGTGGGCCTGGTTGCCGGTGGCCGTGGGCGGCGGAATCCTGCTGGGCACCGGCGACCTGCTGATGCAGCGACACCTGCCCTACCCGTGGGCGAACCTGGCGAACTCCAGCGCCGTGTGGGCGGTCGCGGCCTTCGCCGTCGGCCGCCTGCTCCGTACCGGCCCCGCCCGTGCGGCGCTCGCCGGGGCTGTGCTGCTCGTCGTGGCCGTACCCGCGTAACTACGCGGCCGCGATCGCGCTCCTGCACGACAGCCCGCAGAACCTGTGGGCACCGTCGAGCCTGATCTGGATGGCGTTCGGCGTTCTGGCCGGATCCGTGTTCGGAGCGGCCGGGTGTCTCAGCCACGACCCGGCATGGCGGTGGCCGGCGGTCGCCGCTGCGATGCCCGGCGCGGTCCTGCTGGCCGAGGCCCTGCTGTGGTGGCGCGCTGACCACGTGCAGCGCCCGGACGCCGCGGCCACCGCGACGATCGAGGCGGTACTCGGCATCGCGCTGGTCATGGCGGCGGCCCGCGGCACCGCCGTACGCATGCGCGCTGTGGTCACGAGCATCCTGCTGGCGCCGCTCTGCCTCGGCCTCTTCCTCGCCGCCGGTTTCGGCGGCTGACGTCTCCCGCCCCCGCAACCGCCCGGCCGGGTCGCGGATGTCCGCGCGTCAACCTCCCCGCCCCGCCACCCGCGACGGGCCGAGCCGGTTCCGTTCGACGCGGCGTCGCGCAGGGCTGGATCGTCGGCCCGCATGCCGCCGCTGCTCTCCCGGCGGCATGTGCCGCCCGTCACGACCCGGGGGTGAGACGGAATCCCGAGGCCAATCGGGAGGTTCGCGCTGACATGACGACAATCGGACTCATCGGCAGCGGGTTGATCGGCTCGACCGTGGCACGACTGGCGGTCGCCGCCGGCTACGACGTGGTGCTGAGCAATTCCCGTGGCCCCGAGACACTGCAAGACCTGGTCGCCGAGCTCGGCCCGCGGGCCCGCGCCGGCACCGCCACCGAGGCGGCGACCGCCGGCGACATCGTTATCGTCACCGTCCCGTTGCGGGCGTACCGCGATGTCCCCGCCGAGCCGCTGGCCGGAAAGGTGGTCATCGACACCAACAACTACTACCCCGACCGCGACGGCGTCTTCCCGGAACTCGAGGACGGCTCCACCACCACCGGCGAACTGCTGCAGCGCCACCTCGCCGGCGCGCACGTGGTCAAGGGTTTCAACAACATCTACTTCAAGCACCTGGCGTCCCTGGGTCGCCCGGCCGGAGCGGCGGACCGGACCGCCCTGCCCATCTCGGGCGACGACCCCGCCGCCAAGCGCACCGTCACCGAGTTCCTCGACGCCATCGGTTACGACACCGTCGACGTTGGACCACTCGCCGAGAACTGGCGCACCCAGCGCGACACCCCCGTCTACGTCAGGCCCTACGGCACGTTCCCGGATCCGCTGGGCACCCCCGCCGACGCCCGCACCGTACGCGACGCAATCGCTGCAGCATCCCGCTGACCTGGGCAGACGTCCCCGGCTGAACCCGGTCCGGTTCCCGGCCAGTCCGGACCCGGGCCGTGGCGGATCCCGGCCCGCGGCGCGGGTTGGAGAATCGGTCAAGGGCGCAGGCGGCCCCGCACTCGGCTGCCTGCGCCCTGCCGCAATTCATCCTTCCGGCTATCGACGGACGTAGAAAGTCGTCGTAGTCTGGCCGCCCGGCAAACGCGCGGTGACGGAAGGCAGACCGGTGGAAAACACTTCGGTCGATGTTCAGACGGGCGCGGATGGCAGTCTCGTCGTGCAGCCGCACGGCGCGATGGACTTCGATACCGCAGCCACCCTGCGCCAGATCCTCGTGTACGCGGTACGCAGGGTCCGACCGGTCCACCTCGTTCTGGACCTGAGCGACGTGTCCGCCATGGACTCGATCAACCTCGGCACCCTCGCCGCCCTCTGCGACCTGGCCGACGATCACCACGTCGCCGTGTCGATGGAGAACTGTTCAGCGGCGGTCGGAGGCCAGCTGACCGCGGCCGGCGTGCCGCCCCAGCGGCTGCGTTCCCGTCGCGTTGCCTGATCGCTTGCTCTGCCTTGTTCTTCGTTTTGTCGGTGCGGCTGCGTCGAGGGTGTGACGCCGTCCGGCCGCACCGGACGCGGGTGCAGCCGTGGGGGTGTGTGGATAGCAGTGAGGGCCGCCCCTTGTTGGGGGCGGCCCTCACTGGTGGTTTTGGTCCGGCGGCGTCCTACTCTCCCACACCCTCCCGGGTGCAGTACCATCGGCGCTGGAGGGCTTAGCTTCCGGGTTCGGAATGAGACCGGGCGTTTCCCCTCCGCTATGACCACCGGCACATCTGCCAGCGTCACCAACCCCCACCCCTCACGACCCGCCGCGCCCCGGTTTCCGGGGTCGGGGTTGGGTGTGTGTTCGGGGGGGTGGTTGTTCGCTGAGATATCGCACAGTGGACGCGTCGAGCACATTGTTTGGTGTGGTTAAGCCCTCGGCCTATTAGTACCGGTCGACTGAACCAGTTACCTGGCTTACATCTCCGGCCTATCAACCCAGTCGTCTAGCTGGGGGCCTTACCCACTCAAAGGTGGTGGGATACCTCATCTCGAAGCAGGCTTCCCGCTTAGATGCTTTCAGCGGTTATCCCTTCCGAACGTAGCCAACCAGCCGTGCCCCTGGCGGGACAACTGGCACACCAGAGGTTCGTCCGTCCCGGTCCTCTCGTACTAGGGACAGCCCTTCTCAAGTATCCAACGCGCACGGCGGATAGGGACCGAACTGTCTCACGACGTTCTAAACCCAGCTCGCGTACCGCTTTAATGGGCGAACAGCCCAACCCTTGGGACCTGCTACAGCCCCAGGATGCGACGAGCCGACATCGAGGTGCCAAACCATCCCGTCGATATGGACTCTTGGGGAAGATCAGCCTGTTATCCCCGGGGTACCTTTTATCCGTTGAGCGACACCGCTTCCACACGCAAGTGCCGGATCACTAGTCCCGACTTTCGTCCCTGCTCGACCTGTCAGTCTCACAGTCAAGCTCCCTTGTGCACTTACACTCAACACCTGATTGCCAACCAGGCTGAGGGAACCTTTGGGCGCCTCCGTTACCCTTTGGGAGGCAACCGCCCCAGTTAAACTACCCACCAGACACTGTCCCTCGACCCGATCAGGGCCGCAAGTTAGATACCCGAATCCAACAGAGTGGTATTTCAAGATTGCCTCCACCCGAACTGGCGTCCGAGCTTCACCGGCTCCCACCTATCCTACACAATTGCATTCAGATACCAATGTCAAGCTATAGTAAAGGTCCCGGGGTCTTTCCGTCCTGCCGCGCGTAACGAGCATCTTTACTCGTACTGCAATTTCGCCGGGCCTGTGGTTGAGACAGTGGGGAAGTCGTTACGCCATTCGTGCAGGTCGGAACTTACCCGACAAGGAATTTCGCTACCTTAGGATGGTTATAGTTACCACCGCCGTTTACTGGCGCTTAAGTTCTCCGCTTCGCCCCGAAGAGCTAACAGGTCCCCTTAACGTTCCAGCACCGGGCAGGCGTCAGTCCATATACATCGTCTTACGACTTGGCATGGACCTGTGTTTTTAGTAAACAGTCGCTTCCCCCTGCTCTCTGCGGCCATACCACGCTCCACCCGCACGGGGCTTCACGCGTCCGGCCCCCCTTCTCCCTAAGTTACGGGGGCAATTTGCCGAGTTCCTTAACCACAGTTCGCCCGTCGCCTCGGTATTCTCTACCTGACCACCTGTGTCGGTTTGGGGTACGGGCCGCTCGGAACATCGCTAGAGGCTTTTCTCGGCAGCATAGGATCACTGACTTCACCTGAATCGGCTCGGCATCACGTCTCAGCCCTCATGTGCCACGGATTTGCCTATGGCACGGCCTACACGCTTACCCCGGCACAACCACCGGCCGGGATCAGCTACCTTCCTGCGTCACCCCATCGCTCAACTACTACCCACCAGGATCCCAACCCCCCTCACCTCACCCCGAAGGGATCAGCAAGTTCGGATGGTTAGCACAGTGAGGTTCATCGCTGGCGCTCCTACGCGGGTACGGGAATATCAACCCGTTATCCATCGACTACGCCTCTCGGCCTCGCCTTAGGCCCCGACTCACCCAGGGCGGATTAGCCTGGCCCTGGAACCCTTGGTCATCCGGCGGAAGGGTTTCTCACCCTTCATTCGCTACTCATGCCTGCATTCTCACTCGTATGGCGTCCACACCTGGGTCACCCCGGCGCTTCACCCGCCATACGACGCTCCCCTACCCACCCACACACCTGCACCAACCAGTCAAGCCGGTCAGCGAAGTTATTGTGTGAGTGCCACAGCTTCGGCGGTGTGCTTGAGCCCCGCTACATTGTCGGCGCGGAACCACTTGACCAGTGAGCTATTACGCACTCTTTAAAGGGTGGCTGCTTCTAAGCCAACCTCCTGGTTGTCTATGCGATCCCACATCCTTTTCCACTTAGCACACGCTTAGGGGCCTTAGCTGGTGATCTGGGCTGTTTCCCTCTCGACTACGAAGCTTATCCCCCGCAGTCTCACTGCCGCGCTCTCACTTACCGGCATTCGGAGTTTGGCTGATTTCGGTAAGCTTGTGGGCCCCCTAGACCATCCAGTGCTCTACCTCCGGCAAGAAACACGCGACGCTGCACCTAAATGCATTTCGGGGAGAACCAGCTATCACGGAGTTTGATTGGCCTTTCACCCCTAACCACAGGTCATCCCCCAACTTTTCAACGTTGGTGGGTTCGGTCCTCCACGCAGTCTTACCCACGCTTCAACCTGCCCATGGCTAGATCACCCCGCTTCGGGTCTAGAACACGCGACTCAACGCCCTCTTCAGACTCGCTTTCGCTACGGCTACCCCACCCGGGTTAACCTCGCCACGTGCCACTAACTCGCAGGCTCATTCTTCAAAAGGCACGCCATCACCCCGAAAGGCTCTGACGGATTGTAGGCGAACGGTTTCAGGTACTATTTCACTCCCCTCCCGGGGTACTTTTCACCATTCCCTCACGGTACTCGTCCGCTATCGGTCACCAGGAAGTATTCAGCCTTACCAGGTGGTCCTGGCAGATTCACGGCAGATTACAGGGGTCCGCCGCTACTCGGGAAATCCACAAAGAGGTCACACGCTTTCGCCTACCGGGCTCTCACCGTCTACGGCTGGCTTTCCCACACCATTCGACTAACGTGCAACTTTGTAACTCTCCACCGCACTGTCAGATACGGCACGTGGCTCCCACAACCCCGGATATGCAACCCCTGACAAGTATCACACACACCCGGTTTAGGCTCCATCCGCTTTCGCTCGCCACTACTCACGGAATCACTATTGTTTTCTCTTCCTACGGGTACTGAGATGTTTCACTTCCCCGCGTTCCCCCCACCACCCTATGAATTCAGATGATGGTGACACGACATGACTCGTGCCAGGTTTCCCCATTCGGACACCCTGGGATCACAGCTAGGTTGACAGCTCCCCCAGGCCTATCGCGGCCTCCCACGTCCTTCATCGGCTCCTGGTGCCAAGGCATCCACCGTTCGCCCTTGACAACTTAACCACAGAAAACAAGATGCTCGCGTCCACTGTGCAATTCTCAACCAACAACCAACCCACAACCCCACGCGGGACACCAACACCACCACCGCGGCCGGTATGCCCCACAGATTGCGCCTGGCGCTGAAAACCCAACCCCCGGCCCACCGGGCCGGCCCCGCCACCCACGTGGCCGGGACGCCCGCGCCGCGTCACACGCGGCTCACCGCTCGACGCGGCGTGCGGGCCTGGTTGTTCCTTCAGGACCCAACAGGGTGTTCATCGCCTGACCCCGGCCGCACCGACCCCACCGTTCCTGCACCCCCACCAGGAGGGCGTGTACTAGGAGGGCCGACCGTTGCCGGAACCCATGACTGGCCAGTGTCTCCGCCATCGAGCACCCCGCCACCACACTCGGGCAGCGCGGGCTCCTGGCCCGCTTTCACGGGCTAGGTGCTCCTTAGAAAGGAGGTGATCCAGCCGCACCTTCCGGTACGGCTACCTTGTTACGACTTCGTCCCAATCGCCAGCCCCACCTTCGACGGCTCCCTCCCACAAGGGGTTAGGCCACCGGCTTCGGGTGTTGCCGACTTTCGTGACGTGACGGGCGGTGTGTACAAGGCCCGGGAACGTATTCACCGCAGCGTTGCTGATCTGCGATTACTAGCGACTCCGACTTCACGGGGTCGAGTTGCAGACCCCGATCCGAACTGAGACCGGCTTTTTGGGATTCGCTCCACCTCACGGCATCGCAACCCTTTGTACCGGCCATTGTAGCATGCGTGAAGCCCTGGACATAAGGGGCATGATGACTTGACGTCATCCCCACCTTCCTCCGAGTTGACCCCGGCAGTCTTCGATGAGTCCCCGCCATAACGCGCTGGCAACATCGAACGAGGGTTGCGCTCGTTGCGGGACTTAACCCAACATCTCACGACACGAGCTGACGACAGCCATGCACCACCTGTCACCCGCCCCGAAGGACCCCGTATCTCTACGAGTTTTCGAGTGATGTCAAACCCAGGTAAGGTTCTTCGCGTTGCATCGAATTAATCCGCATGCTCCGCCGCTTGTGCGGGCCCCCGTCAATTCCTTTGAGTTTTAGCCTTGCGGCCGTACTCCCCAGGCGGGGCGCTTAATGCGTTAGCTGCGGCACAGAGGACCGGAGAGGCCCCCCACACCTAGCGCCCAACGTTTACAGCGTGGACTACCAGGGTATCTAATCCTGTTCGCTCCCCACGCTTTCGCTCCTCAGCGTCAGTATCGGCCCAGAGACCCGCCTTCGCCACCGGTGTTCCTCCTGATATCTGCGCATTTCACCGCTACACCAGGAATTCCAGTCTCCCCTACCGAACTCTAGCCTGCCCGTATCGGCTGCAGGCCCGCGGTTGAGCCGCGGGTTTTCACAGTCGACGCGACAAGCCGCCTACGAGCTCTTTACGCCCAATAAATCCGGACAACGCTCGCGCCCTACGTCTTACCGCGGCTGCTGGCACGTAGTTGGCCGGCGCTTCTTCTGCACCTACCGTCACTCTCGCTTCGTCGGTGCTGAAAGAGGTTTACAACCCGAAGGCCGTCATCCCTCACGCGGCGTCGCTGCATCAGGCTTCCGCCCATTGTGCAATATTCCCCACTGCTGCCTCCCGTAGGAGTCTGGGCCGTGTCTCAGTCCCAGTGTGGCCGGTCGCCCTCTCAGGCCGGCTACCCGTCGTCGCCTTGGTAGGCCATCACCCCACCAACAAGCTGATAGGCCGCGAGCCCATCCCACGCCGAAAAACTTTCCACCCCAGAACATGCATCCCGGAGTCATATTCGGTATTAGCCCCCGTTTCCGAGGGTTATCCCAAAGCATGGGGCAGGTTACTCACGTGTTACTCACCCGTTCGCCGCTCGAGTACCCCCGAAAGGGCCTTTCCGCTCGACTTGCATGTGTTAAGCACGCCGCCAGCGTTCGTCCTGAGCCAGGATCAAACTCTCCAACAAAAACCTTTTAGAGAACCCATCCCGGCAACAAACAAAATGTTGCCAAAGGAATCCCACCAACCATCAAATGATTGGCCAGGGACAAACAATCACAATTGGCACTGGCTTATCAAACACCCTGTTGAGTTCTCAAAGAACAACCACACACCAAAACCAGACCCCCAACCGGAGGCCCAACCTCGGGGCACTCGTTCAACT